>LCJU01000053.1 GCA_000994815.1 candidate division WWE3 bacterium GW2011_GWC2_44_9 | reverse complement strand
GTTGTCGGTCGCGGTGCCCAAAATGCGCAATAGCGATGTTATGGCAAGTTTGCGTCTTCTGTCTATTTTTACGCTTATAACGCCGGTCCTGGAGGTTTCGATCTCCAGCCAAACGCCGTTTTTTGGCAGTACTTTAGCTCCACCTAAGGTTGCTCCGGTGATGGGTGAGACTTCACTGGTAAATAGCACGCCTTCGGACCTGGTAAGCTGATTTACAACCACCCGCTCGACGCCATTGATAATAAAGGTGCCTCTTTCGGTCATAACCGGAATGTCGCCCATGTAGATATTTTGGGTTTTCTCTTTTTTGTTGAGCGGGTCTTTGATAGTGGCTTTTAGATACCACGGGCAATCAAAAGTTCTGCCGGTGAAAAACGCGTCGTCGATAGTAATACTGGGTTTGTCAAAAGTTGGTTTGTAAAACTCCAGCACCCAGCCTCTACCTGAATAATCTTCAATAGTGCCAACTTCGTTAAGTACTTCGTTAAGACCTTCTTCCAGCAGCCATTTGTAAGAGCTGGTTTGCACACCTGTGAGATTGGCGAGAGGCAAAATTTCTTTCCGTTTTGAAAAATCGTATCTCATATATTAGTTTTTTACTTAGAAACAAGTACCGGCGAATGGCACCCAGCCGTATGAAAACACAAGATGGCTGGTGGCTAGGCTACCATAAATCATGCACTTAGTCAACAAAGCCCATTTGGGTGGGGGGCCAAAATTTATAAACCACCCTGCCTATTATTCGGTCCTGCTTCACTAACCCAAAAGTTCGGGAGTCCAAAGACTTCTCGCGGTTGTCGCCTAAAACTAAGTAGCTGTCTTTGTCTATCACTATTGACCTACCATCTCTTACCTTGCCGCCGCCCCTGGTACAGGTGCCATCTCTTAAATAGTCTTCTACATACATATAACTATCGGCTCCGTCTTTAATATAGACTCTGCAGTCGACTAATTTGACGACATCGCCCGGTATACCCACTACGCGCTTAACAAAATCCGTTTTGTCGTCACCCGGAGGGTGCAAGACCACTACATCACCCCGATGGATTGGTACAAAGTGTTTAGATAACTTTTCCACCAAGATTCGCTCGCCGGTGTAAAAATTTGGCTCCATACTGGAACCTACAACCAATTCTGGAAAAGCTACAGTTGAGTAGATTACCGTAATCACTACTATAGAACTAACAAAGGTTTCGAAAATGTCAATAAAAAACTTTTTTACACTGGTGCTGTCTGGATTTGGGTTGTGGGATTGAAACATGGCTAAGATTGTACAGGCTTATAGGCCCTTGAACAAACTCTTGCGCAAAGGTTTTTTGATGCTTTCCGGTATGCGTTGCTGTACGGCTTCACCCAACTTGGTACCTTGCTCTTTACCCTCCTCAACCCCCTCTTCTAAAGCATCTTTGGCGCTGGCTACATAAGGTTCAACTTTTTTCCAATACTCTTTTAGCAATTTACGGCCCTTGGGCGTTATGACAAAATAACCTATACCGGCGCCAATAAGCGCCCCCAGTGTAAAACTTGTGGCGGTTGAACCTTTACTTTCGCACATGCTTTTTTTCCTCCTGGGCATCGTTAGTATCCCAACCCGAAACCAGCGAGCTGATACCTCGGGCGGTTCTGATGCCCCGAGCAATGCCGTCGGCAATACCCATAACTGTGACAATAGGGCTCTTGACGGAATCGGTAACAGTCTTGGTGTCGTCTAAAATAGCGTTAGTTTTTTTGAGTGTACCCCGAAAATCCTTTAACACAAAAACCACATATACACTAACCACAATTGCAGAACCGGTAAGAAGTGCTATGAGTATAACAAACGCAAGTTGAACGTCCATAGGCAGTGATGTGATTTTTTCATTGATCCAGTTGATTGTCAACAAAATCCAAACCGTCGTTTGTACGACTAGCGCCTGTTAAAACCTGCCTTTCCCTGTTGGAATCAGGCGGTGAGACTACCTTTGTTTCCTCCAGCTGGTCCATTATTCTTGCTGCTCGGGCATAACCTACCGACAGCCGACGCTGAAGAAAAGAAACTGACGCCTTACCAGCCGAGACTACGGCCTCAACTGCCCGATCATACAGATCGTCATCCGGCGTATCTAAAACATCCTCCTTGTATTCGGGGGCAAAACCGGTGCTCTTTAGCCAGTCGACTAATTTGGAGATTTCACCATCGCCAATATAAGCACCTTGAATTCTTGTGGGCTTGGAGGCGTCGGGCGGCACAAACAGCATGTCACCCCGACCAATAAGTTTTTCGGCCCCAGCCTGGTCGATGATTACTCTTGAATCTACTTGCGAGGTAACGTTAAAGGCAACGCGGCAGGGGATGTTGGCTTTGATCAAACCGGTTAGTACATCGGTGGACGGCCGCTGTGGCTTAGCCGCACAATGCTTTTTTCTACCGAGGAGGGATCCACTATCATAATGTCGGCTAGTTCATCCACAATGACTACTATGTGCGGCAGGGCCTGAAAACCCGATTTTTCGTTGTAGGCATCAATGTTGCGGGCGCGGGCGGCTTCGAACAGTTTGTATCGGCGGGCCATTTCGTTTGCGGCCCACCTAAAGGCGCTGGGCGCCCGTTCCATGTCGGTAATTACCGGAGTAAGCAGGTGTGGGATGCCATTATAGTTTACTAACTCCACCCGTTTAGGGTCAATTAAAATAAATTTAACTTCCTGCGGGCTTGCTCTATACAGCATAGAAAACATGATGGAATGGAGAAAAACCGACTTACCTGACCCAGTGGCGCCGGCCACCAGTAGGTGGGGCATTTTGCCAATATCATACACGCGAGGCATACCAGCAACGTCTTTGCCCAACCCAATGCCTAATTTAGATTTGAGGTTGCGCATTTGGTCGCTAAGCAAAACGTCTTTAAAGTACACAAAGCTTTTGACTGAATTGGGAACTTCTACACCCATAGCGTTGCGGCCCGGGATAGGGATTTCCAGTCTAACTGAACCGGTTGGGGATTCTAGCGCCATGGCAAGGTCAACCTGCAAGTTGCTAATTTTTGAGATGCGGGTGCCGGGCGGGACGCTGTAGGCATATTGGGTAACTGTTGGCCCCACGTTGTACCCCGCCTCTTTTACGCTGATGCCAAAGCTTTTTAAGGTGTCTTCAATGGTTTTTTGCCGGCGTTTGATTTCTTTTTCGTCAAAAGTGATTTCTGGCGCGTCGGTTAGGAGGTCTTTGGGTGGGTAGTCCCATACTTTATTGGTGTACGGCAATCTGTTTTCATGCGCGGGGGCGCCGGCTAGCGAGGTTAGCTTGCCGTCACCGGCTTCCAACATTTCCGCAATTTTGCTGTCATCGGTTTCTGCCATTCCCGTTACCGGTTCCGATGGCGGGGGGACAATTTCTATTTGATCTTCTGCCAGCTCGGCGTTATGCGTTTCTTCGTCTATACGTATGCTATCTGGAACCTGCTTATTGCCGGAGGGCAGCTTAATGTGCAGCTGGGGAAGTTTGATGCTTTTTATTTTTTCTGTGATTTTGGCTACAAGGTCAATAACTTTTTGGGTAGAGATGTCTGATATAAGCATGAGACCGACTAATACGACGGCGGCAAAGACAAAGAATGCGCCGTAGCTGCTTATGGCAGAAGCGAGTCCATTTGCTAGTTTGTAACCTACAAGGCCGCCGCCAAAGCCTTGCACAGCCATTTTGTATGCTTCTTGTTCGGAATAAAATACATGCAGGATGCTGGGCAGGGAAAGGCTTATAAGCAGGAAGCCCAAAAAGACTCTGGCTTGCAGGACCCGCCACCTAAAACCGACTAGGAGAAAACCTGTTAGTAGGAAAAGTGTGGGGATTATGTATGAAGCGTAACCAAAGAACTTTCTGTAGGCGTTGTTGATGTTTCCGTTAAGGGTGTATTCCGGCAGGATAAAAGCTACAAAGGATAATGCGGCAAAGAAGATTAAGAATACGCCTATAATGGACTTGACAGTATCGCCTTTTACTTTAAGTTTTAACGACTTTTTTCTACCCCGTGGCATTGTGCATATCATAACATTTATGTTCTGGTGCAACAAAATGCGGTGGGGTTATTGTGGTGGGTGGGGTATGTGGAGGCATAGAGGCATGAAGGCGTGGCGACGGTAAAATAGGACTTACTTAAAAACATCATGGTCTTTTTGGTCCGACGGGGCCGAATTCTTTTACGACAAGCGATTATGCTAAACATGTCTTCTTTTGCTAGACCCATATGTGGATTGTACTAATGCATGGGCGAGATGCTAGTGGGTTCGCTCTAGTTTTACTAAATTTTATAGGTTTTTACTAGACGTCTACCAAGCCTAACTTTCCGCAGTAACTAACTCTCGCACATCAAGTATCGTTTTACATCCACTTATCAGCACTCGCCCACATTGTTTGCCCAAACAACGAGAAAAAGGTATACTTACTATGGTTCCTTTCCATTCCTTTTCTTTCAGTCAAGTTCAGGGGCAGTTTAGCTGTCCAAATGCTGATGTAAGTAAAGGAGTCCGTGGGCAACCACGGCTTTTTTGTTGGTCAAAAGGAGGTGATAATAATGGATAAAAACGTGCATTTAGATCCAAAGTCTAGTCTGATCTTGGGGCTGTGGAAGTTTCACGAGAGGGTTGGGGAAAAGGATCTTCTGGAAGTGGCAAACGGTTGGGCGGAGGACGAAAACTATCTGCAGCTGTACATTAGGAAAGTGAGCAAGGATCAATTGGGTATTGGGTTTGCGTACAAGGGCGACGGCACCAAAGAGGTTCACGATCAGTACTTTAATAGGACTTCCGATCAGTTAAAGCGCAAATTTGGTAACGACTTGGTAGGCTGGGATATTGCGTCTTCGAGTACTTTAGTTAAAGGTTTTTAATGTAAGGACGGATGGGAAGGAACCATCCAAATGATAGGTGGTTTGCCAGGGATCAATAACGTCAAGATGTGGCTTGAAAGAGGTTCGCCTTTTTTCTTGGTAAACTCCGGTGATGAATAACCTTGCCAAGCCCTAGTTTTAATCCGCGCTTGGCAACTTCGTCAACTATTAATTTGTCCAACTTAACTCTGTAGTCTGCTGTATCTGCCGAGTCGAAAATTGGTATAAGCTGGGGCGCTGTTTTTGCCAAGTATGCGTATAACCTCGCTTTTATCTTTGGGTTCAGATTTATATGCTCAAACCAAACTTCCTTCACTCCCACACGCTGTAATGCATCCAACAGATCGTGTAGTACATGCTCGTTTTGCAAAAAATACGGCAAAATAGGACCGACAAAGGCGTAGGTGGAGATTCCCACTTTATGCAAAAACTCAAGCGCCTGAATTCTCTGACTAACAAGCGGGGCTTTAACTTCCAAAAACTGCGATACTTTATCTTCTAACGAAGTAATTGTGAACCCAACCGAAACATTTTTTAACCGCCTTAATACGTCAATATCTTGTGTTACTAGAGGCGACTTGGTCTGGATGGCGATTGCCCCTTGATAGTTAAAATCCGCTAACACTTCCAAACACTTTCTAGTCAACCTATACTTCGCTTCCAAACCCACATACGGATCTGTTACGGAGCTAAAAAATATTGAGCCGAAATCTTTGGTGCCAAACTTTTTTTCCAATTTAACAAGTTCCCGCTTTAAAACTTCCTGCGCATTTATTT
>LCJU01000052.1 GCA_000994815.1 candidate division WWE3 bacterium GW2011_GWC2_44_9 | reverse complement strand
ATGCTGCTTATAGATACCCGGTCTGCCTAGCTAGGGCATTGTATATGTCATCTTCAGGTATCCTTTCGGCCGTGCCGTTGCTATTAATTCCCCTGCGGGCGCTTGGCCCTTCTACATGTGCTTTAACTAACGCCCTATCAATATAAGGTACTATGTCCGCACAAGCCTGAAGTTTTGGGTCCAACACTTCGGTTGGCGGTGGCAACACATTGCTGGTTGTAGGCATAGCTGCAGGTACCATATGCTAACCACAACTATACCAACTTTTTCCCTTAAGCGAAAGTCAGCAGTATAATGCTTTAGCTATGGTATTTATTATCCTGTCAAACCAGCAGTTTGATTTTGAGCTGAAAACTAACAAATGGCATGTGGCCAAACAGCTGGTGGAAAAAGGCCATAAAGTTATTTTTGTGGACCCGCCTCTCCGGTTTAAAGCTTTAAAAAGCATAGCCTCCCCCATCGATCAAAAGAGCGACCGGCTGGTGGTGTATAAGCCGCTAAATCTATTCAACTTTAAGCCATTCTCCAGCGTGAATACCTACAGACATTTGAAAGTTATAACTAAGCTCTTGCAAAACTTTGCCGCGGACAAAGAGCCCGTTGTTTTGTACATTTACCACTTTGATTTTCCTGATCTTAGAGACTTTGTTGCCAAAGTTCAGCACACAGTAAGCGTTTACGATTGCGTGGACGAGTATGCAGCCTTTCCCGAGTATGTGAGTCGAAAGAAGGTTAGCCCTTCAGTTATTTCGTGGCTGCAGTGGGTTGACGATGAACTAAAGATTAAGCTAAACCAAAACGGGCTGCAGAAAGCGGACTGGGTAACTGCCCAAGAGAAATGGCTTTGCGACAGTGTGGGTTTGGTATTTGCCAGCGCGCCGGGCTTGGTGGAAAAATTAAAAAAGTGGCGCGGCGATGTGCACTACTTGCCAAATGCCGCGGCGATTGATAAATTTGACCACGCCCAAAAACTGCCGGAGCCTGCTGACTTGAAAAGTATCCCTCACCCGAGAATTGGCTTTAGCGGCGCTATAGATACCTATAAAAATAATATCGGTTTGATCGAAAAATGTGCCAAAATCTATCCAGACTATCACTTTGTTATGATTGGTCCGGAAAAGGTGTCGGACCCAGATTTGGATCTGGCTACTCTAAAGTCAATGGCTAATGTTCACTTTTTAGGCATAAAACCGTGGGAAGATTTACCGGCCTACTTTGACTATTTTGACGCTTACTTTATTCCATATAACATCAACGACTACACCCGCGGATGCCATCCGGTAAAGTATTTTGAAGGCTTGGCCGCCGGGCTGCCCACACTGATAACGCTAAATTCGGTTAAGGAGTTTGATTCATTAGCAACCTTAAGAAAGCGGTAACTGAAAATTCCAACAAAAAAGTCCAAAAACGAAAAGCCCTAGCCCGAGAAAACAGCTGGAGCGGGAAAGTGGACAAGCAGTTAGGGTTTATTAACGGTAAATTAAAAAGCTAGTTCCAAACCACCGGCGGCAACCGTTAACTCTTGATTGCAGGTATTGTACTGCCCTGTAGCGATAACAGAAAGATTAGCGTAAGCTGCAGCATCCGATTGGCGGCTAAAAACAAGGTGGATTGTGTTTGAGTTGGTAATTAAGATTACCCTTTTGCTGCCCGTTTCCTTACTTAATGTGGCAATACCCAAAAGAGCTTTAATTCTGTTTAGTAGCGGTTGACTTTGAGAAGAGGGCTCGCCAACCTGCAGAATCCTTACCGTACCCGCAACGGATTGGACCCCCTTGTCGCAAAGAATTTTGTTGCTGCCAAAAATCCCCACAACCGCAAAAGCAACCGCGATACCCGCAAGCCCAACCGAGCCTTTAAGAGTGAAGGAAAAAGCTTTTTGCGTTTTAATGTCCTGCAAAAGCTCCACAATTTTGTGCAAGGGATTGTTTACATGGATATCTACAAGGGTTTGGTCGTTGGAGACGTTGGAACTGCTGGAAACAAGCCCATTTAAAAACTTGGTGGTTGGCGATGACTTAGCAAAGTGGCCTTTGGCATCACGCATCCTATTCTCCGCGGCCCCGCTTTTACTCGATTCCGGCATGGTTTTAGTATATTAGGACTGAAGCGAAAAGCAAGAAAGTGGCGTGAACCCACAAGTTTGTTGGTATACCAGCATAAAATGCGTGGTGGGGTAGGTTTTTTGCCTTGCCATTTTGTGGACTTTGGGCCGGTATTACAACAAGTTTGTGGGTCCACAACGGTTGTGGATGCTATTTTTTGTGGGTGGAAGGCCGTACCTAAGGGAAGTTTGTGGAGCCTGATAAAACTTTTTTGGCACCGTACAGTGCCACCTTGTGGATAGCCAGTTGGGAGTTACTTGGGACTTTTATACCGGTTTCTATTTTAGATCAGTAATATATCTAGTTTCGTTCATTTCAAAGGTATCTCTTTTATCGACTTTTGTTTTCCCTTCGACCCTCCATCCACGAGATTCGTACCATTTAATTGTTTTTGCGTTCGATGCCAATACCCACAAAGTAGCTTTTGTGTAACCCATATTTTTTAGTTCCTTCAATCCGTACTCAAGTAATTTTGTACCTGCACCTTTTCCCATATAATGTTGATCCACGTAGATACCTCCCAACTCACCAAACTCTTTTCCTAAGTCACTATCCCTACATGGGCAAACCGCGCAAAAACCAATAACCTTATTGTCCTCTGTCGCCACAAAGACTCTTGTGAGACTTTTAGAATCTGACAGGTTTCGGACCACATCTTAAGCCGTTTTTCTACAGATATATTATCCAAAAAGGAATCTGGTAGTTGTCCCCTATAGGCATACTGCCATGTATGAGTGTGGATCAAGGCTATATCTTGGGCATCGCTTATCTTTGCTTTGCGGACTTTAATAGTACCCATTGAACAATTATACGCCGGTTCTAAATACTATCTGGGTATAGCACAATGAGGTTGTTACAACAAGTAAAGTTGATGGCTGAGCATGTCGGTCTAGAACCCTAACTGCTTTTCCATCTTTGTCATCTCTATGTTCCCAAAATATGTGTTTCCCAAGTCTTTGAATCCCAGATTGGTATAGAAAGCCTTAGCATTGAGAGTCGCATTCAAGGAGATTTTTGACTTTCCGGCTTCCACAAACTGCTTTTCTATATATTTGTAGATTAATTTTCCATAACCTTTTCCTTGATATGCTGGGCCCACTTGTATTTGATACAGCACTCCGTCATCAAGTCCATATTGCGCAAACCCGATTATTGCCTCATCTATTTTCGCAACGACCCAGGTTGAATTTTCGAATTGAGACAAAACATTTTCGTGATTTATTTCTTTAAGCCAGTTTGCAATCACTTTTTTGTCATATACCTTGGAGTTGGTTTGCTCAACACATCTTTTATGGATTTCAACTATCGTATTAATATCATCTTTTTGTCCTTTTGAGATTTGAATGTTATCCATAAACTTTTTTGGCTGTCTGTCTTGAACGAAATCCGAACTTTTTTCCGAGAAAATCCGGACGCTGACTTTTGATAATTTTTGCCCGCCCTCGCTTTCCCGCCGCCGCCGAATTTCGCGCCCCGCAAAGCGGGGGGCGCCGCCTATCTATATATTGTTTTATCGGTGTCGGGAAGCTCTGCGAATTTAGCAGTCATTGTAGGATTCCCGCGCGTTAGTCTTTTGATTGTCAAATCTTCTGTTTTATTATTAGCTAATCGGAGGCTATTTTCAGATGACAAAAGTGCGTCTTTGGTTTTTTGAAGGCGATCTATCGTTTTATCAATTTCTTCAATCGCGGTCTTAAATTTACGACTAGCAAGATCGTAATTTTTTGCAAAACCTTCTTTAAATTTATTTACATTATCTTCAAAATTCGTAATATCAATATTTTGATTCCTTACCAAGGAAAGCTCGGCTTTATATTTAAGCGAGTTCATGGACGCGTTGCGTAGCAGGGTTATCATAGGAATAAAAAATTGTGGGCGAACTACATACATTTTGGGATATTTATGGGAAACATCAACAATACCGGCGTTGTATAGTTCATTTTCGGCTTCCAGAAGCGTAACGAGAACGGCATACTCGCACTTTTTCTCGGCGCGGTCTTTATCAAGTTCGCGTAAAAAGTCTTCATTCTTTTTCTTAGTGGCCGTTTCGTCGCCTTCATTTTTCATTTCAAACATGACAGAGATTATTTCATTCCCAGCTTCATCAGATTCGCGGTATATGTAATCACCCTTGCTTCCGGTTGTTGCGTCATTGTCTTTTTCAAAATAGGCATTTTGAAGTCTCACAGTGCTGTTCGAGTGGTTCGCCCACCATTTTTGTTGAAAGTTTGACCTTCAAATCTTTGCGAAGGGCAATTTCCTCATCTTTCATCTTGATGATGTCGTTCTTGGTCTTTAGTTCGGTGGCATATTTTTCTTTCAACGCTGTCTCAAGCAGCTGTTTTTCGGTATCTTTACTTTTCAACTCGCCGACAAGTTCGTCGCGCTCTTTTTCAATTTTATTGACCGCTTCGGTAATGGAAAGTTTTTTCTCAAGCTCTGCATTGTTGATTCTTGATTTCATTTCGGCCAGCTCCGTCTCTTTTTTTGCAAGGTCTGCTTGTAGGGCATTTTTAATATTTGCCTCGGCGAGTTTGACGGCACTTTCTTTTTCTTTTTCTACGATATTTAATCGCTCTATTAATTCTTCTTCAAATCTATGATCTCTAACTTGTTTAAGAATATCGGCAAAACCAGCCTCATCAACTTTGAAAGCTTTTTTACAATTTGGACATATAATATCGTTCATAAATTTATTTATGTTGCTCGTTAAATTCCGGCTGTTCTTTCTTTATAATTGACTTTTCAATTTTGCTGGCTATATCTTTTGTTTTAACCTGTGCATATTGAAATCTTGTTCCCTCCGGAATCATCTCTTTTTTAATTTCCTTATGTTCTAACAACCTGTCTTGCGGACGACCGCGTCCAGCAATTCCGGTATAAAGATTTTCCCCACTCTTGCTCTTTATTTTGTAGATTATTGCCTTATTCTCGGGAACATTGGCAATATTGGCTTTTGTGAATTTTTGGGTTCTGCTAAATTTTGGCATATTGTTTTAGTTAATTTTTATAAGTATTGACGACATTTTTAAAATCGTCTACAATTGAAGTGTAGTCGATTTTAAAAATGTCGTCAATACTTATAAAAATTAACT
>LCJU01000051.1 GCA_000994815.1 candidate division WWE3 bacterium GW2011_GWC2_44_9 | reverse complement strand
TAGAAAAATCATTTTTCTGCTGGAGGGTCCGTTAGTTGTTATCAATCTGCTGACTTTTTCGTTCTTTCCATTCCTAGACGCTCAAACCAGAATGATGTTTGGCAAAAAAATGAAAGATCTGTACTTCACCCCCAAAATGTCCAGGGGCTAAAACTGATGCATATAACAAGGCTAACGGAAAAAGCTAAAGCAACAACCTACTTGGTTATTATCAGGCTCAATAAATACCTTAGTAGAGGCTTAAAAGATCAAGATTCCTATATCCGACTGCTAGCTATTGCTCCACTTGTTGCCTGCACCATATTAATTGCCGCAAGCTTTAACCGCATCAATTACTACGTCCCTCTGTGGTACACCAAACTGTGGGGTGTAGACATTATGGCATCAAAGGAAAAGCTGTTTATTATCCCGGTGGTGGCTTTTTTGTACACAACCCTTGCTATTGTGCTTGCCTACCTAGCGAAAAAGTTCTACTTTACCTACTTATCCAGAATACTTTTGTATAGCGCGGGCCTGCTCAATTTAGTGAGTCTTGCCTCTGCAGCCCGCATAGTAAGTATGGCGTCTGCCGAAGCCTTCTTTTCCAAAACCATCTTTTCCATCAACATATCGTATCAGGACTGGGGCTTTTTGGGCTTGGGCATACTAGGGTTTCTCGCTTCGTACCTTGTGTTGCCAAAATTCACTTTGTGGGCGGTTAAGCACAACTTGGTTACCGACCCAAGTAAACACCATCATCCCGGCATGATCTTGGTTAAACCGTCGGCGCGAGGTGGGGGGTTTTTGTTTGCCGTGCTATTTCTAGTTCTCGCCCTGTTATTCCTACCAAAAAATGGTGTAACTTTGGCCATACTCTCCGCCGTGCTGTTATGCGGGCTAATAGGCCTGATCGACGATTTTCAAAACGCCAATCCCGGCTCAAAAGTCAAAGCACTAGAAAATCCCATAGTTCGGCTGGTTGCCCTATTGCCGCTACCGGTTTTCATCATTATACTGTTTGGTGTTGTACCGCAGTATGTGAGCAACCCGTTTGACGGCAGTATTTTTCTTACGGATTTTGCTGTTACCATTTTGGGCAAAGTCTTTATGCCGCTGCCTTATCTGTTCACGCTTATCTGGACACTCGCCATCATGAACATGCTCTCTTGGTCAAACGGCGTCGATGGTCAGTTCGGCGGCATTTCCGGCATTGCCTTTATCATTCTTGGACTTCTGGCCCTGCGGCTTGTAGGTACCGAACCTGTACAAATAACCACCGCCAAAATGGCATTTATTGCCGGCGGCATCTGCTTGGGCTTTATCCCGCACACCTGGCATCCGTCTAAAGTAATGTGGGGGTTTGGCGCGGTAACTGTTGGACTTCTTATTTCGGCGATCTCTATTATGTCTAGAGCAAAGGTCGCCACTGCCATAATGATTATTATGATCCCATTCCTAGATGGCACCATAACCGTTGCCCGCAGGGTCCTACAAGGCAAAAACCCGCTCAAGGGTGACAGAAAACACTTGCATCATCTGCTCATGGCAAGGGGCTGGAGCGTTAAAAGAATCGCTCTGTTCTATTGGGCTTCCACCCTAATTTTTGGAACTGTCGGACTCATTACAGCAGAAAAATCCGCTGTGCCGGTAACCTTGATCTCGGGAGGCCTAGTAAGCGTGGGTATCATCGCTCTAAATATACTATCCGCTGGTAAAGAAAAAACTGCGATTAAAGAACAATTGCCAGAGAAACAAGACCAACTACAATCTGCGTGATTACTCCCCAAGGCAAGGGGGCTTGAGTCTGCATTATTTTTTGGATGGTAGTAAGTTTTTCAATCCACTTAATCTTTTTTTCCGTATAAATATGCGGGGTCTCCAAAGCATCAGGCAGTACGGAGGCAATGCCGCAAAGCAGGGTGCTAATGGCCAACGAAGAATCATTTCTTACCCACAAAGCGTATAAAGTAAAAAACACACCAACGGCAATGCCTAAGCCAAAATCGGCCAACACAGCAATAGGTCGCCAGCCTTTGAGCCGCTGGTCTCTGGTGGTAAAGGAGTAAAAATCCCAATGCGGTACTTTGTCGCCCAAAAAGTGCATAACCAAGGCAAGCGGAACCGCAAGCAAAGGGTTAGGCACCACCCTGGCTATAGCAACACCTACCAGCGTATGCGGTGTTAGAAGCATAGATTTAATTATAGCATCCTGATAGAATTAGAGCGTGGTCAACCTAGTATATCAGCTTATTCGAACAGCCAGACCAAGACAGTGGTCAAAAAATCTCACTGTTTTTGCGCCGGCTTTTTTTGCTGGACTACTATTTGAACCAAAAAACTTTACACTCGCAGTCTGGGCCTTTGTCACTTTCTGCATGTTGTCGTCCGCCACTTATTTTATGAACGACATTGTAGACGAGGAAAAAGATAAGAAACACCCCATCAAAAAGAATCGGCCTATCCCCAGCGGCAAATTGTCTAAAGGTCTGGCCGCAGTTGTGGCGGTAGCTTTGGCTGGCTCCGGTCTAATTACAGGCTATAACGCAATTGGAACTTATTTTACCGTCATGTGCATTGTTTATCTGTTGATGCAGATTTGCTATTCTTTTTATTTTAGGCACGTTATTATTTTAGACTCCTTGATTGTGGCTACGGGCTTTATTATTCGAGTACTGGCCGGGGGCATCGCCTCGTACAGCTCTATTTCCTCGTGGCTTCTGCTAACCACCATAGGCCTCTCTCTCCTACTTGCTTTTGGTAAAAGACGGTCAGAAAAAACTATTCTAGCGGAGTTTCAGGGCAAGGAGACTTTAGCAGAAACACGCGCCACCCTGCGGCATTACCCAGACAGTCTGCTGGATTCCATGATTTCCATTTCCTCAAGTTTCTGCCTAGTTACATACGCGCTTTTTACCTTTCAAGCCCCTGCGCAAGAAGTAAAAGGCAATTTTATTAGTTTGCTACCTTCCATTTTCTCTACACCAAAGTGGATGATGGTTACTATTCCTATGGTTATTTACGGCGTTGCAAGATATCTATACGTAATCTACGAAAAAAAGGATGCCGAATCGCCAGAAAGGGTTTTGCTTTCAGATAAACCTATAATGCTAACAATAGCCGTTTGGCTGACTTCTGCTTTTTTTATTATCTACCTGATGCAAGGGGGTTTACCAACTTTTCTTTAATAATTGGTGTTGGTAATGCTTGTTCCGGCAACCTCGGGATCCACCAAGTCTATTACGCCCGAAATACCCAATGAAGCAACGGGCAGAGCTAAAAGCGCAAGAAGCAGTAGCAAAAGCAGGATATCCGCCGCAAATTTTATTTCCAAATAGTCAAGTTTACCCTGCTTCATTTTTTATCACTAACGTCAACAATAAACACGTAACTAAACAAAACGGCAAGACCAAAAGCCACATAAACAACCCACGTATATAGTATGTCAAACATGCTCATAACCCAAGCCCCTATAGTTAAAAAGTACAAATACGACATCCAAATAACCCCTTGAGAATACAGATGAAAGGAATCCTGAATCAAGTGTTGAGCTTTGGCCGAAAAGAGTTTTGCCGCAAGTGGCGGGGTTATATGGGTGTCGTGAAACACCACCGATTTCACAACTATATGCGCAAGTCCAATACATAGCGCCCCAATCATAAAAAGTAAGGAGTATGAATTCACCAGCATGTAATCTGCTTGCGAGTTGTAAACAAAACCCTGGCTACCCAAGCTCACGCGGATGTTGAATAGATGGGCAATAAATACCAAAGACACAACCCTAGCGGTAATCAAATAGATAGCTGGAACTATCGCCTCGTCAATTAGTTTAACTAACAATTTTGAAAACATAGGCAGGAATACATTATTATAATAGGCAATGGGAAAACGCATGTCAACGTTATTGCTCTATATTCTGGCTTTTTTCACGCCGCTAATCTCTGGCTATATCACAGTTGAGCTGTTTGAATTCCCCAAAACGCATTTTGTTTATCTTGTCGGCAGTTTGTTTAGTGTTTGTACTGTGCTGGCCTACAGGCGCTGGCCGGCTGTTTGGACCAAATCCCTTTTGAGTATAGGTGCCACGCTTTTTGTAACGAGTAATGTGGTATCTACTATCCTCTCCCGGTATCCAAACACAGCGCTTTGGGGCTACTATTCTAGATTTAACGGCGGGCTTATTGCAACTATAGTGTTTTTTGGTATCTTTCTCGCTTTCCGTCTACTCTTAAATATAACCGACAAAGAAGTCCTACAGCGCCGGCTACTATACATGATTGCGGCCGGCTCTGTACCAATTGCTGTCCTGGCCGTTTTACAGCATTTTGGCCATGGGGGTAGTTGGGCAGTCGATACAACCGTAAGGGCTTTCTCCACCTTCGGCCAGCCTAACTGGTATGCGGCCTATGTCAGTATGATTATGCCCCTGCTTGTGTACCTGGCCATGGAAACAAAGGTAAAGACTTTAAAATACGTTTTTTTCGCTTTAGCTATAGTTAACTTCTTTGGTTTTTGGTACGCCTACTCGCTTTCTGGTCTTCTCGGCCTTGCCGCAGCGACAATAGGCTTGCTCGGACTAAATACTCCGCTAATTAGACCAAATCTTAAATTCTTGCTCCCGTCCACGATCATTTGCGTAGCCTTTGCAGTTCTAAATCCGGGCATCTTCGGCCCAAAAGTTGTAGATTTTATCACCGAACTAACTATCGCACCCAAAAGCGCGGTAACAACTGCGCCAACGAACCAGCCCAAGGAGATAAAACCCGGATCTCAAACATACCAAGTCTCTGACAGCGGCTTTATCCGAAAAAAAATTTGGCAGGGCACTATAGCTATCTCCACCTCGTCGGTAAAAAACCTACTTGTAGGCACGGGGCCCGAAACATTTCCATATGTTTTTCAGAACTATCGGCCAAAAGAGCTAAATTACTCGTCGGAATGGAACTATATTCTTAACAAACCGCACAATTACTATCTGGAACTATTAGCGCAGAACGGCATCATTGGCCTGGCTTTATATTTGATACTTGTACTCAACACCATCCTGGTCAAACACCGTGTGTTCACTCCCTCCTTGATTGGGCTATATGTAACCAACCTATTTGGCTGGCCTACAATAAGCACAACCCTGCTGTTTTGGCTTTTTTTAGCTTTACTGGAGGTAAACACTACCAATACACAAGCGCCAAAAACCAACCCGATTACCACCAAGGTGTTCGTGGCTGTTGGTATCTTTATAGTCATATTGATAAGTACCATAGGTGCTAAAAACTTTGCGGCGGATGTATACGCTAAAAGCTCGATCAAAGCGTTTGAAGCGGGCGACCCAGCCAAGGCCCTACAACTGGCAAGCGCCGCCATTACGCTCAATACCCGGGAGCAATATTATTACCGATTAAGGGCGAAAGCCCTCCTTGTATACGCAGTGCAGTTTGATAATCTTAAACTGCAGGAACTAAAAAAATTGGTGTATGCTGACTTAGTTAAAGCCCAAGAACTAAACGCCGAAAACCCAGCAAACACTAGAGGCCTGATTCCCCTGTACTATCTGCTTGCCATCACTAACTTAACTATTGATACACAAGCGGGAACGGTGGACTACAATTCGGACGACTATTACAAAGGCCTTGCTCAAAACTACTTTCGTCAGGTTCTAAACATGTATCCAAATGACGTAGGCGTTGCGACAGAGCTTGCCAAGTATCAAAAGCTGCTGGGTTTGCAAGACGACTATGGCAAATCAGTAGAACAAATCAAAACGCTAAGGCCTGATCTGCTTGAATGGTATTTAAAGTGATTGGAGATAGTCAGCCGAAGCCCAGCCTTCCAAACCGGAGGCGCTTTTTATTTTCACCCAGCCGGCGCTTTCCTCAATTACTGTAACAATATCTCCTACACTAAGTCTGCCAACTTCGGTGCCGTTTAAGCTCGCTGTGCTTCTAACCCTTAGCCAACCGGTTGGGGTGGTAATAACTTTAACCGACTTGCCAAGCCCCGCTCCGGTACCAATTTTTGCCAAGCTCTCCTTTGCCTGTGCGCTAACACCTTCGACATCTGCCTCTTTTCTAAGATAGGCAATCTTGCCGTCAGCCAAAACAACCTTTTCAGGGTCAACTGCACTCGCATCGGTGTCATAAAAGTTGCCGGCAAAGTCCAAGACATACTTAAAAACAAAGTCACGATTTATACCGTAACCCATTATGTTGATACCTCGGGTTTTATTCCAGTACACAAGGGCTTTTGCCCACTGCTGGGGATTGGCGGTTATAATGCTATCGGCTGAATTTACATCGTATATGTTAGTTGAGCCGGTCATGAGCTTTACACTTGCCGGCGCGGGTAAGGGAAAAAGTTTAAATGCCACGTTAACTTTTTGGTCCTTAAATACTGACAGCCTAAAATTTTGGGGTTCGTAGTTTGCTTTTTCAATTCTTAATTCGTAGGCCCCGTCGGTAAGCTTGTCCGAAGCAAACGGTGTTTTGCCCACTTCTGAACCGTCAATAAAAACCAAGGCGTCTGACGGCTCGGATATCACGCTTAGCACATTGCCGGTATCGGATTTTTCGTACCACAGGCTGAAACCGCTGGAAAACACCTCGTCAACTCCTAAATCTCTTTTTACCAGGCTTGGGTATCCGGCTTCAAAAGGTACTGTGGTTTCATAAGCCACCCCGGCGTCACCTTCAAATCTAACCGTTCCGGAGCCTTTTTTAACTACATAGTTTTCTAAGGGCGTTTCCCCTGCCTCCACACCATTAACACTTACCTTAGCTTTTCCGTAGTAGACATCAGCGTCCAAGTAGGGTTTTGCAGACGGAAAAAAGAATCTATTCACCAATAAATAGCCAAAGTAGCAGGTTAAAACCACGCCTACCGCGGTTAGTACAAAAGCAAATATATTCTTTTTCTTCTGGCCCGCAGAAGAAACCGCCGAACCTGAATAATATTTTTGGTTAACGGGAGTAAAGATCGTAGAAACTCTATCTGCCATGTCCAAAAAATACCATTTTAATGCTAAAATATCAACGTTGACAGCGCTATTAATAATTAGCTGTTGTTTTCCGCAATACATGGCCTGATAGCCAAGTGGTAAGGCAGGGGTCTGCAAAACCCCTATACGCCGGTTCGATTCCGGCTCAGGCCTCCATTTTACCTTGTAGTTACAATAAGTTTGCAAAATGGAGTTGAAAACTCCAAAAAAACATGCGAATTGGAAGAGGAAATCAACAACCACCAGCTTACGCAGGTGGTTTGCTGTGTGACGCTGCGCATCAGCCGATGAGTACATCTAAATTCTCGCATAGCGAGTGCTCGAATTATAAAATGCAGGGTATTGACACTCTCCCCCTTAGTGTGCTAAAAAATTCACGCTTAGTTTTTATAACTTAAATTTAAAGGAGGCATATGGCAGAAGTATCAAAAGTCAAACCTCTTGCCGATTATCTTCTTATAGAGCCGGCGGAGAAAGAAACCACTCTACCCTCCGGAATAGTCCTTCCGGACACTTCAAAGGAAAAACCCCAAGAGGGTAAAGTTTTAGCAAAGGGACCGGGCAAAACCGATGAAAACGGTAAAGTAGTACCAATAAAAATTGACATCAACTCCCGAGTCATTTACAAAAAATGGGGAGGCACAGAACTTAAAGTTGGCGGAAAAGAGTATCTTCTGGTCAAAGAAGAGGATATTCTTGCCGTTATAGAAGGCTAAGGAGGCATTATGGCAGCAAAACAAATTATTTATGGTGATCAGGCACGCAAAAAGCTCATGGACGGCATTAATAAGTTGTCCAAGGCAGTGGCAACAACACTAGGGCCAAAGGGCCGAAATGTGGCGCTGGACAAGTCCTGGGGTGCAGCCCAAGTTGTACACGATGGCGTTACCGTAGCTAAAGAAATTGAACTTACAGATAAGTTTGAAAACATGGGCGCACAACTTGTTAGGCAGGCCGCAGAAAAAACCAATGATACCGCAGGCGATGGTACAACCACCGCAACGGTATTGGCACAGGCAATAGTGGAAGAAGGTTTGCGGAACATTTCAGCCGGCGCCAACCCCATGATGTTGCGGGGCGGCTTGGAAAAAGGGTTGGAAGCGGTAGTTAAGGAAATCGAGAAGCTCAAGAAAGACATCTCCACTAAGGAAGAAAAGGCGCAAATTGCCACCATCTCCGCACAAAATAAAGAAATAGGCACCTTGATAGCCGAAACTATGGAAAAAGTCGGCAAAGACGGGGTTATTACCGTGGAAGAATCCAAAGGTCTGCAAATGGAGCTTGAGTATAAAGAGGGCATGCAGTTTGATAAGGGCTTTGCCTCAACCTACTTTGTTACCAATCCGGACAAAATGGTGGCAGAAATTGAAAGTCCATATATCTTGATCACCGACACAAAAATCACCAGCATTCAGGATCTGCTGCCAATGCTTGAGAATTTCGTGAAAGTGTCCAAAAATCTGGTAATTATTGCCGATGATATTGAAGGCGAAGCATTAGCCACTTTGGTGGTCAACAAGCTTAGAGGCACATTTAATGCGCTTGCTGTAAAAGCCCCGGGGTTTGGCGACAGAAGGAAAGCTATGCTTTCCGACATCGCCGCCCTAACCGGCGCCAATGTTATTTCCGAAGAATTGGGTAGAAAGCTGGATTCAGCCAAAGTTGAGGATTTAGGCAGGGCCGACCGAATTATTGCCGACAAAGATAAAATATACTGGAAAGAGAGTTTTCCTCTTGGTGTGGTAAGAATGAAAGAGATAATATCACCCTCTGATCCCATTTCAGAAGATGAAATCAGAGCCTATAAAAATTATCTGGACAAATCACTACAACCGCTGTTTGACCAGATAAAGATTTATAAACCAACATTTATGATTGGCTGCTCCGGATCGTTTGATACACTCAGGGAGTTAATCTGGCCCGAGGATGACGAAACACTACCTGCTCTGGAACTCCCACTGGACAAATTCTTTGATCTGAATGATATTCTCATCAAATCTACATCTGCAGAGAGGCGCAATATGAAGAGAATGTCTCCGATGAGGGTAGATTATATGGTTTTAGGCAGTATTTTTGTAGAGTATATCATCAAAAAAATTGATATTAAAGAGCTTTATCAGTCATCATATTCTCTTAAAGAGGGTTATATGCTTCACTTTAGCTAATATTGGAAAAGGAATTACAGTATGAAAGTTCTGATTATTGACGATGAAAAATCTATCAGGAATACTCTTAAGGAGATTCTTGAATTTGAAGGTCACGAAATATCTCTGGCGGCAGATGGAGTAGAGGGTTTGGCAATGGCCACGGCAGAGAGTTTTGACGTTATCTTTTCTGATATAAAAATGCCAAATATGGATGGCATGGAACTTCTAGACAAGTTAAGCGAATCAAATGTAGAGTCTTCGGTTATTATGATATCCGGCCACGGATCTATTGACTCTGCCGTTGAGTGTATCAAAAAAGGTGCCTTTGACTTTATTCAAAAGCCACTTGATCTTAACAGAATTCTCATTACTCTGAGAAATGCCACAGACAGGACCAACCTCGTAAAAGAGACAAAAATTCTTAAAAAGAGAGTTTCAAAAATTCCGGAAATAGTAGGGGTTTCACCTGCCATATCCAGAATTAAAGATATGATAGACAGAGTTGCTCCAACTGAAGCAAGAGTTCTCATAACCGGCTCCAATGGAACAGGTAAGGAGTTGGTAGCCAGATGGCTTCATGAAAAAAGTTCCAGAAATACTATGCCGTTTGTAGAGGTAAACTGTGCTGCTATTCCCGGCGAGTTGATCGAGAGTGAACTTTTTGGTCACGAAAAGGGAGCCTTTACCTCTGCCGTTAAACAGCATAAGGGTAAATTTGAG
>LCJU01000050.1 GCA_000994815.1 candidate division WWE3 bacterium GW2011_GWC2_44_9 | reverse complement strand
AAAGCTCACAAAAAAAGGTAGCAACTTTGTTTTAACTGCAGGGATTGACGATGACAAAAGCCCAACCAGAACGGGTATTAAACTTATTGCCGTAACGGAGAGAATTACTTGCAGCACTTGCCAATTATATACAAGAACAGGTGAAGCCGGCAATATTTCCAAAAGAGGGGGTTTAAGGTTATAATTCGAGCGTAGAATTGCCACCGTAGGCTAACAGATATAAGCTAGAATAAGTAGCTCGTTGTGCGAGAATTTAGATGTACTCATCGGCTGATGCGCAGCGTCACACAGTAAACCGCTTGCGTAAGCTGGTAGTTGCTGATAATTTACAGGTCCTTTGAGGGGGCGTAGCTCAGTGGTAGAGCAGAGGACTCTTAATCCTTTTGTCGAGGGTTCGAGTCCCTCCGCCCTCACCATTGGCATCTAATATTATGAACAAACCCAACGGTCGGGCCATAGAATTAATGGAGCAAGGTTGGGAAAAAGAAAGAGAACCGCACCGATCAATCTGGAAAGTAAGTATTTTACTCACTAAAGGACTCATCTACTATAATCTACACAACTCAACTAAAGCCAGAAAATGCGGTAAAGAGGCTCTTGCCATTGCAACAACGAACAAACTACAACTTCGTGTAACCCAAGCGAAAGCCTTCATAAAAGTGTTAAATGATTGATTGTTGACTTCTTCCCCCACCATGCTTTAATTTGGCTATGGAAACATCTACTTCCAGTCCAAAAGCTTCCCCGCCGCCAATTTGGATAATGATACTAACTGCTTCCTCTTTAATCGTGGCCATTGGTGCGCTTTACTATGTTCTTGTTGTGCGAAGTGCACCACAAGCCCCACCTATTACCGAGCCAAAGGCCAGTAATATCCAAGTGGATGACGCAGAGGAACCTACAAACGGCGAACCGGAACCCCAGTCCGATCAAAAGTCTGTAATAACCCCACTAGATTCGGAATGGGTTCTATATAAAAACACTAAATTTGGCTACGCTATGGAATTTCCTAAAAACGCGGTCAGTTTTGCCGGTGATTGCGAGTACTCAACAAAAAACGGCGATCATTCATATAGACCTGTCTTCAAATCAGTCCCACTGCAGATACTTGAGGCAGATGAAAGCGCTTATGTAACAGCCCAGTATTATTACAAATTGACTGGTGAGACTGTTGATGCCGGCAGGCACTATTACACCGCTTGTGACAAAACCAATATTGACATAACCACCGTGACCACTGCCGATAAAACCAGCTACATGTCTCCGCTTCTGGTGATTTTTGCAAATGTTGTAGACGGAGATGCGGGGTTAGAAAAGTTTATTCAGGATAATTACGGTACAGACTGCAAGTTAGGCAGCAAAACCGACATGGGCAACTATACTGCTGTTGCTATAGCGGGCATTTCCACAGATGAAACTAAAAACTGTTTTGTAAATTACATGTACACTATCCGATACAACCCGCAAACAAACGTAGTTGCAGCCTGGAACTTAGGTCAGGCGTGTAACTTCCCCTACCCAACCCAAGACAAATGCCAAGATCAAACGATGGCCGACAGTTTTAAGTTTGACTAATTTTCATGGACGTAAAGCTAGTACTTTTTGACATCGGCGGGGTTTTAATAGACTATTCCCAGGTTTTTACTTCGGCTGAGCGTGATGTACACATAACCAAAGGTGTTTTAGACAATACTTTAGACAAATATGAGCGTGAAGTGGCGCAAGGAAGAATCTCCGTTCGAGATTTGTATCAACTATGTATGCAGGAAAATAATCTTCACGCAGATCCCAACTATGACCTGCTTACATCTTGGGTAAACGATTTTAGAAAGATTGAGGAGACCTACAATCTTGTACACGATCTCGCAAACGTCTACCAAGTAAGTCTATTATCAAACATCTACAAAGGCATGGTACCAATGATGCTTAAACAAGGACTGCTGCCAAACGTCAACTACAGCTACAAATTCCTATCGTGTGATCTGGGTATGGAAAAACCAAATGAAGGTATTTACGCGCTGGTGGAACAGACAACAGGTTTGAACTCCAACGCCATTTTATTTATCGACAACAAAAGCGAATATCTCGCTCCAGCCGAAAAACTGGGCTGGAAAACTGTCAAATTTGATACCGCCAATCCCAAAGTTTCTTGTGCAAAGATACTCGAGGCACTATCAGAAACCAAAAACGCCTGAACCACTCCATTTTGCTATACTACTACCAAAAGCCGGAGTGGAGAAATGGCAGACTCGCTGTCTTCAGGAGGCAGTTTCCGCAAGGAAGTGCGGGTTCAAATCCCGCCTCCGGCACCAGCTATGCCATCGCTAGATTCAAAGTCAAATATAATCTATCCTATCTTCCTTATCCTTGTTGGGCTAACCGCTTCTTTTGTCTACATGCGAACTAGAAATGGAATCAGGTTGGAACTGCCGTTTTTTACTAAAACAGAAGTGGCTAAACCGATACTGCCTCCAGCCGCTCCGGCAAAAGCAAAAATCCCCGTTCTTGTGTATCATTATGTAGAGGTTGTGCAGAACAAGGACGATTTTATTAGGAGAAGCCTTGCAATAACCCCGGCTACTTTTGAAAGTCACATAAAATCTCTTGTGGAAGACGGCTACACTTTTTACTTTGTACGGGACATTTCGGATGTGTTGACTGCAAGCAAAGCAGCTAAAGCTGTGGTACTAACATTTGACGATGGCTATGGCGATTTCTACACCGATGCTTTTCCCATACTCAAAAAATACAACGTTAAGTCTACGGTATTTATCAATTCCGGCCTTATAAACCAACCAAATTACATGACAAAACCCCAAGTTCTGGAACTTGCCAAAAGCGGCATAGTGGAGCTTGGCGGGCACGGCTACTCGCACTTAAATCTGGTGCAGGTAGAAAAAGCATTAGCCACAACTACAGTAGAAACTGACAGAGAAAAGCTAAAAACAGACTATGGCGTTACAGCGGTTAGCTTTTGCTACCCTTATGGCGCATATAACGCAACCATTCAACAGATTGTTAAGAACGCCGGGTACACATACGGCGTTACCCTAGATCCCGGTTGGATACTAAGCACAGACAATTTATTAGCAATACCGCGAGTAAAACCCGGGGCCGCAGGTACCGGCAGCTTGGCGGAATATCTAAACTCGCTTAACTAAATATTGTATAATCCCACCAGTAAGGGCGGGTGGCGGAATGGCATACGCGCTACGCTAAGGACGTAGTGGAGAAATCCATGCAGGTTCAATTCCTGTCCCGCCCACCACGGGCGGGCGCAGCCCTCCAACAACAATGTCTACATACCTGCCTAGACTATTCAGTCTTGTAAGATTTCAACCGTATAACCTTAGAGAGGTCTCGCAAATCTCCCCCCTTGTCTCTATTACCATCTTCTTTATGCTTTCCGACGCCATACTTTCCTACGCGGTGCCCGTGTATGTTGACAGTTTATTTGGTAACGAGTTTATTGTGGGCTTGATTATAGCTTTGTCCTCCGTAGCCGGTTTCCTGTTTGACTTTTTGAGCAAAAAGCTTATGGGCCATAAAGATTATAAATCCTTTATCTCGCTAACTTTAATCTTCGCTCTGGTATTCTCCATTAGTCTGCGACTGGCCTTTGAATTTAGATATTTAATTCTCCTGTCCATGGCGGCGTGGGGTATTTACTATGAAACACTGGCTTTTGCCAACTACAAGTTCTTAAAAGCTAGAGTGGCCAGCAATATGTACACAACGTCATGGTCTATTATTACGGCCTTAAAATCCCTGCTGTATACGCTTGGCCCGCTTCTTTCCGGCTATTTGATCGTTCAAAACCTTAAACTGCCAATATATTTTAGTTTAGGTGTTTTGGCGGTGTTGGCGCTGATTTTTGCTTTTTTGTACGCCAATAAAAAGTCGCATCTACATATACAGTCCGAAGTTAAAACCAGTATGACTAAGTATCATGAGCTTAAGATATGGCTCGTTATCCTAAAGCGGCTGTATCCTATTTGGCTGCTTAATTTGACTCTAGTTATTATTGATGCCTGTTTTTGGACTACCGGGGTAATTTTTTCCGAGAGAGTGGGGGTTGGTACACCTATAGCCAGACTTTTTATCCCTTTGTATGTAGTTCCCGCACTTTTGCTATCTCCCGTATCAGCAGTTATTACTTCTAGAATAGGAAAAAAGACCACAGCAATAGCTGTTTCCGCCATTGGCTCGCTGTTTTTAATCAGTTTTGGTCTTTTTCACCAAACCAACATGGTGCCAATACTTATTTTTGTGTTCTTGTATGCCGTTTGCATTTCTATTGTTTTTCCGGCCATCTATTCGGCATTTGAGGATTATGTTTTGCGACTTGGCAGCTACGATACCGACTTTATTGGACTTGAGCAGGCTTCCTCCAGTATCGGCTACGTTATTGGACCAATCCTTGCCGGGTTTATATCCTTTAAATTTGGTCAACTAAATACATTTATGGCCATGGGGCTGTTGCTGGCATGTGTTGCCATTGCGGCGGGAGTTTTAGCTCCTAAAAAGATCAAAATGCCGCATGCGGAACTATTAAAAGTTGGTTAGGTGTGCTATAAATATGGCTGTTTGACAACGTTTGCGAGAGTGTGAGCTCGCTTCGCTCGCTCACCTCTCTTGGCTGTTTGACAACGTTCGCGAGAGTAGTTCAGTGGTAGAATGCTTCCTTGCCAAGGAAGAGGTCGCGGGTTCGATCCCCGTCTCTCGCTCCAGAGTTGGATTTTTGGCGCCCAGATAGCTATGGCTCAGACAAAAGAGCCTCTTTGTAGGAAGAGCTTGCTGCCACACCTTAAAACCATAATACATATGATTATCAATGTGAGCCTGTAAACGGAGTTTAGCCTTCTGACATATCTTGATTACATCAATCAAATTTGATTACGCGCGTTATTACATCAGAACAGAATGTTAATGTTGATGTTGATAGAAGCTTTTTCTTGTTAACCTTTCAACTGTGCGTGTTCTAGTCTCAACGTAGTTAGTAATATCGTCGATTATTTGCGCGTACATACCGCGTTTATAGTCATGACTACTAAAATAGCCGGAGGAGAAAATTGTTTCCATTACTTTGGGCGTAGGTACAAACTGAGCTTCCAAAATAGAAAAACCGGGTGTCATATGCTCTTCAACGTCCTTTCGGTTACATGAGATATATGCGGCAATATAGCCCTTGCCCCTCGCAGAGTTAAAAAGTGATACATAGCCTATTGTGCTCTTTTTTACTACCTCCGTTCGATTATTTCTAACTGTTCCAAGCGTTCGCACAAATCGCAGATCAAAGTGGTCGGCGCTAACGTTGATCTCACGAGGTATACCCCTACTCAATTGGGCCAAAATGTCATCACCCACCAAACCGCTTTGAATTAGCTGCCAGCCGCCAAACTCGTGGTTAACCAGCAAAACATCCTTAGTAGCCGGATCAAAGATTGCCATAATAATTGTTGTCCGGTAGCCTAAAAACCGCCATCTTTTTAATGGATCCTTGAAATAAAGATACAAAGCAAAGGAAATCGTTAACACAGAAAGCAAAAGATCTACTATACCTACTGCATCACTATAAGTCATAAACAGATTCTACTCCCTACTCGTCTCTCGACATTGCGCTACCAGAATTTACAAAGGTTTAGGTATAAACGACCCACCCATACTGCTACACACGATGTTGGAAAATACTTCGGTTTTAACATTCAACTTCATCTGGCAACCGCTCTCCAAATGATAAGCGGTAAATACATCACAAATCCCCGCGGAACAGCTTAAATGGTAAAGTTCTCCCAGTCGGTATTTAGGCAAGGAAACTGATCTCTTGTAAGTTATGGAACTTAAATTTGTAACGTTGGGCTCTCTTTTCTCTGTATGAAAGGTATAAATATCGATTCTAGACATTTGCGAATTAACCACCCACAGCTCGTTGTTGACGATGTCAAATAACCCATCTTCTGTGTAAGCCGGTGTTTTGGTTGAAAATATGGTTGGTTGATATGAGCCTGCTTCAAGAACAACAGCAAACACGCCGTAATATAAATCGTCCCTAGAATCACCAGACAGCTTATAAGCGGCAAACCGTCCACCAGAGACAGATTTCTCCATAATCAAATCCTTAACGTTTGGCTTAGGATATTCGATTTTAACCGGTTTTTGATTGGTTAATTGTGCAAGGCAACTATCCAAAGCGATGCCCTTGGAATTAAGGTTTCTGCGATAAATTACCAAAACAGCGGACATGAGAACAGCGACAACAACTATCAATAAAAGTTTAAGCCTCATAGGTCAATTTAATAATACATCAAGTACGTGAATTATACTGTATAATTCCTACAAGCACATGGGGCGGTAGCCAAGGTGGTCACGGCACCGGTCTGAAAAACCGGCTATGTGGGTCCGACTCCCACCCTCCCCACCAAAGCTAGAACAACACCCAAGCGGAAAATCTCTGAACACGAGTTTACGATTACCTTATATCAAGGACTCAAAAGACAAATAAGAGAAATGTGCAAGGCGGTTCAACTCACCGTTGTGCGCTTGGTGCGAACAGATTTTGGGCCCTTAAATATAGGCAAACTAAAGCCCGGCGAGTATAGACACTTAACCTCCGAAGAGTTAGCAACACTAAAGAAAACCGTTGGAATATGCTAAAGTAGACTCTCTTTATGCTAAAGTAGAAAAATGCAAACCGGCTGGCTTATATACGCGCTTTTATCCGCCTTTTTTGCTTCGTTGGTTGCCGTATTTGGCAAAATCGGGCTAAAAGATATTGACTCAAACACCGCAACCGCTATCCGCGCCGTTGTAATGGCAGTATTTCTAATAGGTTTAGTGCTTGTTCAGGGTAAATACCTGCAAGTCAAACAAATTATCTCCCAACCAATTCCTATGCTTTTTGTTGTGCTAAGTGGACTAGCCGGCGCCGCCTCCTGGCTTTTTTACTTTTTAGCGCTGAAAAACGGTAAAGCTTCGCAAATAGTGCCAATTGACCGATTAAGTGTTATTTTCACACTTATACTGGCATTTCTCATTCTGGGGGAAAAACTATCCCTAAAGGCCGCTCTCGGCGCTGTTATTATCGTAATTGGAGCTGTTCTTGTAGCCCTCGGCTAGGGTATAATACCGAAAGCGTAAGGGCGATTAGCTCAGCTGGTTAGAGCGCTTGGTTTACATCCAAGAGGTCATAGGTTCGATCCCTATATCGCCCACCAGAGGCGGGTGCAGTCCATCATTAAACAAATTTTTCGTGGAAGATTGCGCTTTCTAACACTCCCCTACCAGTTAATATATTAATTGCATCCTTAATCATGTTTGGGTTGCCACAAAGATAAAATTGAGGCGCCTTAAGTTGCTCATCAGAAACGGCTCTTAACCTATCCGTTACCCTACCATAAACATATGGCGAAGCGTCAACTTTATCCTGTGATAAGCATATGGTATAGTTAAAGTTTGCTAATCTGGACTTAACCGCTCCAAGTTCAGCCAATGCAAACACATCTTTTTTACTCCTTACACCAAATAACAAACGTACCTCACCAGAATATCGCGTATCTGCAAGTCGCTCAAACATACTTAGAAACGGTGTAACACCAGTGGACGTACAAACAAAATACAGCCGCTGCGCAAGCTCTGGCGCCAATAAAAATCTGCCGGATGGCCCAATAAAAGTCACGCTATCACCTAGCTTTAGTGATTCAATAAAGCACGAGCCGAAACCGCGGCTAACAGTAGAAATATACAAACCGATTTCTGTAGAAAGTTTAGCGCTTGAGGCAATTGAATAACTTCTAAAAGCTGTTTGATTAACTTTTATACTTACAAATTGGCCGGGCTCAAAATTAAGTTCCGGCGGGTTTTCCAAGCCAAGCTTTAAGTAATATATAAAAGGAGTAACTTGGTTAAGCTCCTTTACCCTAGAAGTATATAGTTTAGGCGGCTGCATCTTTAAATAGTAGCATAAAGGATGGTATATTAGGTAAATGGACGCACCTCAAGACTTTGGTAAGTTTCCCGCGGACTTTGTATGGGGTACAGCTACTTCAGCTTTTCAAACAGAAGGCAACAACACAAAAAGCGACTGGTGGGCATGGGAAAACTCAACAGATTCACAAGAAACCAAACCTCTGGATAAATCCGGTGCCGCTAGCGACTCGTATGATAACTATGAGGTGGACTTGGATTTGTGCAAAGAACTCAACACGTCTGCAGTCAGACTAGGTATCGAGTGGGCAAGAATTCAGCCCGAGCCAAACAGATTTGACACCAAAGAGATTGAGCATTACAGAGCCGTTTTGCGTGCGGCAAAGGCCAGAAACCTAAAAACATTTGTGACTTTGTATCACTTTACGATCCCCACGTGGTTTGCGCAAAAAGGCGGTTGGCTAAATTTACAAGCGCCGATGCTGTTTGCCGAATACGCCCGAGCGTGTGTACTAGAATTTAAGGACTTAATAGACGTCTACATCACCATCAATGAACCACAAGTCTATGCATTAATGGCATATACGGTTGGCACCTGGCCGCCAAACCAGCGCAATCTGCTTAAGGCTTCCATCGTCCAGTTAAATCTGATAAGAGCACACGTAAAAGCGCATAAAGAGATTAAAAAGGTGGTAAATACACCAGTTGGTATAGCAAAAAACATAGTATGGTTCCAAAAATCTCCACGGTCTAGCAACATTCTGGACGTTTTATATGCCAAGTTCCGATTCTGGCTAAACTGCGGTTTCTTCTTTGACCAAGTAATCAAAAAGTGCGACTACATTGGGCTTAACTATTACTTTACCACTCAGTATAACAACCTGCGGGTAGATAACGAGGACGACTTCAATTCGGATATTGGCTGGTGGATTTATCCGCGCGGTTTATACAACACTCTGCTCAAACTCAAAAAATACAGCTTGCCCATCTATATCACAGAAAACGGACTGGCAAATGCCCTGGATGAAAAACGATCCAGGTTTATCTATGAGATGCTGCTCCAGTGTTTGCTTGCTATTAAAGCTGGGGTTGAACTCAAAGGCTATTTTTACTGGTCATTAATAGACAATTACGAGTGGCATCAGGGTTTTTGGCCCAAATTTGGCCTTATTGAGGTGGACAGGTTTCAAAACATGGCCAGAGTGCCACGCCCATCGTTTTACTACTACTCCAAGATTTGCCAAAGTGGTAACATAAATCAATGAGGCCTGCCAAACAGCTTGCATACGCGCGTAAACTTTTAGGCAGGCTGTTGGCGCTAAAGCTGGTGCGCATCTTGCTTGCGCTTTTGGCTGTCATTATTATTACTCCTATCATCTTTTTTATCCTTGTTAAGCCCGAGCCTGCAGAAAAAATCAACTACGGAGTGACTTTTAGTTCAAAATACGCATCGGATTTGGGGTTGGACTGGCAAAAGGCATACCTAGCAATTTTAACCGAGCTAAAG
>LCJU01000049.1 GCA_000994815.1 candidate division WWE3 bacterium GW2011_GWC2_44_9 | reverse complement strand
CCACCGACGAAGCAAGCCCCACAGGCTTAATCCCTGCCCCGCCCGCCTGAAAATACACATCTGTTAAGAGCTTTTCTACATCCATCTGGCTGGTTCGGTAGGAAAACACATACGGATAGATATATAGATTGTCATAAAACGGTCCCGCCAGCAATACCCCCCAAGCGGCGCCTTCCATACTTCTAGCAGGAACCTGATTAAACGAGGTGTAAAAAAAGCCCAGTAGGCAAAATCCGCAAACAACTATCTTAAATATCTTTTTTGACATCAGGCTAAACCCATAAGCAGCTAAAAAACCAAACACCGGTAAAAATCCTAAAACATATCTGCTGTTTTTGTTTTTAACGACAGTGAAAAGCGCGTAAATAAGCAAAATTTCCAAAATAACTAAAGCCGTTCCCTTTTTATTGACTTTGTAAAACTTAATTAAAGCTACGATAGAAAGCACAAACGGAATAAAAAAAATTTGAAAGCCACTGATGTTTTTAAAATAGTAAGTTAGATTTTCAAGTGATAAAAACACCTGCGGATCATCCTTTTCCCCTTGGGCAAAGAAGGCAGAAACTATCCTAAAAAGCTCCAGGTTGGCAAGATACCATGGCAATGAGATTGCCAAGAACACCACCGAACCCAGAAGCAGTTGGGGTAGCACCTGCTTAACTGCCCTATCCCGCCATAAAGAAAGATACAAAACATATAAGACTGGCACCGCCAAATAAAAAGGTACAAACCAGCGGATTAACATCCCCAATCCCGCAGACACAAAAAACAAAATGGAGTACCTTGTAGACCTAAACCCCCCACTCTTAATTAAAAAGTAGAGCGACAGCAGAAGAAAAAACGACATGGGAATATCGGTGTGAAAAAGCCGAGATTGATCTGCCACAAAAGGAAAAAAGGAATAAAAAAACGCGGAGTAAAAAGCTACTTTTTCCCCAAAGCCCAGCTCCAAAACTATCTTTCTTATCAAAACCAAGCATCCTAAAAAGGAAAGAAACACCAGATACAGCATTAAATTAAAACTCTTACCAAAAACCAAAGTCACAAGCCCCCCAACCCAGTGCAAAAGGGGCGGATAATAAAAGCTGGTGGTTAAAATATCATAAAGAGTGGTCTCTCCCCCGGTTAAAAAGTCGCCAAACAAATGGGCAAACTTAAAAGCTAATGCCATATGCCCCGCGCTGTCAAAAGTTTGTGGCGCCGTGTACAAGTGTCTAAAAACAGCATAAAAAACCAAATGAAAAACCACAAGCCCCAAAAATAACTTATTATAAAAACTAATCTTTTTTATTGACTTCATTTACAGGAGTATTCTTGCCCAAATTAACCATTAGCGCAAGTACGGCATAGTGTATAATGTAATTATACTGAAAATGTTCTGAGGTAAAAGCTCTGCTAATTAAAACCGATGATTAATACACTTGTAAATTTAGAAGATCAGGAAGAGATTTATACCGCCAAATCACCCAATGGAAAGACTATTAGAACGCATACAGACTATTGGAGCAAAATTAAAAATGTTAAACATCAAGAATTGAAGTATAGCCTGCAAGATGCCCTAGGTACTATCAGCAACCCCGACTTTATCCATAAAAGCCTAAAAGATGATACAATGCAGATATTCTATAAAACACAAGAAGACGGTTTTTGTCTTATTTGTGTTGTAAAAGCTTTAAATGGAGAAGGCTTTTTGGTTACAGCCTATCAAACCAAAAAACCCAAACCAAAAGGAGAGTTAATATGGCAGAAATAGAGTTTCTACTAGACCCTATAGGTAATACTTTGAATATGTGGTGGAAAAATCCTAAGTCGGTAAGTTACAGCGAGGAATCAGACACCAGCAACGATGTGATTATTTATGACAAAAACGGGGTTCCCATTGGTGTAGAGATACTTGGTCTATTTCCCAACGAACTTAATATGTCAAAGGCACTTGGTAGAAAAGAAACCCTAAAGCTTATAGCCACAACAAACGGTAAACCCATGGACTACAAGCCAAAAAAGCATGCCGTCAGACGCTAGCCTATCTAAAAATGTTACTATGAAGTTGTGACGCAAAGTAATCTAATAAAACCGGAGGAAATTAGAACCTTAGCCCCCACATCAACCATCCACGCCGCAACAGACGCAGAAAAGACCAGTGGAGGCTACTTTCATCCCCAAAACCCAGATAATCCCCTGCCCCAGCACCACACTATCCAACTAACAAACACGGAACAACTCTTTACACCAAGCCAAACTTTGGACGACATTAAAACAAACCTAGAACAAGCAAAACCAACCATTTCAAAAAACCGCCAAGCAATACATCAAGGTGGAGAAAACCCGCAGTGGCAAAAACCCTTTGAAAGAGCCTTAACCATCCACGAAGAAACTCATCGTATGCAGGAAATTCGGTTTAATATGTCCCAACTGGATGAACTGCCTAAACAAATCTCCCACCACTTAAACGCTTCGGATCTTAACCCCACAGCAGAAGATGCCTGCTTAGACAAAATGCTGGAACTTGACACCCATATCCTCTACGCCAACGCTTTTGCAGAGGCGCAAGCTTATATTGAAATGTTAAGATTTTCTTTGGACGACATAAAACAAGGCCCGGAGTACGCCAAATTCCTACTTGCCTGTTCCGTTAGCCCAGCTTTAAAATTGTTTGAGGATGCCAAACCTACACATTCCGGCGACACCACACAAGAAACCAACCTGCACCGACTTTACAACTATATCCAACAAGGTTTGCCGGTGGACGACTTTGAAATGCAGTATATTGCCAACCAACTTGGACTTATTATTGTTTTAACAGGAAACCCAGCCGTAATTGAAAACATTAAAACCAACAACTTACCCTTTGAAAATCTGCAGGACGACTTACTAAAAACCCTGGCAGAAAGTACCCAAACCCCTACCGACTTTATAACCACAAGAACCACAAACGATTTGGCAACGGCTGTAGATTTAAAACTAATGGAATATGTAACAAAAGCTAGAGAATTGGGACAAGAATTGTTGACACAAAACTAATAGTTATCCAGATACTAAAAGGACCCGGGTAATGAAAAATGCTTGCAAATTCGCAAGACTTATATCTTCACCACTCGGGTCCAGTCTAAGCTCTTACTCAGGGACGATTGACGATCTTGCCGTCCTTGAAGAGCAAAGCGGTTGGCGCCCCATCCCTGGCATTGGTGTCGACGACACCGTTAGGACCCATCCAGTGGTTGATCTTGTCGCTGGTTGGCGACTTGATGCTCATCTGAGCGGGACCATATGCCACCAGCGTCCACCGTGTAGTGGATGAGAATGGAACACCGCTCACGATGCCGTACCCCGGATCACCAGAGACCCACACCACGCACCCCGCGGGAATTTGAAGGTCTCCCTTCCACGCCCCACTGCTGTTGCAGACGGTCTTCGCGCTCTCACTACCAGCGGGGACACTGCCGGAGGAGACCTCCTTGATACCATCCTTGACCATCGCCCACATGCGGAACACAGGCTTGTGCTCCCCAGAAACGCTACCGGGTTCCCCCTGCCACTGCTTGGCGCGTGCGAAAGTTTCATCCAAGGTGAAACTCCAGTCGCATGCGTGGATATTCCACCGCGCATTCGGCAGATTCCAGCCAGTGACAATCTCGATCGTCGCGGTAAAGGCGCTGGAGTTGTGCAGTGCCAGAAGCATTCCCTTGTCGCTCGCGATGAGCAACTTGCCACTGACCGTAACCTTCCCGGGATCCACCGATATGTTCGCACCGTACATGGGTGGCAACTCGAAGGCCGAGGTTCGGTTCGGGTCAGACAAGTTCGCGATCAGCGCACCGTCGCACAGCTCGTTCACAACCTCCGAGGCTTTGGTCAGCTCTGGGACATTGGTCGGTGCGAACACCGGCGTTGCCGTGGAGACGGTGAGAAACACCGTGGTTGGCGTGGCGGTGGCGGGAGCCACTGCCGTCGAAGTCGCGGGCACCACCTTGGTGGCGGTTGCGACCGGAGCGCTGGTCGGTAAAGTCGTCGGCGTGGTGGTCGCAGGCTGGGATTTCATTCCCGGCAGGCTATCACAAGCCGTCGCCGACAAAGCGACGAACAGAACAACGAGCAAAACTAACTTCTTCATTTCAGCCTCCTAGACTGTTTGAATGGGTTGGATTGAGCGAGAACTTTATCTACAAGTCGCAAAACTTATAAACAAGATGCTCGCCCAATCTTAGTCTTAGGAAGATTCAAAAGTAGACGCTAACTATTTAATTGTCAATCTAGCTTGATTGGCTAGTTCAGTCACTTTTAGACTGATTCAAGAGATGCCAAAATACTTTGAGCGCAACAGGTGGCTGTCGCTTGAATCAATCTAACAGCTTATAAGGTTATGGCAGGATGATGTGGCAGGTTTACAAGAGATATAGTATCAAACCTTGGAGGGTTTGTCAAATACTATGGGTTATTATCGTAATGGTCCAATAGCTTGGCACATTCAGCTGTGTCACACAAGAATTAGAAAACCAAACGATAATGCCCATGTGGAGCGTTTCGCCAGAACCGTACAGGAAGAGTGCTTCAATTACAAAATGCCTGATGAAAGAACGGCTAGTCAAAAGCTAAGAAAATATCTTCACTACTACAATCATGAAAGATACCACCTAGGGATTAACTGCAATATTCCTTACCAGCTTGTATCCAAGGTGCTGAACTGACTACGATGTATATAGGCGGCATGCTAAGGAGGTTACTTAATTATTCTAACCTTAGTCTTTCCTATTATCACTAGCTGGCTTTTAAAATCAGTGATATTCTTTTAGTTTACTGCATCTTTTGCCATAGGGAGAGTGATATTCCTATACTGACCGGGAATCTCGTCAACCCTGTACCCCGCCTCCACCAAACCTAATATACCCGCCACTGCTACACGGGTAATCCCTATTTTGCATTTTTTTCATAACCGAATTACACACCCACCGACGTTTAGAAACCATGTAAGCAAAACTGATGGTTAAAGTTTTTTCCAACCTGCCGAGCCCCATAAACTACAACAACGCTGCCCTTCCCTAGACTTGATACTATCCGTGGTGATATATACCTGTTAATAGACATAATTTAGTGGAATGAATTCTAGTAAATTAGACCTATTTAGTGGAAAAGGTCAAATTATTTTTTGGATTTCAGCTTTAATTTCTTCTATTGTCAGGCGCTTCTCACTCTGGAGACTTCTTATCTTTTTTGCATGGTCTATCATTGATGGATCATAGAGTTTGTAACCTCCTTTAGAGTGGTCACTAACGTCCAATAAACCTTCAATGGTCCAATATCTAATAGTTGAAACCTGCTCGCCGGACTGCTTGGCCAGCTCCCCTATTTTCAGTAAAATACCGGTATTTCCTTTCTGCTCCGTTTTCGGTTCTAGCATATCAAGATAAATGTCAAGAGAACGTTCTACCGCCTCTATTATTACATTGTAGTAATCTTCCAGACTGCCTCCCAACTGCCCTCTTTCGATAGATGTAATGTACTTTCTTCTGTCCTCTTTTCTAATAAGGGCGGGCGGATAACCCTCCTGCATTAAAAGCAAATTTAATAATAGTCTTGCGGTCCTGCCGTTACCATCAACAAAAGGGTGTATACTAACCAATTTATAATGGGCATCTGAGGCTATCTTAACAATGTGGTCGTTATTGGGAGACACCAACCATTTAGCATAGACTTTCATCAGATCAGGCACTTTTACTGCACTTGGCATAACTACGGTGGACCCTGCTATCCTCACGGGAACAGCTCTGTATCTCCCCGCGTTATCATCATCTATCCTAGTAAGGATAATTTTGTGAATGTTTAAAATAGCTTCCTCTTTTAGCTCTTCCCTGCTCTTGGTAACAAGAGTTCTTATAAAGTCATAGGCTACAGAGTGATTTATTGCTTCCTGATGTTCGATAAGGCTTTTGCCCTCAACCGTAATACCCTTCTCAACAACTAAAGCGGTTTCCTGCCTTGAAAGAGTGTTACCTTCTATGGCGTTTGAGGTATAGGTAAGCTCAACCCTAAACCAGTCCTCCAGACTTTTAACAAGTTCGTGAGGTAACGGCCTGTACCTATCCAGCTTCGCCTTTTTCTCTGTTATGCTCTTTAGTATATCGTTCATAACCCTTTGCTCTCTCCCAGACAGAAGTATTAAGTATCAAGTACTAGTATAAGGCGTTGCTAGATTGCTGTCAAGCAGTAAATTCCGTGATGCAAACTGAAAGTTCGCGTTACAAGAAGTTTGTTATCCAAAAATACAAGAAGATGATGTAAAATGGGGAGTATCCCCTGATTAACGGAAGCTTATGTCCAACATGCTGGAGAAGGCCAAAGAGCCACCCGGGCATCCGGTGATCCGCTGGTAGACCATCTGGCTAACGTGTGTGAAAAACTTACCAGCGCCGGTATCACAGATGAAATAGTTTTGGCTAGCGCTTGGCTGCACCATATGCCAGAGGCAGCAACTGATGCGGCAAATCTCATCTCTAGTCAAGTGGGTGCCGAAGTGGCTAACATAGTTGAGCTGTATCACAACCTAAGGCTGGTGGACATAAAAAAAGAATCACCAAAGCACTTTAATGAAAACTATATTGTGCAAACCTATATGAATCTGGCCCAGGACATGCGGGTGCTGGTTTTGGCGTTGGCAAATCAAGCACACAATATAGAAACCGCTCATGCCCTACCCCAAGTCAAGCGGCTGGAAACTGCAGAAAAGACGTTATACCTGTATGCGCCAATCGGCAAAATGCTAGGTATCAGCGACTTTACTAAAACCCTGGAAAACGAAGCTTTTAAAATCCTTAATCCGGCAGAGTATTTAAAGATTAAAACCGTTATAGAAGAAAAAACTCCACAGATCAAAGCATTTTTTGAGCAGGCCGTATCGGTTGTTGGCCAGTTGCTGGAAGAATCCGGCGTTAAGGCACAAGTGTCATATAGAATCAAGCATATCTACAGCACTTACAGAAAGGCAGAAAGATACAAGGACAAGGGAGATGAGGTTGGCGAAGAC
>LCJU01000048.1 GCA_000994815.1 candidate division WWE3 bacterium GW2011_GWC2_44_9 | reverse complement strand
CTTACCAAGTTTAAGCCGTGTTTTCAAGCCTGTTTAGGGTATAGAGCGTAATAAAGGCATGAACTAAAATAAACCAGCCGGGCATTGCCGCCGATATAGATACTATCTCCATTATCTCGCCAATAATCAAAGGTAGCGTGACGGTATGCAGAGATATCTGCAGTGACTTAGTATAACTTAACGTTACCCTTTTAAAAACAGCGTAAACCACAAACGCAAAGATCAGCAGGTAGACCAATTGAAGCACAAAGTAATCAAAAGCATTCTGTAGCAAAGCCGCAAGACCGGTTAGTATATAGGCGGTTTCTTTGCCAAATCTAAATGTATCAGCCAGAGACTGCACGCGCTGGTAGTCTATATAGATTTCCGGCAGGTCAGCAAGGGGTGTAGTTTGCACAGTCCCACCGTCAGCAACTACTACATACGAGTTGTTAATCAAAACCGGAGCTTTGTATTCGGCAAGCAAACCCACCTCGCCTTGCGGGTCTATAATCAGCAGGTTTTCCCATTCGGCTTTGAGCTTTTGCGGAGCTTTTAGAACAAATCGCGAGGGCATGTTGGTTTTTACTCCTTCCGGTGTGATGTCTATAGTTAAGTCTTTTGGGTAGTTTTGGAGTAATTCTTTCGACATACTGCCAAGTAAGTCCTCTACCACGGGACCTGTTTTGTATGTTGCCGCGGCTGTCCCCAAGCCCGTAAGCACCAGTCCAAGGAATATATAGTACTTGATGCTAAAGGAAAGCTTGGCTGTCAGCACATCTTTATAATAAGAAGGTTGGGACACACTTTTTACCAGCACCGCCAAAGGATTTTGCATAGCGACACAATGTTAGCAGGATGTTATAATTTTTGGTAGTTATTATGTTGTCAGTTTTGCACAAAAAGAGTATCTCAATCCTTTTAGCAACCTTTGTTATTGGGAGTGTATTTTTGACTGGGTTTGGTCAGGGTGAGGTTTACGCCTGCCAGAATACTAATTGTCCAAGTAGAGCGGCAAAGATTAAGAGTGAGCTTATCGAGCTGAAAAACGCTAAAATTGACACTTATATTTACTGGCAGTATTCGGGCAACAACTGTAATCCGTGGACAGATTCAAATGACCAGTATTCCTTTTTTCAGGGAGATCCGCTTTGCGAAGTGTTTAAAGAAGCGGCTGACGGCGGGATGAAAATTGGTGTAAATATCCATGAGCTGGTGCCACACGCCGGTGAGGCTGACCAGTTAAAGTACCTCAAAGAGACGTGTGGTGTGTCCATTGTGAGATTCTGGGCATACAAGAGCATTGGTGGGGTTGATGGTGCAAAACAGGCAGTAACCGCACTTAATAACGCTGGTATATCAGCTATACCTGTAATATGTGACTATTCGAATACCTGTACCGAGTTTGGAATTACAGGTGCAACACAGGGTGATCCAACAAGTTGGTATGAGAGCGGTTACGATAGTGGTGGGTATCTTGACTATGCTAAAGCTTTAGTAGGGGGTTTGTCCGGTACTAATTTGTACGGTGTGGAGTTGCTTAACGAGCCCCATTGCGGAGGTCATGAGAACTGTGTTCAGCCGTATACCAATTGGGCGAGCGCTATGGCTAGCGCTCTGGGGGGAGTTAGAGTTGGTATTGGACAAAAAGCTAGTGAAAACACCACGCGAGGTGACAGCCCTGGGGTTGGTACCCCTTCGGATTTCCAAAGGAGTAATGCAAGCGTTGGAATGGCATCGGCTCACTTTTACAATGCTGATGAAAAGAGTTTAGCTTTGCAGGCGGCTTCCCAAGCCCAAGGTATGGGTAAGCCTTTTTACATTGGTGAGCGAGGCATGACTTGTGATGGAACCGGAGGATCGGCACCGGGAGGCCAAACTCCGCGTCCGCCATGTAACCCAAATGAATATAATCTCACTATCAAAGGCACAATCAAAAGCTCGTATGACTTTGCGTTGGTTAAGGGTGCAGATGGTAAGGCGGTGTATATTAATCGAAAGGATGTTCCCGAGTCAGATTGGGTAAACTACGCGTTTGTTAATAACGTGCCCATCAACGGTGCAATTGCAGCCATTTATCCCAGTTACAACTTTGGGGGCTCCGACAAGTTTGGTAATTCACATGAGTATAGCCCTGGAATGAAGGGCGGTATGCTGTACTCCGAGAGGGATGTAAACCAAGTTAGAACCGGGGTTGACGGCAATTTCGAACTTGAAACCACAAACACCTGCGATTGTCCGGGGGATACAGGGTCGGGAGTAAAACCGATTGTTAGGGATTTATATGCTTTTCCGCTAGTCAAGAAAAATGGGGAGGTGTATATGGGTGATATTGATGTGCCGTGCGAGCCGGATTTATCCAAATATGGTGTTGTCTCGGTTCCCAAAGACCTAGAGTACATGGTGCGGCGGCCCGATACCTTTTTGGCCTGTAGCGACGATAAAATGGCCCCGATGAAGTTAGCACCGTCTCAAAAAATCAAATTTGATTATGATCTTATGTTTAAAGATAGCCATGGAGGGAAGAAAAACTGGCCTTGGGACTCTCTCATTGACGAGTTGAGAGAAGCTATCAGAGTCTCAATCCCTTTTAGAGGCTCCCGAGAAGGTTTTTTGGGTGTGCAAGGTGCATCCTGCGATATCAGGAGCATGTTCTCCAGTACCACTGGGTTTTATAGTGGAATTAAATCGGATATGGTTGAATTGCCGCAGTATTACTTTAACCAGGATAATAAGCCCGGAACAGCGCAAACATACAATGACAATGACTATGAGGAAAAAATTCCCCTGCCGTTATGTGATGATCTTAGAAAAAGCAACATGTCCGTTGTATTTGACGGGGATAATAACAATACTCAAGCGAGTGGAGGTATGTACAATAACTTGCGAGCACCGTTCGACGGTGGAGTCTACGACTCCGAAGGGAAGTTAGTTCAAAACAAACTCGGTTACGCGGCAAGATTCCTTAATACTGATAAGGATATGGAGGTCTGTAAAGAGGCTAATACCGCCACAGCCTTAAGGCACAGGCTTAGAGAAATAGCCCCGCCTGTTGGTATATGCGGAGACATTAACCAGGACGGGAAAATTGATAAACCGTTAGAACTTCCCTGCCCTACAGACGAAAACTGTGGAGATTTAGATAACAACGGCAGCATTGATGGCTACGAGAAGGTTTGTATGGCCGTTGATGTCACTACCGGTGATGTCACTATATATACTTTTGACTCTTTTTACTTTCCATACGATGTCGTTTTTACAGGCACAACTCAACCTTGGGGGTATGAATTTCAAACGAGGGTAAACACATATAACGACTCCGTTTCACCCTCCAGTGATGAGGAGCGGGGTCAGTACAGAAGAGTGTCTTTTGGTTCTACGGACGGGACCCAGCCGGACAACGTAGATACCTTAGGCAAAAACTTTCCCCAAGGCTTTCAAGAGTCAAAATTGCCCGGTGGTACATATAACTCATTAACAAAAACCAGCGAACTGTCGGGTGGAAAGGATGATGCCAGTTTTTACCCCGCTTCCTTAATTATGGCATCCCCCGTCGAATACGGAACTCCTGATATAAATTCGGTCAGAAAGGCTATTGGTAACTCCGCAAGCAATATCGTGTATGATTCAACAACAATATTCTATAAGATAGGTATTCCGGAAACCCTCTGCTCCTGCTCACTTATAGAAAAGGAATCCAAAACAGATGTTAACGGGGTTAAACTGGAAAAGTGTATTCAAACAAAAGAAAGAGATGTAAAGATAGCTCAACCACTAGGCTACTATAACGAGACTTCCGACCCCGACCTTACGAGTCTTATTCATTGGTTACAGCCGGGGTATAAGTATATGGGTGATGTACGCCCGGGCAATGAGCGGGATAAAAGATATTACGATCAACGGATGAACGGGATCGGTGACATCTTAAAGACTATCGTTGATTTCTCAAAAGAATTCATAGATTGTAATTGGGGTTCTGAAGAAGATGTTACTGTTAATGGAGTCCCCACAGGCGACAGGAGGAAGGGCGCAGATTGCGGCCGAAAACTTAAGACAATTGCCCAAAACATGATCTATATGCCTTGGCTGCCGGATCTGGGGCGAATGGAAAATGCTCTTATTTCTGCAACCTTTCTGGATGTGCCGTTTACGAAGCGCCCTAACATTATATCTACTTGCCAGATAGATGCCGCTCAAACCAAAGCCGAAAGTCCCGATGAAAAACAGGGCTCCGGTTTGGATTTGCCCTTTGGCAGCACCGCCGACAAAGCTATTACCGATACCGTCAATCTTGTTTCCAGTCCATCGCTGGGTGGTTTTGTTCCTACTTGTGAGGTAGGTAAGTGGGAGAAGACTTTAAGCGAGTCGGAAGCGCCAAAGATAGGCTTTTTTGCTGTTGACTGCGGCGGCGGTGGGTGCTGGGTAGCCGGCGGTGTGGAAAATGAAGACTGGAATCCGGCAACAACCGCAATGTTCAAGTCAACCGATAGCGGCGGCACTTGGGAGCGCGTTTCCGGTTTGGGCGATGATGGGTGGTTCATACATGGGGTGGGGGCATCGGGTACAACAAAAGTGGCAACGGGTGCAGGCGGCAGAATATACACCATGTCCCCAGCCGGTTCCAATTGGGCTATATCTACCCCACTTCGCACTAAAAAGGGTGAACAGTACTTCGCGTTTTTGTACGACATTACAGCTGCCGCTAACTTTAAATACTTGGCCACGGCAACCGGCCATGTGTTTTACGGTGAGGAGCAAGACGACGGCTTTATTACCTGGCAGGATTTGGCGGGTTCAGATGCCGGAGCAGGGCCGGATTGTCATGAAGATAGAGACTGGCCGTATGCTGGCCCCGGCTACGATAGACGGGTTGACAATGCTTACTGTACGGAAGCCGAGTATGCCAATGGGACGGGGTGTAAATGCGATGAGAATGGATCCGATGCAGCTGAAGGGCGTTACTGTCCGATAGTACCCGGTTCAAAACCCCCAAGGTACGATTCCAGTAGAAAAGCCTGTAACTTGCCCACCGACACAGACGACACCCGTAATCCCAATGCTCCGGAATGCTGCGATAACTTTTTAGTACCAGGACAGCAAAACAATGGTACACCAAATTGTATCTGTACCGGCTCGCCAACCAAACCCAATCCGGACAAAACTGATCGCACGCCTAATTGTCTAGCCGAAGGCGGCGTTTGTTGGGGTTGGCATGACAGCTCTATCTGGGCAGTAGATTGCAACTCGTCAGGAGATTGTCTTATCGCCGGCCAAAAATTGCCTAACGTTTGGTATGCGCCTAATGACAAATTAGGTGACACGGCAACTTGGTGGGCAAATAAAAAAGAGCTCCAATCCAATTCCTTTGCTATGGGGGTGTCTTTCCCGGGTAAAACCACCGGCTACGTTGTAGGTGGGGGTAGAGACAAGGATGTTACAGATGCATTTATTATGAAGAGCACTGATATTGGTACGGGTAACACTTGGCTGCCGGCCATGGGTGGCGTGGATTCAAGTAAGTACGGGCTAAAGAGTATTGACTGTATAAGCAAGAAAAGCTGTGTAGCTGTAGGCAACTTTGGTACTATCTTAATCACCGATAATGGCGGAGCCACCTGGGTTGAGAATTGGGCTGACGATGAGGTTATTAAGAAGGCTAAGGCCGAAAGGGTGCGCTTCTGGGACGTTTCCTATATGGGCGAGGATTCTATTGTAGTAGTCGGATTTAGACCGGGCGGCGGAGATAATGTTGATGGTGTAATCTACACTCTTGGTCAGTGTGTTCCAACCTACGCCAGTCCGGTGTAGCAGCTGGTCAGCTTTTTTGCCAATGCTAAAAAAAGCAAGTATAATATTAGCTCCCATGCTTGAGATTACTAATTTATCCGTGAAGTCGGAAGACAAGTTAATATTGTCCAGTGTGAACCTAAAAGTAGAGTCGGGCACAGTTCACGCGTTAATGGGGCCGAACGGAAGTGGCAAGAGTACACTGGCTCAAACACTTGCCGGTAGTCCAGCTTTCACCGTTACAGCAGGGTCAATTGTATTTAAAGGTGAAGACCTGCTTATTAAAAGTCCAGAGCAAAGGGCCAATCTTGGCATCTTTCTATCCTTTCAACATCCTTTGGAAATTCCGGGGTTAAACGTGGCCAGCTTTTTACGCATGATTTACAACAGACGAGTGGGTCAAAACACCTTGCCCGTAAAATTTAAGCCGATATTAGAGGAAAAAATGACACTAGCACACATGGCGCCGGAGTTTGCCCAAAGATACTTAAATGACGGTTTCTCGGGTGGGGAAAAAAAGCGCATGGAAATACTTCAGATGCTCGTATTGGAACCGGATTTGGTAATACTCGATGAAGTCGATAGTGGGTTGGATGTGGACGCCTTAAAAGATATTGCTAAGGCGGTTATGTACCTTAAGGAGAAAAAGCCACAAACGGCAATCCTTTTAATTACGCATTATGCGCGGATACTTAATTTGATCAAGCCGGATTTGGTGCATATTATGCAAAAAGGTGCCATCACAACTTCCGGAGACAGTTCTCTAGTGCACACTATAGAAACCAGCGGTTTCAATAATGGCAAATAGACTCAAAGATCAAAACACAAATAGCTATAAAGCAAGAAGCGAAGCCCGCAAAAAAATTCAAGAATCGGGGTTAGGTAGCTATAAAGAGGGCTTTTCCGTTCCCGAAAACTACGCTTACAAGCCGCAAAAGGGTCTTGACCCCGATGTCATAAAAACTATCTCGCGGATGAAAGCCGAGCCGGAGTGGATGCTCAACTTTAGATTGCATGCGTATGCAACATTTCTTGAGAAAAAACTCCCCACGTGGGGTGCCGACTTAAGCAAAATAGATTTTGCCAATATTTATTACTATATCAAGCCTGTGGAAGAAAAATACACAAGCTGGGGTGATGTCCCGCAGGAAATTAAAACAACTTTTGACAGGCTTGGCATTCCTCAAGCGGAAAGAGAGCATCTGTCGGGAGTAAAAGCACAGTATGAGTCGGAAGTTGTTTATGGTTCATTGGTGAAAGAACTGGAGGATCAAGGTGTGGTGTTTTTGGATACCGATACGGCCCTAAAAAAGTATCCGGACTTCTTTAAGGAGTGGTTCGGTAAAATAGTACCGGCAAATGACAATAAGTTTGCGGCGCTGAATAGCGCAGCTTGGAGCGGGGGGTCATTTATCTATGTGCCTAAAGGTGTTCAGGTTAAAAATCCCCTCCAGGCGTACTTTAGAATTAACGCCATGTAGAAGGCTGCTCCGCTCCGGTATATTCAAGCGACTCATTGCACAGCGCCGTTGTAGAGATTGTGGTTAAGCAAGGTGCTAGAGTAAGGTATACCACCATTCAGAACTGGTCGGGAGACGTTTATAATTTAGTTACAAAAAGAGCGCGGGTTGAAAAAGACGGTATTATGGAATGGTTGGACGGGAATTTAGGCTCTAAGGCGACTATGAAGTACCCCTCGTGTTATTTGGTTGGCGAGAGAGCTTACGGTGAGGTTTTGTCGATAGCTTATGCGGATGGCGCCAGACACCAGGATGCCGGGGCAAAGATGATTCACATTGCTCCCAACACCACGTCAAAAATAATCTCAAAGAGTGTTTCTATTCGAGGCGGTAGAACAAGCTATCGGGGGTTGGTTCACATACTGCCGTCAGCTACAAATGCCAGGGCCAAAGTTGAATGTGACGCGTTAATTCTCGATAGCAAATCAGCATCAGACACATTTCCCGTTATGAGAATCAACGAGAGTTCTGCGCAGGTGGAACACGAAGCTACCGTTTCAAAATTGGGCGAGGAAAAGTTGTTTTACCTTACATCCAGAGGCATTACAAAGGAAGAAGCCGCCGGATTAATAATTAACGGCTTTATTGAACCTATTGTTAAAGAGCTGCCGCTGGAATATGCTGTTGAACTGAATAGACTTATAGAATTAAGTATGGAAGGCTCGGTGGGTTAATGAAAAAGGAGCTGATTACGTTTGGGGCCACCGATGTAGTTACAGTCAGCCCAGTGGAAAATACGCTTTTTATAATTGACTATCAAGCGTGGCATGCAAAAAAACAGCTTGAAGTACTTCTGGCGCAGGAAGGTGTCTCCTGTCAGATTATATGTGCCTACAAGCTTTTGCCAAACCAAATATTGGATCTTGTTACTAGAGTCACTCATATCGCACCAAACACCTCATGTGATACAAAGGTGCGCGGCGTTTTATATGATAAAGCCAAGTCTACATATATTGGTGAAATCGTTATTGATAGCAGGGCGCAAGGTTCCAGTTCATACCTTGAAAACGCCGCGCTAGTAATTGGCAGTGCAACGCACAATCATACAGAGCCAATACTAAAGATTGAAGCCGATGACGTTAGCGCTTCACACTCCTCTTTTACCGGCCGCATTGATGCAGGTCTGTTGTATTATTTGCAAAGCCGAGGTATGGCCATAACTCAAGCCGAAAAGTTGCTAGCCAAAGCATTTTTAGCTTCGGTTGGGGTATAATTTAACTAATGCTAGACACAAACACACTAAAAAAAGATTTTCCGATCTTGGAAATGAAGGTAAATGGCAAGGATTTAGTGTATTTAGACAATGCAGCCACAACCCAAAAGCCTGAAAAGGTACTGGCTGCCGTAGACACATATTATAGGATCTGTAACGCAAACGTTCATCGGGGGTCCCACACCCTTAGCGACAATGCCACTTCCCTTTACGAGAGGTCGCGGGAAAGTGTTGCCAAGTTTATTGGGGCCAAACCCACCGAGATCATTTTTACTCGGAATGCCACCGAGGGCATTAACCTTGTGGCCTACTCCTACGGTTTAGCGACTTTGCACGCAGGGGACGAGATTTTAATAGGCGGTTGGGAGCATCACAGCAATCTAGTGCCTTGGCAGGAGGTATGCCGCAAGACCGGAGCGCGGCTGGTATATACTTACCCAGATAATCAAGGGTTGTTTGACTTTGCCGACTTTTGCAGCAAACTAGGTGCCAGAACAAAAATAGTGGCAGTCGGCCATGCGAGCAATGTTTTAGGTACCATTTATCCGGTTGCGGAAATAGCGGCAGAAGCAAAAAAAGTTGGTGCGCTAGTAGTTGTGGACGGGGCCCAGTCCCTGCCTCATTTACCCGTCAATATCAAGCAGCTGTCTTGTGACGCCCTGGCTTTCTCCGGGCATAAAATGCTTGGCCCCATGGGTATTGGAGTTCTTTGGCTGGACGAAAGCTTGCAGGAGTCACTTAGCCCGTTTCTCACCGGTGGCGGCATGGTACTCGAGGTTGATGAGAACAAGGCAAGTTGGGAAAAACCGCCGCACAAGTTTGAAGCTGGCACACCAAATGTTTCAGGCGCAGTTGGTCTCGCCGCGGCTATTGACTATATAAAAACCATTGGTATAGAGGAAATCCGCAAGCATGAAATTGAGCTTAGTTCATATGCCCTGCAGGCATTTGCGGATCTAGCGCGCGGTTTTCAAAATCTCCGGATTCTAGGCCCAATGGACGCTACTAAAAGGACCGGCCTTATCAGTTTTCACATGCAGGGGGTTCATGCCCACGACGTTTCTGCCATTTTGGATCAGAGGGGTATAGCTGTTCGGTCGGGTTACCATTGCGCTATGCCTTTGCACACACATCTTGGTATTGGGCCGACTGTAAGAGCCAGCTGGTATTTGTATAACTCTCAAGCGGATATTACCGCGCTGGTAAGCGGCATTTCAGACGCCAAAAAAATCCTGCTCGCCTAACTTTTACTATGTTAGATAGCTTTACTATGTCAGATCAACTTTACAGAGACGAATTTATGTCCATTTTCAAGTCCGGGGCTAACTACGGCAAAATGGTTGATCCAAGCACTTCGGCAGAGGAGGTTAATAAGTTCTGTGGCGACAAAATCACTCTTGAGTTAAAAATTGCAAACGACATTGTTGCAGATGCTAAATATACAGGTCTGTCGTGCGCCGTGTCAAAAGTGTCATCCTCGCTTGTCACTGAATACGCTAAAGGCAAAAGCCTAACCCACCTAAAAGGTTTAACGGAGGCCGATATTTTTGCTATCATTGGCTTTGATCTAACGGAAAACCGTAAACAGTGTGCATTGGTGTGCTTTAATGCGCTAAAAAAGGCCTTGCACAAAGTCAATAATGAATATGACCAAAGAAACTAAAAACAAACGGTCAGTTACAAAAGCAAGTAACATTGCCGAAGTAGTTATGGCGCACCCAGAGGTTGTAGAGGTGTTTATGGATTGGGGGCTTCACTGCGTTGGCTGCGCGGCGCAGGCGTATGATACTATTGAAAATGGATCAAAAGTCCACGGGTTTACCGATGCAGATATTGACGAGCTTGTAGCCAGGTTAAATGAAGTTATAAAACATAAGGAGTAAAAATATGACCGCTAAAAAAATTGCAAAAATAGTAGTTGATAGAAAAACCTGTATTGGGGCTGCCACTTGCATAGTTGTTAGTCCAAAAGGTTTTGACTTGGACTCCGAAAACATTGCAGTGGTTCAGCCGGGAGCTTTAGACCTTGATCAAAACGAGTTATTAATGGCGGCTCAATCGTGTCCGGTTTTAGCCATTACCTTGCTGGATGAGGACGGGAACCAAATATATCCTGCGCGCTAGGGCAAAGCGGTTTCATAGGTGGTAAAATGTTTTTTAACACTCGGTAGCCCTCGTGTTAAAATAGCTCCATGCCTAAGCAAATACAAAGTGACAATATGGACTTGACTCCAAGTATGAAGGTTTTAGCCGAGCAGAAGCTTATACCTTTGGAAGCTCATTTGGGCGACAGGGAAAGTGCCGAAGCAGAAATCCGTGTAGTCATGAATAAGGCTCATGAGCAGGACAGGTTTCAGTCAAAAGTAGAGCTGCTGGTAGGCGGCAAAACCTATTTTGGCGAGTCTGTGGATTTTTCGCTTGAAACCTCGCTTATTAAAGCCGTTGATGAAGTGGACAAGCAGTATATTAAGGAGAAGGAAAAGACCAAAGACCGAAATTGGGAGGAGAGTCGTCAGGCCAAACGGCTAAGTGAAGACGAGTTAAAAAACAACCAGCCCGACAGCGATATTACGGGTGCTTAGCTCAG
>LCJU01000047.1 GCA_000994815.1 candidate division WWE3 bacterium GW2011_GWC2_44_9 | reverse complement strand
GATCCGCCTTTAGCGGAAATCCAACTCCAGTTTTCTACATAAAACTCTTTTTTCGCCAAATCACCCTTATTGCCCACTATCAATCTATTACTATAGATATCCTTTTGTATCACAAATAACGGTTGGCTGGAGATAGTTTTGGCGTTTACCCGAAAACCATGCCTCTGTCCGATCGTATAAAACTCCACTCCGTCGTGGACGCCGATGACTCTGCCGGTTTTATCCACCACTTCTCCTTTATGAATCTTGATCTTTCTTTTTAAAAACTCTTTAAACGGCAAGTCGTGGCCGATAAAGCAGATCCCTGTCGAGTCTTTTTTGTTCCAAACATGAAGTCCGCGCTTTTTTGCTTCCTGCCGCACCTGTTTTTTGAGCCAGTGCCCGATCGGAAACAGCACCCGCCTGATCTGCTTTTCTTTTAACCTGGCCAAAAAATACGTTTGATCTTTGTCTTTGTCGACAGACTGATAGAGCTTATTATTTTTAATCCGAGCGTAATGACCGGTGGCCAAAAAATCAAAACCATGTTTAACCGCCCAGTCTAAAAATAGTCCAAACTTTATCTCTCTATTACAAAGTATATCAGGATTGGGTGTTCTGCCAGCCGCAAACTCCCGGTAAGTCAGGTCCATCACCCGCTCCCGGTACTGCTTTTTAAAGTCCAAAACTTTAAAAGGAATTCCCAGTTTGAGGGCGACTTTCAAGGCATCTTTTCTGTCCTCGTCCGTCCGGCAACCCGATTCGTTCCAACATTCCAAAAACACGCCGGTAACCTGATAACCCTGTTCGACTAATAATGCCGCCGCTAACGCCGAATCCACCCCGCCGGAAAGACCGACCGTTACTTTCATACCTACGAGGAGTCTCCTTGCAGGTTAAAACTGCCATAGACGGCCTCGACCAACTGCCGAATTTCCGGCAGTAAATTCCCGGCGTCGTCAATAATCCGGCGCTTAAACATCAACTTGCCCAGCCGCTCGCCCGGTTTGACGAGCTTACCCAAGCCGGGAATCCGGTCGGCCAAAACAAACTCGTCGTCGCTTTTAATATCTAATAACGAAAACCCGGGGTGTAAATATTCGACGAAGGCAGGCAAATTTTGCGCGCGCAGCGTCTCATCTGATCCAGTCAGATAGCTGTGAGCACGCAAAGATTTCGTCTGCCGAGTCGAAAACTTACACACCCCCGCTTTCACCCCGCCATTTACCTTCATCGCCCGGCCTTCCCGATTATGTAAAATCAGATGGCTGCCGGGTTTGGGTTGGCGGCTGACTCTTTGGACTTCGTCGATATCCAGGGCGTAATCGATCCCCATCCACTCACACAAATGCCAGACGTCGAGCGGCATTTCCCCCTGGGAAAGTTGGAGCATCGTATAAACCGGAAAGGCGCCGGTGTAGCGCGAGTTGCACTCGATGGCGGTAATCTCATCATTCTGGTCCACCACCACGTCCAAGCCGAAAATGCCTTTATAGCCCTTTTGGTAAATATGCCCGCCCCATTTTTTACACAAAGCTTCAGCATTAAGCTGGGCCTTCTTGCTAAATCTAATGTGCCAATCGTGCCCCAGCCACACCCCGCTTCTTCCCCTAAACCCGACCAGTTCCGGCTGGTCCATAATCTGGGTTTGCAGCACTCCGGTAACGACTCCGTGCCGGGTAGCGCAACCGGTAATGCTCGCCGCCTTACCCGCCAGCCGTTCGCAAACATTCACCCAGCGGAACTCTTTGTTCAGGCTCCGGCTTTTGACAAATTCATGAAAGTTAACTAAATCCGGTTTGGAAGTAATGTAAAACGTTCCTAAGCCCCCGCCGGTACTAAAATCCGTCAACTGAAACACCAGTTTTCCTCCCAGTTTTTGCCGGTATTCATCCCATTTCTTTTCAGTCAGGGCTTCGATCGGCAAATTTTCCCCGCGCGGAATCCGAATGCCGGCAATTTGCGCTTCCTCCCGAAAAACTTTTTTGTCTTCCAAAGGTTTTCTGATCACCCCTGGGGTGGATAAAAGTTTGACTCCGAGTTCGGCCACGATCGGGTCCAACGGCGTGGCCGCCTTGTAGACAAACAAATTCACCCGACCTTTCCGGTTTAAGTAGTCGCGCACTTTGGGCAAGCTCAAAATACTGGAGGTATTAAATTTGTCCGGAAAGCCCCCGCCCAAATCTTTCTCAACGCTGATGACCGGCATTTTGGCTCTGATACTGGCTAAATCGACGGTTTCCAGCAAACTCAAAATCTCGTAGTTGCCTAAAATATACCCCAGCCCCGAGCGCTGAAACGCTGTCACCCCGACACCGATCACTTCTACATCTTTGGGAAAGATTTTTTTGATCTCACTGATGTGATTAAATCTGGCGTTAACTGTCATAGTTGTTTTGTGGGACAAAACTGTGTTATACTCGCTTTGTCCGTTATCCGCAAGGATTATTACGGCTAAGAGTTAAGCCGACGGCGGACATCAATATCTTGCCGGATTATTCCGGTAATTTTTTACTTTCTTGCTAAACCTTACCGATCGCCACGCCGGAATCACCGACCAAAAATGTTTCCTGCCTTCACCAATTTGCCTAACCACCACTTTTATTCTTCTGTCTTCAATCACTCCTTCAAAAGCCCAAAATTTAAACTCTTTTATTTTCCCTTTAGATTCAGCTCGGTACTCATTTTCTTCCTGCACCACACCGCTTTTTTTCAACAATATTACCGCCCGGTCCAATAATCTAACTCTGGTTTGAATATCCTTAAAGTCACGCTCACTTCTGGCACCTTTGTAAAAAATATGGTTAAAACCCTTGGCGTTAAAAATGACAGGTTCTTTGGCAAATGCCGGACATTTAACCTTCTTTATCTTAAAATATTGTAATCTGGCTTTTTCCCGAAAATTCATTAATTCCAGTATCCCTTGTCCCAATTATCCCGTCAAGCCGCTGAAAAGATCTTTTTAATCTCGCTTAACTGGTTAAATCTGGCCGGAATTTTCATCATTCTTCAGGCCTAGATCGTCTAAAATAATCGTCACCTTCTCTGTCAAAATTAGGATTTCTTTTCAAATCACCAGACGGTAATGTTACTCCTTCTGCCGACCAAACCTGCTTACCTCTTAACTCAATTTCACCGGCATCAACTTTGCCATATCCAGTAAATTTTAAAGTCTTTTCGCTAGCATCGCTTAATAATATATTTACATAATGATCGGCTCCAACCAATAATAAAGTATCTAGCACTTGTCTCGTCTCATGGCTGCTCTCAAAGATTCGGCGTGTGTTCTTACCCAAACGGCCGATTATTCTACCCAAATTGGCCATATCAACATCAAAGGAATCACGGCTGACAAATAAGCCTAGGTGAATTATGGCCACATCTGCTTGAATCTGGCCACCAGTTAATATAGATCTTCGATCAGTTTCAGTTATAGTCTTAAAACCCTTAACCTCTAACAACAATTTTGTCGAATCGGCCAGATCTGGAACATCATATAGTATTGCCACAGTTTTGCTCATATTCCCGCTATTTTAGCACGCGGGGGAAATATATTGGCGCAGGCAATCAGAAGCGACGCAGGCATACAGGTTTTTGCGCGCGCAACCTCTCGCCCACTCACGCCTCTTGTCCGGCTTCGGATTCTTTCACCCGGATGGCAAAACCCAAAAGGTCGCGGCGCCCCACGATCATCGGCCGCTTCAACTTCGACCGGTCGGTCACCGAAGCCGCCGTCTTGATCTTTTTGCCTTTCAAATAAAAAGTTATTCCGACCACCCGACGTTCTTCCCGGCCCAAAGCACTATGATAGTGCCGCTCCCACAAAATATTTTCCGGGTCCATCAGGCCCAATTTTTTGGCCAAGACTTCGTCGATTGATGTCCGGAAAGCGCCGGTGTCCAGCTTGGCTTTGAGTGGGTGCCTGTCTCCAAAAATATCTACCACTTCGACGTCTTCAAAAATGCCAATTCTGACAACGCCTTCTTCTTCCCGCATGGAAAACAACTGTTTGCCGATCTCGATCCCCTGTTTGACGGTTTTTACTTTTAGTCCCTCGACCCGTTTAAGGCGGTTCAATAACCCGGCTTTGTTGGCCAGCTGGATTTTGAGTCCCGGCTGGGCGTTAATCTCCAAAACCATCGGCGTCGACTTTAACTTGCCGGTTTTAGTGGTTCGCGGCTGCAGCGCCACGTCCACGCGGCAGTAGCCCAAACCTGAAGCTTCGGCCGCCTTAACCGCCAGTTCCAGAACTTCATCCCAGCGGGGAATGGTAATCCCGGCTAATTTGCGCCGCGTTTCGGGGAAAAATTTAATCTCGTCAGTATAGCGGACGGCCGAAGTGGTCACACCCGAGGCAATGTCAATACCGCAGGCAATCGCTCCCTGAAACATGTTGGCTTTACCGTGCGATTCCTTGGTTGGCAAACGTAAAAAGGCCATCACCGGCACTTGGTTAAACACCAGCACGCCCACGTCCGGGGTACCCTGACAGGCAATCGCCTCAAAGCGCGGGTGTACCCGCACCCGTTCTTCAATAAAGGCCCGATCGGGCAGGTCGAGCATTGAGTAGCGGCCGGCTAAAATATCCAAAATGTGTAAACGCAAATCCTGCGTCGTTAACCGCCGACCGTCAACTGCCAGCCAGCCATCGTCGTCCCGTTTGTCGACCACCAAAATCCCCTCGCCGCCCAAGCCCTGGCTCGGTTTAACCACAAAACTATCCGGCAGCTTAGTCAGGTCAAATTGATTCACTTTGGATTCTGTCTTAAACTGTTTGTAGAGTTTGGGAGTCGCCAATTTTGCCTGTTTTAACACCTGTTTAGTGAGCAGTTTTGAGTCGGCAATCCGCTTAGCTTTCAAACGGTTGTACCGGCTTTGAAATAAGAAATTGCGGGCGTTCATGCCCAAAATTTCGTGTTGCCGAACCATAAATTACTTCACCAATTTTCTAAATTTCACCCATTCCAGCGCCCGTAAACCAACATACTTGCCCACATACCAGTCAAACGCGGCTACCAGAGCCAAGAATAGCTCCGGGTTTAAAAGCACAAATCTCTGAATCACATCCAGGCGCAGTAGGAACGCCGTCGCCACGGCTATAATTAAGGTTTGTAAAATCAAGTTAGCGGCTTCGTGCCGGCTTTTGCCGGTTTGGACTTCGATAAAGTTTTCGGTTAAAAGCATCAGGATCAAAATCGGGAAAATCGACGCGGCCGACAAACTGCTGACAGCCTCGACATTGACCGCTCCCAAAAGCACTCCCAGTACCCCCAAAGAAATAAACCACATCAGTAAGGCCATGCGCGGCAAATACTGAAGCTTTAATTTTTGGGTGATTTTCCG
>LCJU01000046.1 GCA_000994815.1 candidate division WWE3 bacterium GW2011_GWC2_44_9 | reverse complement strand
CGAATAACTTCTGTTGTAACTTTGTTCTGCATGTGGATTTTTTGGGCTTTCATACACACGGATTCCAGAAGATCCACGAGCTTGGAGACCGTTGTTTTGGCGGTTCTTTTGTGGGTTAATGCCTGGCCAAACTGATAACAATTTGCTAGATAGTCCTTTACCCAGGAATTTTCCTCCATGAACCTAAAATAGGTCTCGTTTCTGGAAAACAGCGGATAAAGAAGCGCAATCTCGTTAGCTATGTATACGTTTTTTTTCTCCCAGGTCAATGTGTTGCTACTCATAAAAATGTTTGGACATACCGTTCCCGCAGGCTTTTGGTCATTCCAGTAGATGCCTAAAGCCTTAAGTACAAGCACTACAAATAAGCGTGATAGCCAAAGCCGTTTAGATTCAAGATCCACGCCGGCAAGTTCCTGAAATTGCCCCACCAAAATAGCCGATGCCTGTTTTAAGGCTTCTCTGGGCGCAATGGAGCTATCAGTATTAATATGAATACGAAGAAGGTTATAATCCGTTCTGTCCCCTACCCGCATATTTTCCACTTCGTAATTTACGAGCCTAACCGGCGAAAAAGAAGCATCCAGCGCGATTGAACCGATTTCAACCTTTTCTTTATGGATCAAAAAGTGCCACAGCTCATAAAACGACACCGGGTAGGAAAAAATAGCCTTGTACCTAAGGGTATCCAAAATAGCTTTGGCAGCGGGTGTTTCTGGTTTGCCGGCGAGGTGTTTAAACTTCTTAGGTTTCTTGGTTTTCATTGTTTAGTGTGTGCATCCAATACTTTGTTAACTACTGCATCCGCATCTTTGTTCTTTTCTCTAGGAACAGCTCGATAATGGACTTCCCTAAGCCTTGCTTCAAGGTTTTTGGTTCTCTGGTACATGGGAATCAATTTAGGTTCTTTAACTCGGTACAACCCAACCAGCTGTTTAACTATTAGCTCACTATCCAGCAAGAATTCAACGCAGTCAACTTTGCGGTCAAGCGCAAGTTCCATACCTAATATGATCCCCTCATATTCGGCCTGATTATTTGTAACTACCCCTAGGTATTTGCCGCGTTTTTCTAGGATAATGCCGTTACTATCTTTAAGCACAGCCCCGCACGCTCCCGGGCCCGGATTGCCTCTGGCGCCGCCGTCTGTGTTAATGGTCACCTTTCCTCCTTTAGGTATGCGCTAGATACACTTACTAGGCATGTTAGCACAAGAGCTATACTGAAACCCAGGCCAAAAACTTTGTACCACGCCGGATAGGTATGAGTGACAACGGGGGATCCTGCTGCTACGTACATAGTTATCAGTGGGTCTGCTTGGTCTTTGTGTTTAGTGTGGGTTTCGATAGCCGAAGCTACCAATTCATCCCACATAGCAACAGTAGCGCTAGGACTTGCCCCTTTAACTTTTAGAGATAGGGACTGCGAGCCCGCCCTTTGTACGCTGACGAGCCTGGCAATTTTTTCGGTGGCGCCGTCCGAAATCTTGAGAGCATTTTTTATATTGCCGGGGCTTTCAACAATAGACTGAAAGGTAGCCAAATAGTTTTGGGCGTTTTGTTGCGCATAGTAGCCCTCGTATAAGAAGACGTCGCCGGAGCCAATTTCGGTAGCTCTAGTCACAATTATTAGGCCTTCTGCTGTGTACTGGTTTGGAAGAATTAGCGATACACTTAAGCACAATGCTCCTATGAGGGTTGATAAAAGTACTATCACTAGGCTGTTAGTTTTTAAGACCGAGTAGATTTTTGTGGTTTCCACACTGCGATTATATACGATACCGAGTCTTTACAACACAAAGTTCAAAACATATACTAACGCTAAGAATGTCTGCCCATGATTAGTGCAAAAACAATTAAAAAAACCGCGCTTGTCCCAACCGTACTCATTTCCCACGGCGGAGGGATAGTGTGTTCACACTTGGCAGAGACCCTTTTATTAAAAAATTGCCGGGTTGTGGTGCTTTCCAACTTTGCCGCCCATCAAGATGCTAGGCTTCACGCGCTGCTGAAAAGTCCCAAATTTGCGCTTTTTGACTGTGACATTAGCCAGAGCATTCCCGATCAGATTCAAAGCGTGGATTACATCTTTCATTTAGCCAGTTATGAGAGTTTTGTTAACCAAGATGGAGCTTTGGACTTGGAGGCGTTACTCTCAAATTCTGTTGGCACAAAGAATCTCTTGGATCTGGCTAAGGCGTCAAAGGCAAAGTTTGCGCTTGTCCGCCCACTAATCTCGTTAAAAAAGGAAGACAACATAAAAGAGCTTGCCTCGGACGGGCCTGCAAAGTATTCATGGGCTATAGCTAAGGAATATCGAGAGCGCTGGGGACTTGATGTGCGGGTTGTAGACATTGGTTATGTTTACGGACCCGGTATGGATTTGGCTTGTCATAAAGAGTTCAACGATTTAGTGCAGAGCGTGATCTCGGGGGAAACCGTTCGAGTTTACGGAGATGGTTCCAGGAAAGAGTTTTTTATCTATGTTACGGATGCTGTAGCGGGTTTGGTGAAAGCTTTATTCTCTACAACCGACTCGCAAGTGCTTTACACGCTGGTGAGGGAAAAACCTCAAACACTATTAGAGGCGGCATTTATACTGAAGTCGCTTGCGGATGGCACAACCGAGCTTGGTTTTACCGATAGCCAGGTAAATTTCACAGACCCCGCAGTTGAAGCTATTTCTTACCCGTTAGCCTGGCAGCCTAGAGTTGAGCTTAGAGAAGGGCTGATTAAGACGCTTAGATCGCTTGGCTACAAACCTAATGTTAAGTCCTTTAAGGCCGCCGTACTTATAGACCAGAAGGAAAGCGTAGGGGCTAAGAGTTTGCTAAGCGTTAAGCCCGAAGATGAGGTTGCCGTTAGCTCTGCTGTTTCTGCTGAACCAAAGGTGACCCCGGTAGTATTGCTAGCATGCCACGTGGAAAGAAAGCTCCGTGGAGTTGTGGGATCAGTGAGGAAGAGAGTATCAAAACGGGGAATAAAACTAACAGCCCTTGGTGCTTTAGGTATTGTTTTTGCGCTGGCAGTGGCTCTGGGCGTTCCGCTTATTCAATCATACAGCCATGCCAGGTCCGCCCTAAGGGATTTAGAAGCCTATCAAAAGTCTGTGTTAAAGCTTGACTCAAGCGAGTCCCAAAAACTGAGTGAGGATGCGTATAACCATATTGTGAAATTACAGAAAGCTCTTGCCAGGACTAAGCCGGCCTTTGTAGTTGTAGGCAAAGAAGCCACATATTTGGCGATGGCCGATTTTGTCGAGTCGACAAAAAACTTTACTTCCGCTTTGTATAGTTTGTCACTTGGGCTTGGGCCGTTTGCTCAATTGTGGGGGGACGCACAAGGTGGAGACGGGGATTTTGGTACCTCGGCGAGGATGTTTAAAGAGGCAAAGGCCAGGTTGGATTTTGCTAATGCCTACGCGTTAAAGGTGGATGCCCAAGCTTTGCCGGCCGGTATTAGAGACGACTTTGCTAACTATAAGAGTTTTCTTAGCGTTGTAACTCAAACGTCCGATTCGTTAACCCAGACGGCTTTGGATATTCCCGGTATAATGGGAATGGAGAAGCCAAAAACCTACCTGCTCTTGTTTCAGAACAACAACGAACTTAGGCCCACGGGGGGTTTTGTTGGTTCGTACGCGGCAATTAAGGTTGAGGACGGAAAAATTACGGATGTAAAGATTGATGATATTTATAACCCCGACGGTCAGCTAAGTTTGACCAAAGCGAACGAGGCTCACCCGGCACCAGCGCCGGTTAAAGAGCTTTTAGGCGAGGACGTCTTGTATTTAAGGAACGCTAATTGGGATCCAAGTTTTCCCGCCAGCTCCGAAACTATCCAGAACCTGTTTAAGCTGTCTGGAGAGTCAAGTTTTGACGGTGTGATTGCCGTTGACCTTTATTTTGTGCGCGATTTGATCAACATTACCGGCCCCATTTATTTAGCTGCTTACGACGAAGAAATTAGGGCGGACAATATGTATGAGCGCGCGCAGTATCACAGCGATTTTAATTTTAAGGAGGGTGTAAGCAGTAAAAAAGCCTTTATGACCGTTTTGGGGGGTAAGATGCTGGAAAGTCTTTTTGCGTTGCCAAAGGAAAAGATGCCTCTGCTCGCAGCAACCTTGTACCGAGCGCTTAACCAAAAACACTTACTTGTGAATTTGCCCGGCACGTACCTTTCAAAGTATTTGATCGATAGAGGGTGGGCGGGGGAGTTATTGGACACTAACAAGGACTACTTATATGTGGTTAATGCTAACCTTGGCGGTACCAAGTCAAATTATTTTGTGAAGAACAGCATGAACTACGCTGTTACCAGTAAAACAGCTGACGGCCTATTGCGGGGCGAGCTGGAGCTTGTGTATGAGAATACCCAAAAGGATGCCTCGTGGCCCGGCGGACCGTATAAAAACTATCTGCGGGTGCTTGTGCAGGCCGGTTCTAAGTTAACCGGCGCGTATGTGTTTACCAATGAGACCGCTCCCACAGAAGCTCAAGCCGCCGATATTATGGGAGCTGCAGACGGCATTGATGTGTTTGATAAAGTGGTGATAGCCAAGGTGGGCAAGTACGTTTCTCTTGAATATCCTGTGGTAGTTAACCCTAAACAAAAAGTGAAAGTGCTAATAACTTATGATCTGCCTGTAGAACTTGCCACTGCCAAGGGCAGTAACAACTACTCTTTGGTGTGGCAGAAACAGCCGGGAACCCAAAACGATAACGTACGGTTTATGTTTATTCCTCCTTTTGGCACAACCATAGCAAAACATGCACCGGAAGGTTCTGTATTAGACAATATTTATGAATACAAAGGCATGCTGAACGAGGATTTGAGGGTTGCCATTACATATAAGTGAGCTCCGTACAATTCCTTATTGACCTTTCTGGCGGCAGCATCTATCATTAATTTATGAAAATAAGCAAATCTCCCCAAAAAGGAAACGTTTTAGTTATACTGCTGGTAGCTCTTACTTCTCTGATATTGGGTGTAACAGGCGCCTATTTGTATTTATCCAAGAGTAGGACGGTCACCCCAACCGATACCACAAAGGCAGAAACAGCTACGACGAACTGGAAAATTTATCCTCCAGAGTCATACAAATTACCATATTCCTTTAAATACCCTTCTGATGTTGACGTGACCGAAGCACAAACACTTGTTTATTTAAAATCTGGGGAATCAACTCTGTACCACAGCTTCTTTGGTAAAGCTAAAGACATCGACAGTTTGATGAAAGACTACCAACCATTCGGGGCACCAAAGGTAGTATTTTCCTCGAGAACAGCTGTAAGTTACGGCGATCTCACTGGGTATAAAGCTCTTAATTCCGGCGGTAACTCGATCTACTACTTTCTTGAGAAGAAACCGTCCAATTTTGTACTGATGTTCAGCCATGAAACGGCCGATAAAGTTGCGGAAGATTTATTTAAGAAGATCATATCAACAGTCTCATTTAATCAGGTCTCTTCTGTGTAAACCTACAACAACGGTTATTTTGCTTTTCAATACCCCAATACCTGGCAATTACTTGAGAGGGTTCCTGATTTCTATAAAACAAAAATGTTCAAGCCGGAAAGTAAAGACTGTATCGGTGCCATCCTGCAGAACAAGAAGGAAAGTGCCTCTCTCATAGTTATTGATTCGGTGGTGTTTGCAAAATGGACCGACTTTGATAAAAGTTCAACCCCTGGAGATCCTGCTGAAGCAGCTTGGGATGGAACACTGATTGAATCTGTTGTAACAACTGGTAAGGATCTAGGTTCGGATTTAGTATTAATATCTCCCGCGTTAATATTTCAGAGCGGCAAAGATCCCCAAGCGGAGAGCGGTATTAAAGTAGCATTTATTTAAAAGATACCTATATACTGATTGATTTAGTGTCTCGCTTGTAGTAGAATCCATTGTCCTATGATTCAGGATGAGTACATTAAAAGCAAGCTGGCTTCAACAAAGTGTTATAAGTGCGGAGCAACACTTGAGAATGGTACTTTTGCTGTGTTGAATGACAGAATGCCCCTTGTTACTATAGGGCATGTGGTATGCGCGGCCTGCCATTCGCAGAGTATGGTAACTCTAACTATGGCGGGGAGTGGAATTATGCCAATGATGACGGACTTGGAGTCGGAGGAGATCATTAAGTTTGCAGGGCTATCTGAAATAGCTTATACCGATCTTTTAGACCTGCACAAAGCCTTAAAAAGGGAGTCGCTATGCAAATTACTGCACAAAAAAGAGAAAACTTCGGCAAAAAAAATAAAGCATTAAGAAGAGCAAACATGCTGCCGGGTGTGGTTATGGAAAAGGGCAGCCAGTCAGTACCGGTGGTGCTTAATTCAGTCGAGTTTGGCAAAGCTTACAAGGAGGCTGGGGAAACTACACTAATTGACTTTTTGGTCGGCGACGCAGATTACAAGGTGTTGATAAGTGAAGTCCAGTTACACCCGGTTACGCTAAAACCAATTCACGCGGCGTTTAGAAAAGTCAATCTCAAAGAAAAAATCACAGCGCAGGTTCCGGTTGAGGTTGTTAATGAAGAGTTGAACGCCCTTGTAAAAGCAAAGGAAGCTATTGTTTTGAAATTGCTGGATGAGATTGAAGTTGAAGCCCTGCCAACGGATTTGCCAAGAGAGTTTGTAGTTGACGCATCAAAGCTCGCGGCTGTGGGTGACGAGATTAAGGTTAAGGATCTTGACTATGACAGGGCCAAGGTTGAAATTACTAATCACTCGGATGAAGATCCTGTGGTTCTGTTGGATAAGATCGAAGAGATAAAAGAGGAGGAGGCGCCTGTTTCTGAAGAAGAGGCATTGGCAAAAGTTACCGCTACCGAGGAGTTGAGCGAAGAAGAAAAGGCTAAGAGAGCGCTGGAAAAGGAAGAAAAGCCGGAAAAAGTCAAAAAATAACAGCCATTAGCGGCTTTGCCATAGTTACACACTCTATAATTTGCACCGGTATATGTTGTATTATAAGAATATGGACGACAATACTGCCCAAGGTTCCAACACCACTAGCGCGACCCCTGTAGGAGGCCAACAGGATCCGCAAGATTTAGGTCAGCAGGGTCAACAAGGCGGTAGTTTTTCCACACCGTCATTTGGCGGTGGTAGGTTTGGCGGTTTTCCCAGACCAGGCGCTGGTTTCCAAGAAACTGGGACAGAAGACGAAATGGAAGAAGTAAAAGCTGAAAAGGCGACTCAGGAAGAAGCGCCTAGCGACGAAGTTGCAGAAGTTGCGCAAGCCCCGGAAGTGCCAGTAACTCCAGAAAAGTTACCCCCGGAATCAAAGCCACAAACAGAAGCTGTCAAGCAGGTGGAGACTATTGTTGTAGACGATAGCAGTACTGCCGGCAAGATTATAGATAAGAGGAGCAGAGGGGAACCACAAATCACCCATCGGGTGGCGCCAGACGCTGATCTAACAACAAAACAAGCCGATCTAAAAGAACAGGATTTTATTGGCGGAGTGGGTGAGGTGCACTCAATAAAAGCAAAAGTTTAGCTAGCTTGCAATGTCTGATCTTACAATTGTTGTTCAAAATATAATAGCTTGGACGGTATTAATTGTAGTGCTGGTGGCAATTGTTGCCGGGCTTTTTTTTGGCATAGCGAAGTTTGTTAGAGTACGAAGAGAAAAAACCGGCGCGTTTAAGCTAACTTTTCTGCAAATTAAAGTTCCGGCCCAGAATGAAATAGAGATAAAAGCGGCCGAGCAGATGTTTTCCGGCTTAATGGGCTTTAGGAGATCGTTTTTTAGCGCGCTGTTTTCCGGCCACTATAGAATTTCGTTCGAGGTTGTTTCTAAAGCTTCGGGCATTGGTTTCTACGTTATTGTGCCGGATGATTTGGTTAGTTTGGTAGAAAAACAGATCAATGGCGCCTATTCGGATGCCGAAATAGACATTGTAGATCCTACAGAGGTTTGGGATAGAGGCTCTTGCACTGTGGTTAATGAGATAAAGCTTGCCGGCCCGCCATATTACCCCATTAAACTGTATGAAGAAATGGGTGCAGATTCTATGTCGCCGCTTACTTCTGCCATGAGCAAAATGGGGCCGGAGGAAGTTTTGGCTGTTCAGTTTGTTATATCTCCAGCCGGCGACGCTTGGCGAAAAGCAGGCGGGGCTTTTACTGGCGCGGTTAAGGTGAAGTCTGCCGAAGGCAAAAGTCACGTAGACCCCGAATTCATGAAAGGCGTTGAAAAGAAGATCTCCAAACCCGGATTTAACGTTGCCATAAGGTTGATTGCCGTTTCGAACGACAAATCCTCCGCCCAGAATCACTTGCGCAATTTAACCACCAGTTTTGAACAATTTACAAACGTAACCTACAACAAATTTAGAAAGCGCAAGTTTATATTTGTAATGAAGCTGATTGAGGATTTTATTTATCGCAGACTCAACACTAGAGAACTACACATACCCTTTTTTGATATCTCACTATACAGGAACTGCTCACTGCTTAATACGGAAGAGTTGGCGACTATTTTTCACCTGCCAAATAAAAATGTGCAAACCCCCGGCATTATTTGGCTTGCCGCAAGAAGAGCGTCTGCGCCGGTGAATCTGCCGACCAGTGGGCTGTATTTGGGCCAAAGCATATTTAGAGGGGTCAAAAAGAAGGTTTACATGACGGCCGAAGACAGGATTAGGCACATGTATATTATTGGGCAAACCGGAACAGGCAAGTCGCAATTAATGATGTCCCTTGTACTGCAGGATATCCAAGATGGCGAGGGCGTTGCCGTTATTGACCCCCATGGCAGTGATATTTCGGAGTTGCTGGAAAAAATTCCGGCCAACAGAATTGATGATGTGATCCTTTTTGACGCTGGCGATTTCGAGCGGCCTATGGGACTAAACATGCTGGAGGCCGAAACAGAAGAGGAGAAACACATGCTTATCAACAGTTTTATTGGCATGCTGTACAAACTTTATGACCCAAATAAGCAGGGTATTATGGGACCGCAACTGGAAAGAGCTATTCGAAACGTTATGTTGACAGCCATGGTGGATCCAGAAAGCACCATGGTAGATGTGCTCCGGCTCTTAATTGACGATAAATATGCCCAAACCTTTATTCCAAAAATCACGGACCCACTGGTAAAAAAGTATTGGACCGACGAACAGGCAAAAACAACTGCTAACAGAAAAGGTGAGATGATGGGCTATTTTGTTTCTAAGTTCGATAGGTTGGTTACGGAGCGGGTGATGCGCAATATCATTGGTCAACCTAAGTCGGCGTTTAGTTTTAAAAAGGTTATGGCCGAAAAGAAAATACTGCTTTGTGATCTTTCTAAAGGCAAGATTGGTGAGGAGAACAGCAATTTCTTGGGACTACTTATTGTTCCAAGAATACTGACGGCTGCGCTTTCCAGATCAACGCTAGTAGAACAAGGCATTAAATTTCCGCATTTTTATTTGTATGTTGACGAGTTTCAAAACTTTGCAACTGATGACTTTGCCACTATCCTTTCGGAGGCCCGAAAATATAAACTGAACTTGATTGTGGCGCACCAGTTTATTCCCCAATTGGGTGATAAAGTTAAGGAAGCGGTGTTTGGCAATGTTGGCACTATTTGCGCGTTTAGAGTGGGTGCCGATGATGCAAAATATCTGGAGACCCACTTTGAGCCCGTGTTTAAGCAAAGCGACTTGATGAACAATCCAACCGGCAGTTATTATATTAGGCTTTTGGTCAATAACATGCCAGCCAGGCCGTTTTCCATGAGCGTTGATTGGGATATGATTACAAAGACTAGGAGAGATCCCGATGTGGCGAGGAGGATTAGGGAAAATAGTAGAACCAAGTACGGCAAGCCGGTAAAAGAAATTGAAGAATATATAACAAAAAGAACATCTTCCGGGCAGGAGACCGAGCCTGTGCCGAGTTTTAGCGGATTTGGCGCAAGACCCTCACCGTTTGGCGGCTTTGGCTCCGGAGGTTTCGGCGGCTTTGGTACTAGACCATCACCATTTGGTGGAGCCGCAGGCGCAAACCCGGCTCCTGCAGGTTTCGGCGTTCCAAAACCGTTTGGTAGTTTCTCCCCCGCCCCAACCGCTGATACCCAGCAACCTAAGTCAACTGATTCAAACGCCAAACCTGCATCGGACGATAAAACTAATCCACCTGTGCAACCAAACCCCAAAAATGCTATTAATA
>LCJU01000045.1 GCA_000994815.1 candidate division WWE3 bacterium GW2011_GWC2_44_9 | reverse complement strand
TGAAATTGGTCTCATCATACAATCCTCCTTATTAATTAAACTTACCTAAATTTTACCTTTTTAACCAAGGATTGTATCTATTTTAATGGGTACCGACCATAGGTTAATAACATGGGAACCGTCACTGTCTTTAACAAAGCCGTTATTATAGATAAGGTCCATTTTGTCTTCTACCTCTATTCCAACCTCTTCGGATAGCTCTTTTTGTAAAGTTGCTTCCAGAATGGACTCGGATACTTCATTTTCCACATTTCCCCCAGGTAAGGACCACACACCAGCGTGATGTTTTTCTGTATTGCCACGCTGCGCCAAAAGGTACTTTCCGTCCTTTTCGACCCACGCTTTCACTATAACTTTATGTTGTATCGACATGGGTTAATTTTAGAACATTCCAGGTATTCCGCTAGTGTAGTAGACTACACCTATGCACCTGGTGCAAAAGCTACTTATTAAAAGGTTGGTGGAAGAAAACGGACGTTCTTACTCCTCTCTGACCAAAGGTTATGATTCCAAAGACAACATCGCGTTTCACTTAAAACAGCTTATTTCCGGCAACCTTATTGAAAAAAGAGACGATCAGTACTACATAACGCCGGAAGGGATAAATATTTTAAACACTTTCCAAAAAACCGACTTACAAGACAACAGCTTTAAGATGTTTTTTGTGGGTATCGTCTGTAGGTGTGGGGAGGAGTATCTAATTAAGCCCCACACTAACACTAAAGATATCTTTTACAACTTGCCAAGCGGCTCCCCCCTATTTGGAGAGGATTTAGAGGATGCTTTACCACGAATATTCTATGAGGAGATGGGTATTAACATCCAATTTTTGGCTTTTTCCCTCGACTCACTTCATATGAAAACCGTAAAGTCCAAGGCTGACGCAGTTCTATTTGATGATGTTTTTGGAGTCTATAAAGTAGAGGTAACGACAGAACAAAAAAGTAGGATGACACTTAAAAAAGGTTCCGTTTGGATGTCTGAGGATAAAATTGAAGAGCTTGAAAATAAATGGCCGGAGCTAGACCTATGCATTTTGCGTAAGGGGTGGGAACTATATAATAAATATACAGTCGTGTGTAATTACGTGCTTCGTTGAGTTGTTTTGGTTATTGTCGAGATGTTTTTACAGGTAATCCAAGCGCATTGAGCCCCAAATCTCCTTTTATCAATGTCGAACGGTTCCACTTTTTGAACTTCATCAAAGTGTATAAATACCGCGTATCTTTTATTGAATATGTAACCAATTACAGACTCCGGTATTGTAGTTGTCCCCAAATCAGCTTTGGCTCTTAGGGACATGATCTCTAGCGCATGTTTATTGCCTATAACTTCAAGCTGCTCTGCCTTTGTTATATGGGCCCTCACAGACACTTTTTCTCCTGAATTCTTGAAATACAAGGTATCGCCCGCAAAAACCTTATTCCACGGGCAGACTTTGTTTTTGTACCAACGGGATTCCACAGTTTTTACTCCCGACAGGATTTTAGGTATCAAACGCCATTCTTTTTTCATTATGGCAACGTGGTCCATTATTTCTTTTTAGGTAAGCTTCTGTGATGTATTACTTTTCCAAGTCCTAGTTTCATGCCTCTAGAATTAATCTCTTGATTAATATAGTGGTCCAGGTGATCCCGGTATTCTTGAGTGTTAGTTGAATCGAAGAGGGGAAGTAATTCTGGAGCTTCTTTTCCTAGGTAGTTATAAAGGCGCTCCTTTATTTTTGAACTAAGGTTTATATGCTCAAACCACACTTCGTTCACGCCAGCCTGTTGTAGCGTGTCTAAAAGTGTTTTAAGAATCTTCTTGTCGGTTAAGAAGTGGGGCAGGATCGGACCGACAAAAGCATATGTGGAAATACCAGCATCGTGGAGTTTCTTTAATGCTCCTAATCTTTGGCTAATTAGTGGTGCTTTTACTTCGAGAAACTGGGAAACTTTATCGTCCAGAGATGTTATCGTAAAGCCTACCGATACTTTCTTCAAGCGCTTTAGTACGTCAATATCCTCCATAACTAATGGAGATTTGGTCTGGATAGCAATCGAACCCTCATAACCGAAATCTGCAAGTACTTCCAAACATTTTCTGGTGAGTCTATATTTTGGTTCCATTCCTACATACGGATCTGTTACGGAGCTAAAAAATACTGAGCCAAAGTCTTTAGACTTCAATTTCTTTTCAAGTTTTTCCAGTTCCTCTTTAAGAAGCTCCGGTGCGTTAGTCTTTACATCAAGGTAGCTTCCCCATTCTTCGTCTGGATGCTTCCATCTGGCAATTTGAGCTGCGTAGCAGTACATACAGCCAAATAGACAACCGTTATACGGGTTTATCACCCAATCGGAACCGGGAAGCCCGGATTTGGTAAATATAGATTTTGCCTCAACCCCGTTAATTCTCGGAACCATAATTACCCCCAAATTTGTTTTAAGGCAGGAAACCTTTCTATATTAAGATGGTCCATTAAAGCTAGGTTCCAGCCGGTGTGGAGGATTTCGTGTGAGTTAAGTGACCAAAGCATATCGACAACTCTAACACCCGCCTGATTCCACCCAACTTTTACTATCTTATTTATATTCTCGTCAATACCGAGCAGATCTATTAGCTCTCGATCCGTCTCGTCTAAAAGTTTTAGTAACTCTGCCTTACTTTTGTTTTTTAGCTCTGGATCGTAGTAGGCACCGAATTTAAGCTCACCTGTTTTCGCTCCTAAAATATATGTCTTTTCTACGTTTATATGGTGAGCTAAGCTTTCTCTCGGGGTATCGGACTTTCTGGTTTCGATGTCTACCATTCTAAAGTCAAATTTGTCCTCCGGGACTCGGTCAAAATACTCCCTATTTATGCCTCGGTGCATAAAAAAAGTCTGCAAAAAGGCTTTGGCTTCGGGATTTGTGACTTTTGGTACATCCATACTTTTAGATCCTTTCTAATAAACTACCTAACTGGCATCATTAGTATAAGCTCTTTCTGGCTTCTGTAAAACTCAATGTATGGTCGTGTTTCGTCAACTTCTGCTTCTTTAGCCATTTCTCCAAATGTTGGTCCGATTAGGTTTGTTTTATCGCCCCAATCTGTTATCTTGCACCGAAGGTATCTTCCACCTGGGATTACCCAATTAGATAAACCCAGCTTTTCTGCGTTCTCGCTCTGTAGAATCTCCACGCAAGCTCTGTAGAGCCCCGTTTCAGGATTCCCAAGCAAAGTTCCGTAAAACTTTCTGCCTTTAAGACTTCCAATTTTTGTTTCCAGGCTGTTAAACGCCTCACCAGAGTTTTTTACACCAGTGGCTTCCACGCATAAAACATGAATGTTGCTTATTGTGACCTCGCCAAACTTACTATTCACCTTTTATCGCCCCCTTTAAGTACTTGGCGGTGTATGATCTCTCGCAGCCTAAAATATCGTTTGGAGTGCCTTGGGCAATTAACTCTCCGCCTTTATCGCCACCTTCGAGTCCCAAGTCTATTACCCAATCCGATGAAGAGATGACTTTAAGGTTGTGTTCCACCACAAGGACCGTATTACCGTTATCTACAAGCCTATTGAGAAGGTTGAGAAGCTTTTCTATATCAGCAAAGTGCAAACCGGATGTGGGTTCGTCCAGGATGTAGAACTCCCCTTTAGACTGGAGTCTACTGGCTAGCTTTAACCTTTGAGACTCGCCTCCGGACAAAGTATCAAGCGACTGCCCGAGTTCAATGTAGTCAAGTCCGACTTCTGCCAGCATTCCAAGTTTATCCTTTATTTCTTTTTGACTAAAGAAGGTAAGAGCCTCCTCAACAGTGCTTTCCAGCACCTGGTCAATACTTTTCCCGTTGTACAGGTACTTTAATACCTCGGACATATATCTTTTCCCGTCACACTTTGGACACTTAATCTTAATGTCACCCAAAAAGTTCATGTCTATATCCATATGCCCCAGCCCTTTACATTCATCGCAAGCTCCCGTGCTGTTATAGCTGAACAAACTGGCACTAACACTATTCTCTTGGGCAAACAATTTCCTGATAAGGTCAAAAGTTCCCGTGTAGGTGGCAATACAGCCCCTCTGGTTAGCTCCAACCGCACTCTGGTCCACTAGGATTACTTTGTTCGGGTTCTGCTCACACACCTCTTCTACCAGGGAACTTTTACCACTTCCGGATACGCCGGTTAGAGCTACGAGTACTCCTGTGGGGATGACAACAGACACATTCTTTAGATTGTGTGTGGAGGCATTAACAATGCTTAAACTCCCGCTTCCTTTTCTAAATTGTGACGGCAACTCTAACAAGCTGCTACCATTTAAGTATTTTGCAGTTATAGACGCTGGGCTCGCCTTTATCTCATCCAAGCTTCCACAAGCTACTATGTTGCCGTGTCAAGACCCCATTTTGTTAGACACGAAATACCCTCTCTATGGAGACTGGTTTCTCTCCAATACTAATTGCATATTCATTGGGCGACATCATGTTAATTGTTTCGTGTGGTCTTTTACCATTGTAGAAATTGATCCATTTTAGGGAGGCTTCTAATACCTCTCCTAAAGTAAAGTATGGTCTTTTGTATACTACAGCCAGTTTAAAGGTTTTAACGAATCTCTCAGCATACGGGTTGTCTGTTGGAGTACCTGCTCTACTCATGGAAATTAGCATTTGTAGATCTCTAACTTTTTGGATGGTAATTTGTGCCCCGTTTGGTTTACCCTGATCAACATGGAAAATGCTTCCGGGCTTAATATGTAAGGTTGCTTCATCTAGTGTTTTTTCTACCAAGGTAGCGTCCTCGCAGTAATCCAAAAGGAGACTAACCACCTGCTCGGTTCTGTGTTTAAATAGAAAACATCCGTGGATTTCTGTTGTATCCACTAACCTAAATTCAAACATATCGGAAAACAACACATCTACATACTTTGTGACATCTTGCGATATAAGGCGGTTACCAAATACCATATCTGCTTTACCCGGATAAGCATAGCCGTCGTGCTTCTTCCTCGCTCTTATGCCGTTTTTAGTCATAACACGCTGACATCTGTTCTTTCCAATGCCAAGTATCTTAGCCAACTTTTTAGCTCCAATGGTATCATCGTCGTTTGCGTATGTTCGATTAATCTCATCCAAGATGTGTTGATCTTTTCTATCAAGTTTGTATGTGGTGTAAAAACTTCTGCGATCAAAACTTAGTGCCCCGGCTAATTGCTTCTTAGTGTACTGCGTTAGCAACGGTTTTGTCATGGCTATCTTTTCCTTCGGGTTTAGCTCATCAATTTTGAAATTTTTTTTAAAATAGAATTTTCTACGGTTAGATCACCGATGATCTTTTTAAGCTCGTCAGCCGATTGGCCAAGTTCCGGTTTAGTGTTTGGAGTAAATGCTTTATGAGCGTTAGCAAAGAAAATCTTTCTCCAGCTGTTTATGGTGTTTTTAGATAACCCGTACTTAACCCTAACAGCCTCAATAGTGGTGTTTGGGTTAAGACTCTGGATAACAACCTGAGTTTTGAAATTAGCATCATACACAACCTTTTTAGACATACATACTTTCCTTTCTTTAAACTTTCTAACCAATTTTAGAGTAAATTAGTCTCTTTGTATGTGTCTAAAATATCAGGGTCTGTACAAATATAGTCAGACGACTTAATAACTTCCGGGTCGTGCTCTACTACTAAGACTGTGTTACCACCGTCTCTAAGCCTTTTAAGATTCTCAATAACTCTATCAACATCTTTAGGATGAAGACCGGCCGTAGGTTCATCCAAAACGTAAATGGTCTCCGTTAGATCACAACCAAGCTGTCTTGCCATTTTTATCCTTTGAGATTCGCCACCGGACAAGGTGTCCGTGGTTCTGTTGAGTGATAGATACCCAACACCAACGTTTATCAGGTGCTTAAGTTGTGCCTCCAACCTTGGCTTTATGACATCTGCATGAGGGTGTTGAATGCCTTGAACAAACTTCAAGCAGTCGTAGATCGGCATGTTTCCGACCTCACCAATATGCAGCCCATTAAGCTTTACCGCCAGAGCTTTCTCACTGACCCTAAAACCCTTACAAACTGGACAATCAACATAGGTGAAGTACCTTAACTCCTCGTCATTTACGTGTCTTACAGCACTGGACCCACGGCTAAGCAAGTGCGTTACAATTCCTTTATAGGTAGGATGGATAACGCCGTTGCCCACTTTGTCGTCCAAAGTTTCCTTTTTTGAGTACAACAGCCTATCCATTTCGGCATTGGAGCAGTCCTTAAGCTTTTTGTCCATATCAAAATAACCCGAAGCCTTAACGATCTTCCAGTACATACTCCCCACACGCCAGTTACTATACTTAATAGCTCCTTCATTGAGAGTTTGGTCCATGTCCACCAATTTGTTGATGTCTACATCCATTGCCCTGCCCAAACCTTTACAACGTTGACAATACCCGTCCGGGTGGTTAAAGGAGTAGTTGGACGAGTCCATAGGCGGCGAGCCAACTCTGGAGTACAAAAGTCTCAAGTATGTATAGGTTTCCGTTATGGTTCCAACGGTAGAGCGTGGGTTCTTGGTGAGTCTGTCCTGACTAATAATCACCGTGGATGATATACCCTTAATGTCGTCTATATTTGGACGGTTGCTTTTTTGCAAATACCTGCGGGCATAGGAGGACAAACTTTCAAAGTACTGTCGTTGACCTTCTTTAGCCACAATGTCAAAGGCAATGGTGGACTTTCCGGACCCGGACACGCCCACAAAGCATACCACCCTATTTCTAGGGATCTCCAGGTCAATGTTCTTTAAGTTGTGTTCTCTAGCACCTTTTATGCTTATGTTAGACATACTATGGGTTAGTGTAGCCTATGACGTTAGGTTATAGTCAATAGGCTACCCATTAAGAGGCTTGAGTAATGCTTTTCTGGTGTACCGGGTGTTTTGAGAATAAGTCGCTATATCTAAATGTACGTTTATGCCTGAAACAACACCTACCCATATTCTGGCTTGGGTTATGTAGCCGCCGTAGTAGTTTGCGTGGACATTCCTGGTTCCTTTAAGCACAGAGCTGACAGAATCGGCGATATTTTCAAAGGAGAGATTGCTGTCTATATTTATATGAAGATTTGGGAGAAAGTAGTCAACCTCTTTTTCCGTGATTTCATCTTGTAGAGGTATGAACTCAAGCATCGGATCCTGCCAGTTTTTCGTATCTCCCACAAACATCCAGATAGGTTCCTCTTTAGGATGATCTGCATCCAGCTCTAGTGTTTGGAAGCCATTCTGACTTGACACGTTACAAATGTGTTTGATGCTCGCCTTTACCGACATGGGCTTGTAAGTAAAACCGATGTGATTTAAGCGTAATAACCTACCTTTTTCCTGCAGAGATGCAAAAAGCTCCATAATTTGTTCAGAGGTAAGAAGCTCGTCTTCGTCAATTAGGTTGCTAGGTTGGTTATAGATGTCCTCCAGGATCAAGCTATATGGTGTTTCTATAGTAGTTTCAGAACACTTTATTAGGTCTTTCCAGTTTGATACCAAAGTTAGGGACCCATCCTTTTCTATGACTTGGGGGCATATTTTACCCACCTGTTTCAAGGTAGTGCGAAAAAACCCGGCAAAATTAGTTTTTTGTTCATCTGTTAAACTCATAACTTGCAAGTGGTAGAATAAGATATAACGTGACGTTATAGTCAATATATGGACGATCTTGTTACAGCAGGAGAGCTTGCAAAGCTTGCCTGTACAACTAAAAGAACGATTCTGTTTTATGATGAAAAAGGTGTTTTAAAGCCGGTAAAAATTGACGACAAAGGCTACCGGTACTACTCCCAAAGACAGATTCTTGACTATCAAATGGTTTTGCTCCTCACCACACTTGGGGTACCGCTTAAGGATATAAAGGAGTATTTAGACAACCGGGGAAAACTACCGGAATTATTCAAGGAAAAAAGACCGCAGATAGAAAAAGAGATCCGTGACCTGGAGTTTAATTTGAAGAGTGTTGATTCTTACCTTAAAAACCTTAAGGACAACCAAACCATGGTAAAGCCGGCGGTGATGAACTTTAAACCTTTAAGTGTTTACTACATTGAAAAGGTTGGGTCTTATGCAAAAATTGGCGAGTATTGCTCCGAGCTTTATGGTATGTTTGAAAAGCCGGATAAGAATTTTACAACCATGGCTATATTTGAGGATCAAGGCTACCGACCCAAGGATTGCCACATCAAGATAGCTGCCTTTGCATCCAAGCCACTTAAAGTGAAGGAGAAGTTTGAAAGTGTTGCTAAACAGATGGAGTTTGATCCCGGAAAAGTCGTCTTCTACAAATACCACGGATCGGGCAAAATGCTCTCCCTGTTCTGGAAGGAGCTGGAAACGTATTGCGGGCTAAATAAAATTAAAGTTCGCAAGGACATGTCTGACTTTGAAATATACTGGAAGGTAGGCTCTAATCCATCTGAACAGATGTTTGAAATTTTTCTGCCGGTATATTAGGCAGGAAGCTGGTGGGCGAGGAGGGACTTGAACCCTCACGACCTTGCGGCCAGCAGATTTTAAGTCTGCCGCGTATGCCATTCCGCCACTCGCCCAAAACGGAAGTACCGGAATCAGGCTATTTTAGCACAGGCACTGTCCTAAAACAGGTCTACAAACTATGAAAAAAGTACCGCAAGACCCATTAAGGAGATTATGGACACCATGGCTACCGCAATAACAATTGCCCCTCTTTTATTTATAACCATAAGGCTATTATAAACGACGGGATGTAAGATACAAGTGTTAGCGTAGTGAGTGCTCCAAAGAATGGTGCCCCCGGCGTGATTCGAACACGCGGCCTCTTCCTTAGAAGGGAATTGCTCTATCCTGCTGAGCTACGAGGGCTTATCCAGTGCATTTTACTAGAAAACGACGCTATTGTCAGTAAAACCGTTGTGCTACTATAAACTTATGGCAAATATACCAATTGCAGAAGGGTCAGAGAGTTTTGAGCCACGAATTCCTATAACCTTTAACGGCGGCGAGGCCGCTGGTTTTAGATGCACGCAAAGAGCATACGGATCTAAAGGTTCCGGTGATCAAGTCTCAAAAACTTATATGGTTTTGGTATCCGACAATGTAGATCCAAACGAAATTATGCAGAATGCCACGAAGATTTCTGTAAAAGAACTGTTGGAAAGGCAGATTCGCTATACAGCCTTAAGTAAGCAGTCGGCTTTTTTAAGCGAGGGCGCACATTGGCAAGACAACATCCCGTATTCTGTAACATTAAGTGAGTCAAAAGATACAGGTTTGTACAATCGGTTTATGACTTTTGCGGCTAGTTCCGGAGTAAGCGCAGATCCCAGCGTATACATGAGGGAAGGACCCATAGATGAGGGGGCTGTTCTTGGTTTGGCATTTGTTTTGGCAAGTAGACATTGGCAAAATGCTGAACCCGATGAGGAATATTCTATGTTTATGTTGCAGTCTGATGCCGAGGTGTTAGGTGTGCGAGTGGAGCTACACGCCCTTCGTAACGCCTTTACAGCCCTTACAAGTAGAGCGATGATAGGCAGGATGCTTTCCGAAGGCTATATTGAAGAAAATGCTTTGCAGGATTTTTTCATGCAGGCGTCCAGGTGGGAAGTAGAGCTTGCTCTGGAGAGCATCAGCGTAGAGAGCAAAGTACTGTATGTAAATCCCCATGCCTATTCCTCGGATATCACAGCTGTAGGTGCTAATAAAGACGGGCATGTACCGGATATTAGGTATCTCCCCTACATTTTTAGAGCACATTTAGATTTTTTGCAGAGGTTGCCTGAAGCTATTAGACCCGATAGAAGCGTTGGGTTGGCTTCTATTAGTGACGGTGTTATAGATCTATATAACTTTGCTAGTAGGGTTTTAAGTTACTACTCTCCCGTAACAAAAGAATTTAGACCGACATATGATGAAGTTGCGAGGGTTGCAGAAGAACTGTCCAGTCAATATTC
>LCJU01000044.1 GCA_000994815.1 candidate division WWE3 bacterium GW2011_GWC2_44_9 | reverse complement strand
GGATTTCCTGGCATTCTGGAAAAAGAGAAGGGATCTGCATTGCATTATCACAACGAGAAGAACTCCTGCTATTGGTGTGACGAATGGCGCGAGGCTGTGGCATCAAAAGACAGAGTTATACATGAATCGTCACATTTTGTGGTATTCAGTCCAAAAGCTTGCAGATGGAGCTACGAAGTTGTTTTGGTCCCTAAAAACCACAAGCCAAATTTTGGTTTCATAGATGAGATGGAAATCAACGATCTAGCTAAGGTGCTCCCCGGTGCGCTAAAGGCTTACAAAGACTCTTTTGACAACCCGGACAGAAACTACTGGATCCACACCATGAGATATGAGCCCTACCATTGGCACATAGGTTTTATTCCACACCTAAAGGTGTTTGGTGCGCTGGAGCTGGGGGCGGGGATATGGGTAAGTGACAAAGCCACGCCGGAGGATTCAGGCAAAAAACTCTCCGCCGCCTTCCCGGTTATTTGACAAGCGCTGATTATTTTGTAACAATAGCCGGATTGCCAAAGACAGCAAGGTCCGCCTTAGGCGGCTTAAACTTCTTGCCGAGGTACATATGCCAAACACTAAGAATAAAGAAACCGTTAAAGCTATTTCCCAAAAAGTCGAAAAGTCTAAAGCCATAGCTTTTTTTGAGTACAAGGGTTTGGGTGCCAACGTTCTAAATGACCTCCGCAAAAAAGCCAAAGAGGCCTCGGGCGAAGTGCTTGTGGCTAAAAACACTCTAGTAAAGATTGCCTTGGGTGACAGAAAGGCGCAGGCTTCTGATTTGTCAGGCCAAACCGGGGTACTTTTTTCTTATGCACCGGACGTACTTAGTCCGCTTAAGAGCCTTTTTGATTTTGCCAAGAAGTTTGACATGTTAAAAGTCAAGGGTGCTTTGATAGAGGGCACTTACTACTTGTCAGATACGGCGGCGCTAATTAGCAGTTTACCTTCCAGAACCGAGCTCATTGCCAGAGTGCTGGCCGGTTTTAACACCCCTGTTTCAGGTTTTGTCACAGTTCTGAATAAGTCAAATGCTAAGTTGGTATATGCTCTAGCAGAGCTAGCCAAAAAGAAGGAGGTGGGTGAGTAATATGGACTTATCAGCAAATGCGCAAAAAGTAATGGAATTAGTGGAGAAATTGACCGTACTTGAGCTTAACGATCTTGTTAAAGCTTTAGAGGACAAGTTTGGCGTTTCCGCAAGTGCCCCTACAGTGGTAGCTGCTGCGGCCACCCAAGCATCTTCTACAGCCGCTCCAGCAGAGGAAAAAACCGAGTTTGATGTGGTTCTTGCGGATGCCGGCGCCAATAAAATAGGTGTTATTAAAGCTGTTAGGGAAATTAATCAATCCTTAGGCCTTGTTGAGGCCAAAACGTTAGTTGAAAGTGCGCCAAAAGTGCTGCTCGAAAGCGCAAAGAAGGAAGCTGCGGAAGAAGCTAAGAAAAAGCTTGAAGCGGCTGGTGCTAAGGTTGAACTTAAATAAAGAAACTGCGGAGCAATTCGCGGTTTTTTTGTTCCCGGGATGCCGACCATCGACCTGGACTCCCGCTTGGAAAGTTGGGGTCTTGGACGGATCATATGATCGGTACTCCTGACCCCCTGAAGTTATAATGTCGAGAGATATACTTCAGGACCGATTTAAACGAGCATCCTAGGAGATTTTAAAAAAATGTCCTACCTTTTAATTTAACTACATGCGAGCTGATTAGTCAATTGAAAGTGCACAAAACAAACTAGGCCACACCCAGTACCTTTGCGAAGAAAACCACTATAGGTAGAATGACCCTAGAAGTTAATCCCGTAAGTACCATAAATAGTAAAATATAGATGCCGTAAGGGGCAAGTTGAATCCACTGCACGGATAGTTTTGGCGGTAACAGCCCGTTAATTACCTTAAAACCATCAAGTGGTTCCAGAGGCAGTAAGTTAAAAACTCCTAGGACTAAGTTATAGATGATAAGGGGACTAACCAGGCCTTTGACCAAAAACTCCAACGGGCTGCCGGATGCGAGGGCGGTAAGCACATATAAAAGTCCGGCGCTGCCAACCGCCAAAAGAAAATTACTTGCCGGTCCTGCCAGGGCTATTAGAGCGGCATCTCTTTTTGGCTTTGCCAGGTTGTAATAGTTAACGGGAACCGGTTTACCCCAGCCAAAACCCACAAAAAGCAGGGTTAAAGTGCCTAGCGGGTCCAAATGAGCCAGCGGATTTAAGGTTATTCTTCCCAGGTTTTTTGCCGTATCATCGCCTAACAGGTGGGCAATGTATGCATGAGAAAACTCGTGGATGGCTATAGAAAGCACCAATGATAGGAACAAAACGACAAACATAAGAGGGTTTTCCAGCAGTATGTTGATGAGACCTTGCATTTACACATTATACGGCAGATGCTAAAATCCATAAACTGTGGTGGACATTGTTAACTATTTTGGAGAGGTGCGCGAGGAGTTTAAGCACGTTACTTGGCCATCCAAAAAAGAGGCTGCACGCTTGACTGTGTATGTTGTAGGTGGTAGTTTGCTTGTTGGCCTTTTTGTAGGCGGAGTGGACAGTGTTTTTGCTGAAGCGCTAAAGTATTTGTTGGTAGGTGACTAAGCTATGGATACAGAGACAAAAGACCAATTGAATAGTACAACGGCTTCTGGCGCTGGGGTTGTGGTTATATCAGACATGCCCTCGGAAGGGGCAAAATGGTACGTAGTCCACACTTATTCCGGCCATGAAAATAAAGTAGCGATAAATCTTAAACAAAGGGCGGAATCTTTGGGTTTTTTGAACAAAATCTTTAGGGTTTTGATTCCTACCCAGAAGAAGATAATAGTTAGTGAAGGCAAGAAAAAGGAGACTGATGAGCACATTTTGCCGGGCTACATTGTAGTGCTAATGAGCATGTCCGACGAGGCGTGGCATCTTGTTAGGTCTACCAGAGGTGTTACGGGGTTCGTGGGGGTTGGCACTACGCCCACACCTCTTCCGGAGTCCGAAGTCCGAACCCTGTTGAAGTTTATGAGAATGGAAGCGCCTAAGTTTGAGGCTAGGTATTCGGTTGGGGATGCGGTAAGGATTACTGACGGGCCTTGGAAAGACTTTGTTGGTAAGGTTGATGAGGTTAACGAGGAACAGGGCAAGGTAAAGGTTTTGGTTTCTGTTTTTGAAAGAGAAACACCCATGGAGTTGGAGTTTGTGCAAGTTACGGCAATTTAAGGATAGGGTAGTATGGCTAAAGAAAAAAAGATCAAAGCGTATGTAAAATTAAACATTCCGGCCGGTAAGGCTAATCCCGCGCCGCCTGTTGGTCCCGCTTTGGGTCAGCATGGTGTGCCGCTAATGGATTTTTGCAAGGAGTTTAATGCTCGGACTAAAAACATGGGGGATGACATTATTCCGGTGGTCCTTACTGTTTTTGAGGATAGGTCATTTACATTTATTACCAAAACTCCCGTTACCTCAAGCTTGATTAAGAAAGCGATAAACATTCAAAAAGGCTCCGGTGTGCCAAACAAAACTAAGGTTGGAACCATTACTAAAAGACAAATTGAAGATATTGCTAAGCTGAAAGCCCCCGACCTAAATGCTCACAGCGTTGCGCAGGCTATGAAAATTATTGAAGGTACAGCCAGATCAATGGGTGTAACTGTGGTGTAATGCTATGACTATTAACGAGGCCATAACTAAAGTTAAAGAGAGCAGCAGAGAAAAGTTTGACGCGTCAATTGAAGTTCACGTTAATTGCGTTTTAGATAAAGAGAAGCAGGAGACTGTTAGACTGGGAGTACTTTTGCCTCATGGTACCGGAAAGTCAAAGAAAATTGCTGTTATGGCTTCCGGCAAGCTAGCTGAAGCTGATTTGGAGCTTACGGAAGATGATATAAAGAGCATCGAGACCGGGAAAATGAAGCCAAAAGTGGATTTTGACGTTTTGGTTGTTGAACCTAGGTTTATGGCAAAGCTTGCTAAAGTTGCTAAGATACTTGGCCCCGCGGGGCTGATGCCTAATCCAAAGAATGGCACTGTTACCGAAGATGTTAAGAAAGCTGTGGCCCAGTTTAAGAAGGGCAGGGTGGATGTTAGAAATGAAGCCAACGGTTCCGTTATTCATACTGTAATAGGCAAAAGGAGTTTTACTGATCAAGCGCTTACAGAGAACTTTCAAGAGTTGATTTCTGCGTTAAGGTCTGGCAAGGCCCAGAAAGTTGGCCAGGACTGGATTAAGAGCGTTTATATATGCTCCAGTATGGGACCCTCTTTTGAGGTTGCTCTTTAGTCAAGAAAGATATCAACCCGATTTTTGGTAGTTCTTAAAATGCCTTTGGCTATGGCGAATTTCTTCTCTGTTTTTAACCCTTTGTCTATAATGATGTAATTGCGCACTAGACTTATGAAGTTGGCGTGTTGGGGTAAGATATCAAATTCCCCCTTATCGTTTAGGCCGGTGACCGTTTCCACCCCGCCCTTATGGAATACTCTGTCCTGACTTTGCATGTTTAAGAATAACTTAATATCTTTTGGTATGGTGTTAAGCATTGGTTTTTAGGCTGTCCAAGGTACTGATATAAGACAGTTTATAGGCGGGGATCGTATCGCATTTACCTTGGATTATAGCTTTGACGTCTTCGATTGTTTTTGCTAAGGGCACATATGCACCGGGTTTACCTGTTTGGCCGGAGGAAACAAAGAAATCTTGTGTCATATAGTACCGGAGTTTTAATACCCGCTCGTACGCCGTTCTGTCTTCTTCCGATAATTCTGCTTCACCCACAAGGGATACAATTCTTTCGAGTGACGCGCCCTTTTTGAGTAAGGCTAGTGCGGAAGATACAGCATCATAGTGGTTAGCGCCCAACGTTTTCTCATTAATAGCTGACGAAGTGGACATTAGAATGTCAATGGCTGGCATTCTTCCGTCGCGATAGACGTTACGTGAGAGTACTATAGAGCTGTCAAGGTAGCTCAGCACAGATTGCACAGCTTGGTCGAGAATATCATCCGCAGGTAAGTACACGGCTTCGATTGTTGTGATGTAATTTGAGCCCTTTGGTACGAGCCTTTCGTGTAATTGTGCCATTTCAGATGTTAAAGTGGGTTGATAACCATCTTCGGAGGGTAAGTCACCCATAAGTAGGGCTAGTTCATTGCCGGCCTGCGCGTACCGAAATATATTGTCTATAAAGAATAGTACATCTTTTTTCATCTCATCTCTAAAATATTCGGCAATTGTCGCGGCAGAATATGATGTTAGGTATCTTACGGATGGATTATCACCCATTGTGCCAAAGATAAGCGCTGTAGAGTTTAATACACCTGTTTGTGTGAGTTCTTTGTACAGTTCATGACCTTCTCTAGACCGTTCTCCAACTCCACAAAAAAGAGATATATACGTTTCTTTCTCCCTATTAATTATATTATGCAATATTTCAGTTAATAGCATTGTTTTTCCAACTCCGGCACCGCCGAACAGGCCGGTTTTACCGCCTTTAACTATTGGGCAGAAGAAGTCCACCGACTTTATTCCGGTTTCGAGCATTTCTTGCCCACCTTTTACTTGCCATATTTTTGGACTGCTACCGAAGATAGGTTGTTCTATGGCGCGCGATATCTCACCTAATCCGTCTTTTTCCTTTCCAAACATGTCAAGTACTCTAGAAAGCACA
>LCJU01000043.1:789-6996 GCA_000994815.1 candidate division WWE3 bacterium GW2011_GWC2_44_9 | reverse complement strand
TCCAAAACCATCGCATCGTGCAAAATGCCATCTATCCGGTAGCGCACTGTCAGTTCTTTTTCCCCGGGTTCAATGTGGATATCGGATGCATTCTGCAAGATGGCGTGAAAAATCAGGGAGTCAACAATTTTTACCACCGGTAAATCTTCCGCCATTTCTTTCAGCTCGGTTTCAGATTTTTCTCCTTCCTCTTTGGAAAAAACCTTGAGCGAGGTTGATTCTTTTTGAATAATGTTTTGGAACTCGGCCGTCAGGCTTTGCCGGTACTGCACAAGAACAAATCGGATGGAGGAAGTATCTGTCAGCCGGGGCAGAATTTTCAACCCAGAACGTTTTTTGATAAGAGCATTGCCACTTCCAAACTATTCTCGCTTTTTTTATAGGCGACAATATTATAATTGCGCGCTATCGGCTCGGGAATGAGGGAAAGCACGGAAAAATCTATCTTTTGGCTGGCCAAATCAACGAAGGGTATGCCCAAAACATGAGCTTCTATCCTCTTCAGATCCGCTTCGGATATTTTCCCTTCGGAAAGCAGAATATTCCCGACTTTCTGCTTTTTTTCTTCGGCTTTTTTAGACACCTCTTCAAAGTCCGCTTTAGAGACCAGCCCGGATTCCAAAATAAATTTCTTTAATTGTTCCTCGTTCATTTGCATCAGCTTATAGTATAGCAAAAAAATCCCCCGAACGGGGGATTTTTTTGCTAGTTTTCTTCAAATATCGGTTTTTTATTAACCGTAATTGTTACTTGATCCGACTGACTGCCACAGGTAAATGTATAGGTAGTGGTTGCGGTAGGACTGACGGTTGTACTGCCGGAAGGAAGTCCTCCATTGTCAAAATTCGTGCCTGTACAATACCCTTCTCCAATCCAAGTAAGTACCGCTGAATCGCCTGAAACTATCGCTATCTTATCAGCGGAAATATCAACACAACCGGGTTCACTGCAGCCGGCATCATAAGTGCAAGGAAGTGGACCTCCTGCATTATTAGCCGCCGGATCTTGGCAAGAAGGTTCGGGGGGTATTTCACAAGCAATAACAGCAACACATTGAGCCCCGTCCCAAGATGTACCAGATGCACAACTAGCGGTAACAGTACTGCGGGCCAGTTCAATCGCATTGTTGTAAAGATAAAGATTTCTGTAACTGAAAGGAATGAGGACCGATTGACTGCCCGAATTCCCATTGGCAATTATAGTATTAACGCTGGGATAATCGGATGTCACGGCAGAAGTACTGACGGGATTTACTGTGTTCCAGGTAAAGTTTATATTACAAGAACTCTGCCCTTCGGTAATGGTGCAAGAATCAACCGACGGCACAAGGGTGCCAGACATTGATGAGGTAACCTGACACATGCTGCCATTCCATTTGGTACCTGAGGCACAAGAAGCATTTATGTTTGCGGAATCAAGAATAGTAGGAGTACCGTTGATATTATGATAGAGGAAGAAAGTGCTTGCTCCGTAGAGAACGGTATTGTTAATGTTGCCGGATGTGCTGTAAGAAATATGAGTGCCATTTGGATTATTTCTTGTAACTTCTGTGTTCCCGGCAGTAAGATCCGCGGTAGTCCAAGCCACTGATGAGTTACAGGTGGAAGCGCCTCCGGAAATAGTACAAGAAGAAGCAGAGATGGAACCAGAAGGACAGGCAGCCGCGGTGCAAGTTTGAGTCGATGGACCAACACAATCCGCTCCTCCGTATGCGGGGAAAGGATTATTGCAGTAACGAGTTTGTGTCCCTTCACAACCGCAAGCTTCCGCGCTGCACGTGCTCCAGTCGCTCCAACCACCGTCAACAGCAGAATTACAAGCACTGCCGGTCCAAGTGGTACCGGAAATACAACTGGAAGTCGCGGTAACTTGACCAAGAAGTTCTGAATTATTGTAGAGATAAAAAATCCTGCTGCTGTACGGTACGGCAAAAGGTTGGCTGCCTGAATTTCCATTCACATTTGTCATTCCAACAGCAGTTACAGCTGAAGTACCGACAGGATTTACTGTGTTCCAAGTGAGGGTTACGTTGCAGCTGCCGGCCCCGGAAGGAATTGTGCAGGAGACAGGATCGGAAATAATCGTACCGGACATAAAGGTAACGGAAACGGTACAGTTGCCGGTAATTGCACCGGTTGTGTATGTACTACCGACAAGCGTCCCGGCGGGACAAGTGCCTCCGATCGAAGATATGTATTTACCTGCGTCCGGAGTAATAGTGAAGGATTTTGTGGAACCGTAGTTAACCGTTTGCGGAGTATTTGGCGAGATAGAACCCCCCGCTCCGGCGCTAGGAGTGACAGTGTAGGAGTTCAAAGTAAATGTGGCCGACACCGTGCAGTTTGAGGTAATCAATCCAGTCGTATAAGTGGTGTCTACAAGCGTCCCGGCGGGACAAGTGCCTCCGATCGGAACAACAGTCGCATACCCAGCATTCGGAGTGATGGTGAAAGTCGTGGCGGAACCGTGGCTGACTGTTTGAGTAGCCGGAGAAATTGTTCCGCCGGCACCGGCAGCGCCGGTAACAGTGTAGGAGTTAGGTGCACAGATAGTTCCGTTCCAGGTAGTACCGGCAGCGCAGGCAGCGGAGACCGTGATTTCGGCCAGATCAACAAGCACCTGGGGTGATATTCTCTCGCCTATTGTGAGAGTAAAAGTTCTGCTGTTATAAGGTACGGAAAAAGATTGGGTACCGGAATTGGCGTTCACTCCCAAATTCACAGTGCTCATTCCTGTCCCATACATCCATGTTCCATCTTTGGCTGGAGGACGATTTATCACTGTCCAGCTAAGATCAACATTGCAGCTGTTTTGCCCGGACGTAATGGTGCAGGAAGTTGGGTTGGCAGTAAGAGTGCCAGAAGTAAATATCACTGATACTGTGCAGTTCCCGGCAATCGCCCCGGTCGTGTAGATGTAAGCAGCGCTTTCAGGATAAGTTGGACTACCATTACATCCAGAAGCTAGGGCTGTATATCCCGCATTCGGAGTTATGGTGAAAGTCGTGGTTGAACCGTAAGGAATTCCTATCCTGGAAGACGGAGTAACGGCGCCTCCGCTGGTAGCTGAAGTGGAAACAGTGTAAGAATTCAGAGCAAATGTCGCCGCGCAACTTTGGGAAGCATTCATCGTAACCGAACCGTCAGTGCAGTCCGCATCTCCGCTCCAGCTGGAGAATGATGAACCAGTATCGGGGGTAGGGGTTAGAGAAACTGAAGTTCCGTAGTCGAATGCGTAAGAACAAGTTGCCCCACAATTAATGCCGACCGGACTGGAAGCGACGATTCCCGAACCGGTGCCGGATTTGGAGACAGTAAGAATATTTGTGCCAATTGTAAATGAAGCAACAACTGTGCAATTAGCGGTAATTGCCGCAGTGGTGTAAGTATTGCCGGCAAGTGTTCCCCCGCATGTTCCCCCAACCGGAACAGATATTGAATAACCAGCATTGGGAGTAATTGTAAAAGTTGTAGTTGAACCATAGTTTACGGATTGCGGAGTGCTAGGGGAAATTGTTCCGCCGGCACCGGCGCTAGGAGTAACAGTGTAGAAATTTAACGCGCAAGCGCTTCCGTTCCAAGTGGAACCAGTAATACAACTAGATGTCGCGGTGGCTGAATCAAGTTCAATGGCATTATTGTAAAGGTAGAAGATTCGGCTGGAATACGGGACGGTTAAAGATTGAGTGCCTGACTGGGGAGTGGTTAAAGTATTAGTAACATTTACGTTGGTCATTCCGTTCGCAGTGATGGCGGTCGGGGTTGCTTGAGGATTGGTTATGCTCCAATTTAGATTTATGCTACAGCTGCTGGCCCCCGATGCGATAGTGCAAGCGGAAGTTGCGGGAGAGAGGGTGCCGGACATCGGACCAGCCAGCGTCGTGCACGTCACATCGCTACCGTAGGAAGTGCCCATGCTGTTGGTGGCATAAGCGCGGATGTGATAAGTGATGCTAGTGGAAAGTCCAGTCATTGTGCTGTACCATGGACCGCCGATTGCCCAGCCGTCGGTTGTTTTATTGTTGGAGGTGGTTGGATTGCCAGTCGTGTTCCAGGCAATGCCGCTGACGGTAACCGTTGCTCCGCCGTTTGAGGTTACATTTCCTCCGTTGGTCATACTATTGGAAGTGATGCTAGTACAGGAAGAATTTGTAGTAACGGTAGGTTTAGCCGGTGTCGTAAATGTCTGCTGATTGCCGAATGCTGTCCCCCCGCTATTGGTAGCGTAAGCACGGACGTAATAGGTGGTACTGGGCTGCAACGTCTGTACCATATTGCTTACAAACGAGCCGGTGCCTGACCCGTCGGTGGTGTGGTTGTTTGAAAGATCGGGATTTTGATTTGAATCAATGGTTACACCTCGAGCTGTTACTGATGCTCCACCACCCACAGCTACGGTTCCCCCACTGGTAAAACCACTGGTAGTGACATTGGTTATTGAAGCAGTGGTAATGGAAGGGAGAGTTGTAAACACTACTTCATTCCCATATGCCGTACCGACACTGTTAGTGGCATAAGCTTTAATATAATAAGTTTTGTTGGATGTCAGTGGTGAGTAATTGCTGACGAATGAACCGATGCCTGTTCCATTGCTAGTGGAGTTATTTGTAAGGTCAGGATTAGTATTTGAATCAATGACAATACCTCTGGCTGATACCGTTGCTCCTCCATCAGAGGTTACATTCCCTCCGCTAGTGACACTACTTGAAGTGATGTTGGAAGCGGCGGCGGTGGTAACGGTGGGAATGTCGGCAGGGCTAACGTTAACCACCACCTGCATATCATCCGTATCTGTTAGTCCCCCATTGTCGGTTGCAGTCAAACGGAAGACATAAGTGCCGGCTGTTGTTAGTCCGGTAATATTAGTCGTGAGAGAAGAAGGACTGGAAATGGAATATGTGCTCGGGCCGGAAACTTTTGACCACGATGTGCTGGCGATAGTTCCATCCGAATCGGTAGCTGTTCCAGTAACGGAAACTGAACTGGTCGGTAGAGTGATTGACTTGTCCACTCCGGCGTTGGCGGTGGGCGCGGCATTGACGTTTACAATAATTTGATTGGAAGTCGCCGTAACAGTCGTGTATGTAGTATTTCTGCATTGAACATAGTAGGCGTATGTGCCGGCGGCGCTGGCGGAAGAATATACTATCGGACTGCTGGCTTGATATACCGTAAGAGGCGACGATATGTTGTCCAGCAGACGGCATTCAGTTGTTCCGGTATTGGTAGTAGGAGTGTAAGCGAAAGAAACATTAGTGCTTGGATTTTTTGTGTAGGGAGTTGTGGCCGAAACTGAAACAGTGACGGCGGTAAAAGTCGCCGTGCAGGTTTTGCTGGCATTCATCGTAACTGAACTATCAGAACAATCCACGTCCCCGCTCCAGTCGGCAAAAAAAGAGTTGGCGCCGGGTGTGTTGCCTAATGCAACCACAACTCCGGAATTATAGGTTCCGGCTCCAGTAGTTGTTCCCGAACCGGTGCCAGCGGTATTGATGGTAAGGGTATAAGTCGAAAGCGTCGTAAACGTCCCATCAGCTGAATACCCCGTGCCGGTAGAATTTGTGGCATAACCGCGATAATAGTAAAAGATGCCGGGAGATAGACCGGTTCGAGAATGAGAAAATACACCAGTCGTCGTTCCCCCTTCGGCCAAACAGTTAGTTGTTGGACTAGCTGTTGTTCCCCAACAAGTGCCACGGGCGGAGATGGAGGTAGGATAACCTAAGTCGGTAACGTTGGCTCCGAGTGTCGCGCTGGTGGTGGTAATGGAAGAAACAGTGGGAGAGATGACGGTAGGAACGGCAAAGGCCGTGCATTGGCTTCCGTTCCATTCAGTGCCGGAGGCGCAGGAAGCCGTCGCCGTAGCTTGAGCCAGCAGTTGCCCGTTGTTGTAGAGGTAGAAAGTGCGGGATCCGAAATCCACGCGATAGGTGTCGGGATTGGCAGCCGTATCGGTATTGGAATTTCCCGTAGCCACAGTAATATTTGTAGGAGTTGTAACAGCAGAAGTAGTAATGGGATACTGCGTATCCCAAGTAAGGGTGGTGTAGCAACCCATGCTTCCTTCAGCCACTGTGCAATTTGTAGCGGAAAGCGTACCCGTCATTTGAGCTAGTGTCGTAAACGTCACATCAGCACCATAGGAAGTACCTTCACTGTTCGTGGCGTAAGCGCGGACATGGTAAAGAGTGCCAGGAGTTAACCCGGT
>LCJU01000043.1:0-762 GCA_000994815.1 candidate division WWE3 bacterium GW2011_GWC2_44_9 | reverse complement strand
GACTGTCACGGTTGCTCCTCCGTCGGAGGTTACAGTCCCACCACCAGTGGCAGTTGTTTGAGTAATGTTGGTAATTGGAGAGGTCGTGGTGACAGTGGGAACATTAATCGTCGTGCAAGTCACGTCGGCCCCATATGCTGTACCTGCACTGTTCGTGGCGTAAGCGCGGAGATGATAGGTAGTACTGGCGGCAAGTGAAGTGAAGGGACCGGCGGTGAAAGAGCCGAGACCAGAACCACCAGATGCAGTATTGTTGCTAGTCGTAGGATTTGGCGCTGAATTAATCGCAACTCCTTTAGCAGTCACACTTGCTCCCCCGTCAGCCGTGACATCTCCCCCGCTGGTCAAACTGTTTTTTGTAATGTTTGTGCAGGAAGGATTGGTGGTGACGGTGGGGAGAACGGCCGCACTTACGGTAACAGTCGCTGTAGCCGTATTGCTGTTGCCGCCGGCATTGGCACAAACTAGAGAATATGAATATGTTTTTACAGTAGTTAAAATTCCTTGAGATTCAGATCCGCCCGCCGTGTTTTTAGAACCCGACCAATCCCCCGAAGCTGTACAAGATGTCGGACTGTTCGTAGTCGTCCAAGTAAGAGTCGGATTGACCACGTTTGCTGTACCTGATGTTGGGTTTGCAGAGAGAGTAACGACGGGAACATTAGCTAGTGTCGTAAACGTCACATCAGCACCATAGGAAGTACCTTCACTGTTCGTGGCGTAAGCGCGGACATGGTAAAGAGTGCCAGGAGTTAACCCGGT
>LCJU01000042.1 GCA_000994815.1 candidate division WWE3 bacterium GW2011_GWC2_44_9 | reverse complement strand
TTACAGGACTAGATACAACTAGCTACCTCTCTGGATTAGATAGTGTCAAAGGCAGAATGGAACATGTTAAAACGGGCAGAAACTTTGATGTAATTGTGGACTTTGCTCATGACGCCTCCTCGTTAGAAAAAGTATTAAAAGTCGCTAAAAAACTCACTAAAAAGAACCTTATTGTGGTATTTGGATGTGCAGGTTTAAGGGACAGATTAAAAAGACCAAAAATGGGAGGTCTGGCAGTAAAACTTGCTGATAAAGTCGTTATAACGGCAGAGGACCCAAGAACTGAAGTGCTGAAAGATATTATTAAAGAGATTGAGGCTGGGGCAATAAAAGCAGATGGAAAGAAGGATAAAGACTACTTCATTATTGAAGACAGACAGAGCGCAATAAACTTTGCAGTTAATAATCTGGCAAAAGAAGGAGATTTCGTGCTGATTACAGGTAAAGGGCATGAAAAATCCATGTGTTTTGGAACCACAGAGTTTCCCTGGTCCGACCAGGAGGCGGTAAAAAAAGCTTTAGAAAGTTAACCTTCTAATAATCACTTCGTGGCTGTTTAACACCTTATTCCAGTAGTCTGCTTCTTCAACCGTCAACACCGCACTATTACGAACAATTTTACTAAACGTGATTCCATTTTTTCCCATTGAACAATCTGTCAGACATAGCTCATTTTGGTACTCTGCAAAAATACCAACATGCGTGTGGTCTTTCGTAATAATAATGTCTAAAGGTTTTAGGTTACCGTAATCCCTTATTTCCTCCAAGTTTTCCGAGTCGTAGATAAACGCACCTGCATGAGAACGCTTAATGTCCTCGGGGTTTACCCACGCCAGGGCTTTTAATATCTCTACCCCCTGGCTTTTCTCTATCAAATCCAAAATATTGTAAACATAGCCTGCACAATCCAAGCCAATATGCATTTCGGTCATCCACCCTCTAACGTGGACCGGTTTCGTGGGGTGATAGCCCTGATCGCTAAGATAATGCATCAACCTTGTCAAGTCCTGCGTTATTTCTTCTGGCGAGCCTTTGCCGCCCCCGCTTCCAAGAGGGGTCTTACCTCCTTTGATTAACTGTATTACCTTGTTGATGGCCTCTCCTTCAATACCTACGTCCTTCATTGCTTGCTTGTATATTTGTTCCGCCGTATTGATAAAATATGGCACGGGTACACATACATCCCTATATGTTATATGTTGGTACTTTTCGGCAAGTTCAACCAATGACTGGTTTGCTTTAATAAAATCCACTAGGTCATTATACCCGAACTCTATCAAGGTACAGAAATATCATCTAAACCTACCAACGGCATCTATCAGAGAGTTTTAGTGAGTCATAAGTATAAACTAAATTTGGTAGAAACCTGAACCTCTAAAAATAAAGGGTGTAGTTTTTCTAGGTTTTCCCGTAATTTAAACCAAAACCGGCATATAAGCGTACTCTTTTAGGGTGATATAATAATTTGCAATCTGGTCCACGATGGCACACCAGACTTTTAAGGCTGTTATAACAACATCCGCACAATATACCTAGGGGGGAGTTTAGAACTTTTTTGCTTTATCAGGAATGGGTTCTCTCATGGCAAGGAAACAAACTCGCTCAGGAGTGGTTTGATTCTGACTACAAGGACAGAGTTCCTGGGCTAAGAACTGAGTCGGCTAAGAGGTTAGCACACCAAATGAAAGACAGTAATCCGCAGGAATGGTGGTGGTCACAGTTTGTTAAAGACGACGTAGCTATAGACTTAGAGAAGCTGCTCGGTAAAAGCAAGAAGTAGAGAAGTTACGCTATAATCTCCATGTGCATAAGTGTTTGCCAGAACTAAGGCTTTACCTTATAGGCTCGGCGGCCAGTTTAATACTAGTGCTTGCCAGCTTTAAACTCTTTGGCATTAACCCCGCGTTGCCGCTAAGCTACACCGGAGACGCAATAGTCCATTACAACTTTGCTAAAAATATCGAGGAAACCGGTTGGTGGTGGAGTAACCCAAGATTTGGTGTGCCTACAGGCCAAACACTGCTAGATTTTCCGCTTACTGAAAACCTCCAACTCCTGATTATAAAACTCCTAATAGTCTTTGGCTTTAACTGGTATGAAAGCGTAAACATCTACTTCCTACTAACTTTCCCTCTGGTCACAATGGCCTCGCTCTACGTTATGCAGAGAATGGGTATTAAATCATATATAGCATTGCCACTTTCGATCATCTACGCCTTTCTACCGTACCACTCTTTGCGGGGTGTAAGTCATTTATTTCTTTCAGGTTACTTTGGGGTCCCGCTAACAATTTTTGCAGCTTACCGGTTTGCGGCAAATAAACCGCTAAAACCATTGGAGCTAGTTATTACAACTTTGTTAATTGCTTCTACGGGCGCGTACTACACCTTTCTTGGCCTTTTCTTTACAGGCATGGGGGGCTTGCTTGCGTTGGTAAAAGGGGCGGATAAGGCGCTGTTAGTCAACCTAGCTAAATATCTAGTGCTGATTTTAGGCTTGTTCTTTCTTAACTATTTACCAACCTTTGTCTACACCCAAAAATATGGTGCCAACCTAAACGCCACCGCCAGATCGCCACGTGATACTGAAATTTATGGACTAAAGCTCACGCAGCTGCTCCTGCCGGTTGAGGATCACAACTTAGCTCTGTTTACTAAGTTTCAAAAGCGGTATCTAACTTACGGCTCTGCTCTAACCAACGAGAACCAATATTCAGCTTTAGGGCTTGTATCCGCGGCAGGCTTTGTTTTTCTCCTTGCTTGGACAGTCTTCAGATACGCCATACCAACACTAGACAAAGAGCTGCAGTTAAAGTTTGACATATTAGGCAGTCTAACCTTGGCCGCCGTTCTATTTGCAACTGTAGGTGGGTTTGCCACGCTATTTTCCACCTACCTCAACCCAACCTTTAGGTCAGTAAACAGAATCAGTGTGTTCATAGCGTTCAGCTCTCTTCTCGCAGTCGGGTTGCTGCTTCAACGGATTAAATCGACCAAATTAGTGATGATTACGTCGGCCACGATTCTCCTTGTGGGGCTATTTGACCAAGTATCATTAGGCGTTATGCGGGGTTTTATTCGCAATTCAAGTGACTACCTAACGCTAGTAAAGTATGCGGACAAAATCGAACGGATTTCCGGCTCAAACGCTAAAATTTATACCTTACCGTTCGGGCAATATCCCGAAGGCAGTGACAAAAATATCATGCGCGTGGCGCTTCTTACCGACACTATTGTATGGAGTGCCGGGTCGCAAAAGTGGCGGGCGGCAAATTACTGGCAACGGCAAATTGACAAACTCGCCGCGAAACCATTATTAGCAAGCATCATCCGAGAAGGTTTTACCGGACTGTTGATTAACGTTAAGGAACTAGAGCCGATGAAACTTACACAACTCGAACAAGAACTCAACATGAATCCTGTACAAGACGATCGTAAGGAGTTGGAGTTCGCTTTTTATGACTTAAGACCGTACGCCGCCTCGCATAGCGTGCAGTATGCACCCACAGACGTGTTCTTCTATGTCTCCGGCAACTGCCTTTACAACCAAATATCACGTTTCTATTGCGCAAATAACGGCTCTATCGAGTTTGAAAACGTATCGAACACCGTGCAGACTAGAGTGCTAAAACTAACGCTTGAATTTGCCAATGGCCAAACCGAACAAATTAGTCTAAACGTAATAATCCCAAGAGGTACATCGCGGTATCTGCTTAGTCGAACTGCTGGAGAGCAGGTATTCCCAATACCAGCAAGCGTGCCTGTGTGGCCGCTTAATATCGGCTATCCTACCTTTGCCATCCAAGATATTAAGCTGCAGCCTTTTTAGCCACCACATTTAGAGTAACCCCAAAGGGTATACGCATTTTGAGCAGAAGTATTGCCTCAAGCTTTAATAAATAAACGAACAACTCGTTAAGTTTATCTGGTAGCAAGACGTAGGATGTTTTTGGATATGCTGATTTGCCAAACACGTTGCCCCAAATTCTATACAAAATGATTATCGGCGATATAAGACTAACAAAATAGGAATTTGAAACAATGGCAAAACCGGCATCCGTTAGCTTTTTGATAAGCTCAACCCGATTGGGCAGGAACGTTAACGAAAAACAAACCACCATCGGCAAGCAGAGCGCGAACCTTACGCATTGCCAGAACGTCGTCTTGAATATGCTCCAGTACGTCAAGAGCAAGGATCGAGTCGTAGCCGGTTTGTTCACCAGCTATATCTAGGGTAGAAATATCCTGAACCCGTACGGTATCAAACCCCTTGGCTTGGCAATAACCTACTGCAGCCGGTGAAATGTCAAAACCTGTAACCTTGCCAAACTTAGTTAAGGTTTCAAGCATCCCACCGGTCCCACAGCCCAGCTCCAGAACCTTTAGGTCAGTTCTATTTTTAAAATGGTGCTTGATGAGTGAAGTGATTAAATGTTTCTTTCCAATATGCCACCAGTACCTGTCTTCCATGTCTGCCAACTTGTGTATTTCTAGAGAGTTCATAAACGTATTCTCTCATATATGTTACGTTTTACAGCAAAATATAATACCCGCCGTGCTAGGGCAAAATTTGCCACAGGACAATGTTAGCCACATTTTACTCAAAGCTGCTTTATGATACAGTCTATGTGTGCCAAAGAATAAAACGGAGCTGATGGTTCTTGTCTCGATCTTTATTACACTCGTCATTATTTTGTGGGTCTTTGTCATGTATGAAAATAAAGTGTATAAGGAGCAGTACGGCGATCCTATAGGTCCACAGGTAGACAATCATGGCTGTTTGCTACCGGTTGGCGATTCTTGGTGCCCAACAGAGCAAAAGTGCATAAACATACTAAAAGAGAAGTGTGCGCTCTAGTACGGTATAATTCACAGGCTAATGCGCTTCTTCCAAATCCACAAGTTATTTTTGATATTCACGCTTGGCTATTTTATTTTTGCTTTTGCAACATATAAAGACTTTGGCATTTCTGCTGACGAGCCGGAGCAATATACTAACGGCAAAATCTTTTTGCATTACTTACAGGGCACACTAACTCAAGAAGAAAACGTGGAGATGACTAAAATCATTGAAACCCCATACAACAGGTACTATACGGCGCTACTAGCTCTTATTAACTACAAAGACTATTACGAGTGGTATCACTTGCTCAATTTTATTACTGGCTACGCGGCATTTTTACTTGTGTACCTTTTGGGCCTGCGATTATTTGGTACTCCAGCAAAAGCTGTGGTTGCTCCAATTATTCTTGCCCTATACCCATCATTCCTAGGTCATATTCCAATAAACACAAAAGACATTCCTTTTGCGAGCGTGTTTTTGCTGTCGGTATATGTAGGAACTTACGTTGTGGACAAGCAAAGAGGCGCGCGGTTGAGTGCTAAAAACTTGTTATTGTCGGCGCTTTTCGGCTTAGCAGTTGGCCTAACGGCATCCTTTAGAGCCATTGGTTTTTCGGTTCTGGCTATGCTGATTTACACTCCAATTTTATACAAAAAGAAACTTCATTTTCTATTAATCCACGCGCTAATAATTGCTGTGTGCGGTTATGCAGCACTGTACGTCTCGTACCCATTGATTCAAAAGGAACCTATTCAAGGTGTAGTGCACTATTTTAAGGAAAGCGCATCTTTTGGCAACTGGCATAATCTGCTTTTTATTGACGGCAACTTCTATACTAAGGAGCAAAGATCACTAAGCTACTTGCCGGTGTACCTACTAAGAACAACGCCTGACTTTATTCTGGTGCTGTTCTCCGCCGGCAGTATGTTCATAGGTTATAGGCTGGTTAAAAACAGGGATAGGGGAGTGATACTCTTGGGTTTGATAGCTTTTCTGGTCGTAGTTAATTTTTTGTTGTACTTTGCTCTCAATCCGGTAATTTACAACAGTGTTCGACATTACTTGTTTGTTATGCCACTCATTTCCTTAGTGTGCGCTTTTGGATTGGATTGTATATTGTCACTTGCTAAAACCAAAGCTGCCAAGGCCGCAATATACGTAACGCTTCTTGGTGTAACCGTTTTGTATGTCCGGTCTTACATCCAACTGCACCCTTACGAATATACTTTTTATAACTTTGTGAGCGGCGGACTTATTAACAACTACCAAAACTACGACTCCGACTACTGGTCAATTTCATACAAGGAAGCCTCCCAACAACTCGTAAGCTACTTAAGAACCACCGGACTTACTAACAAAAAAGTATACCCATGCACAAATTCGGCCGCCGCCGCTTATTACAGCAGTGGCATGTACACCGTGACCGGAGATCAACAAACTACCGACTTTATTGTGTGCGATTACGTTAATAACCTGTTGGAAAAACCCGAACCCAAACTGCAGCTACTTGGCACAGTCACAAGATCCGGCGTACCGCTTAACTATATCTACGCGAAATAGACATAGCTTTAAGTTGCAGCCTCTGCTTTTTGTAATCGGGAATAGCGCGGGCTACCAACTCCCAATACTTTGCTGAGTGGTTAAACTGACCAAGATGACACAACTCGTGGACAATAATATAGTCGGCCAACCCCGGATCGAGCAAAACAACCTTATAGCAAAAATTCAGATTCCGTTTTTTAGAGCAGCTGCCCCAGCGTCGAGTAGTATTTTTTATCGCTATTCTGTTCCATGTAAAAGAGTAAAAGCTATTAAAATAGTTTAAGCGGGTTAGTACCAAATCACGGGCTGCCTCTTTGCACCGCAGGTAGTCCTTAGGACTTTTTCGACGGAACTTAAGTAATCTTATAAAGAGGCTTTGAGTCACGCAAATGATGATACCAGTTTTTTGGCAAACAACTGTTTTCTGATAAACTGATGCATATGTGCAAAAGAACCGCTCTGTTTGTCGTTTCATCAATTCTGCTAACCGCAAGTATTGTCACGGCAACGTACACCAACTATAGGAGATACAAAGATATCGACAGAACAAAAATACCTGAAAAAGTCGAGGCCTCCAAAGCCTTTCAAAAATGGATAACTAACGCAAAAAATAAAAAACTCGAGCTATCAGCCGATGACTTTGCGATGGTAGAAGAAAATGAGATTTACAACACTAAATGGATGAGCGTTTACAACATAGACGAACCCGGCGTTAGCGAGACTTTCCAAGCAAACATTGCCGCACACAAAGATATCAAAGGCGTAGTGTTCTCACCTAGTGACAAGCAATACATTGATTACCGAGCCATACCCAAGGACGGCTATGCACCAAATGAGATTCACTACTACGGTCTGCGGGAAGATAAGCTGGTGGACGCAAGGCTGCTAAACTGCGCGGATAGCCTAAACTGTTATTTTGACCGAGCCTATTTTTTGGATAACGACGTTTTTGTTATATCGGAGTTTTCCAGAAATTTGGCCAAAGAGTCAGAGGCTATTCCAACCTGCAACTTAAACAGCGCCTGCACCTACACAGTCAAACTGCACGTGATAGATTTAAATAGAAATTCTCGGCTGGTGTACGAGTCAAAACCCTTTGATATTAACCTTTTTGAACTGATACCAAAGCTGTAGTTGAAAAAATACCAAACCAGGTTAAACTAATAGTATGGCAAATGGCAGGACTATCCTCATTATAGAAGACGAAGCGCCAGCGATATTTTCTATCTCAAAAGCCCTGGAACTATCAGGATATCATGTTTTACAAGCGTTTTCCGCTCAAGAGGGCGCCAGATTAGCCTTGGAAAACCACCCGGACCTAATCATTACCGACCTTGTTATGCCGGCCTCAAGCGGTATGGACGTGCTAAAGGACCTTAGACGGGATATTTGGGGTAAAAATGCCAAAGTTATTGTTTTTACCAACCTTTCGGGCGATGAGCATAAAGCCAACGCCAACAAGTATCAAGTCGACAAGTACTTAATTAAGACGGATACGAGCCTTAAGGACTTAACAGAGTGCGTATCCCAGTTACTGTCCGACAATGACGCAAAACAACCCTAACCCATTTTCCCTGCTTTTTCATTATTTACCTGTGGGCATTTTTTATCAGGACGCTAGCGGCAAAATTAAGGAGGCCAACCCCAGGTATTGTGAAACATTAGGCATCAAAGAAACTAAAAGCGCAAACCGGCACTGGCTTGAGTTCGTTACAGCCAATAACAGCGAGAGGGTAAGCCAGTTATGGCAGAAAACGGTAATCGGCAGAAACAGCGCTGATATAAGCTGTGAGCTAACTAAAGAAACCGGAAACACCATATGGGCAGAGATTAACGCTAAACCGGTGTACAACGCTGCCATGGAATTTGTGGGCTACGCGGGCTTTATTTCGGACGTGACCAACAAAATAATGTTTGACAAAGTGTTAGAACGGTTTAAAAAGGCTGTAGAGAAAACCGACGCCCAGGTTATTTTTACCGACGCTGAAGGCATAGTACTGTATGCTAACGAAGCGGTGGAAAAAATAACCGGCTTTACATCCGGTGAAGTTATTGGACAAAAAGCGGGTAAGATTTGGGGCGGATTGATGGACAAAGAGTTTTACGCCAAGCTTTGGGACACAATAAAAACTAAAAAGTCGCCATTTGAGGCAGAGGTAATAAACAGGAAAAAGAGTGGTGAAAGCTACTTTGCCGACATAAATATAACGCCGGTGCTGGATGCTAGGGGCGATGTAGAGTTTTACGTTGGCATTGAAAAGGATACCACCTACACCAAAGAGGTGGACAGGGTGAAGAATGAATTCATCTCCATTGCGTCGCACCAGCTTAGAACCCCGCTCTCATCTATTAGGTGGCTAACAGAACTGTTGATGCACGATAACTCTGGCCAGCTAGATGCGGAACACACGGAGATGGTTAGTAAAATTCATTCCGAAAATGAGCGGCTAATTAAGTTGGTAAACTCCCTGCTCACAGTGTCAAGGGCAGAAGCGGGCAAAATTGAGATAACGCCAATTCTTTTAGATTCAGCAAGGCTTTTAACCAAACTGCTTGTGGAACTAACTCCGTTGATTAAAGCAAAAAACCAAACCGTTGAGGTGCAAAGTCCATCTGAACCGCTTACCTTTTTTGCTGACGAAAAACTTGTGTATGAGGCACTAAAGAACCTGGTGACTAATTCGGTGAAATACACGCCGGAAGGCGGAAGGATATGGTTAAGGATTAAAAAGGAGGGTGAGTTTATAACATTTGTTGTTACGGACAACGGCGTTGGTATTCCAACAAACGAGCAGCATAGGGTATTTCAAAAGTTTTTTAGGGCCAGCAATATAGCATACAAAAGCGGGGAGGGCAGCGGACTCGGACTCTTTTTTGTTAGATGGGTTGCATATTCGCATAACGGCAAGGTGTGGTTTGAAAGCGAAGAAAACGTTGGCACCACTTTTTACCTTTCGTTTCCAATAGGGCAAAAAACCTGATAAAATCCATTCGTACAAAGCTAAAAGTGAAGTGGAAGGGGACTGGCCTTTCTTGACAAAATAATAAATAACAATAACGGGGTGTAGCGCAGTTGGCTAGCGCGCATCGTTTGGGACGATGAGGCCGCAGGTTCGAGTCCTGCCACCCCGACCAGAAAACCCTAACGGGACCTGAACTGTTGAAATGGCAACGTTTTTAATAACCCGGCTGATGTACCAATACATACTCCTAAAACACTTAAAACATCAAATGTAGTAAAATGACTTAATGATAGGTTTATATTTAAAACATGAAAGCGCAGAACAAGCCCTTGTAGTACCGTCTGTTACTATGCTGTCGAGTAAAAATGTTGAACACGAGAACGAGGATGCTAAGGTTTTAAGAAAAACTGATAGTTACCTGCGTGAAGCAGTTGAACATGATTCAGCCTTTTACAGGCTCACCCTTACCGGTCTTCCCCCCGCATTTATAGGAAATAGATCCGATATTAATACATTTTGCGAACGCGACACAGAAGAATGGCTTATCGGTTCTAACACTAGATTCGGCTTGATACTACTTGACCCGCGGCTATATAAAAATACAGCTGAAAAACACGGACTTATACCTCAAACCGGACATCTATTTTCCGAGGATACATACTCCAGAACCATTAAACACGAGGTTGGACATGTATATTTTGGTGCACTACTTGGCACGGACAGCAGGAGACCATTCCTGCGCTGGTTGAACGAGGGCACTCAATATG
>LCJU01000041.1 GCA_000994815.1 candidate division WWE3 bacterium GW2011_GWC2_44_9 | reverse complement strand
TAAGCTTGTTGCCTTTAAGGATAAATACCTGCAGATTTGTAAATCTATCTATTTGAGATGGCAGGCTTTTAATGTTGTTGTATGAGATATCTATTTCCGTCGTGCTTGAGCTATAGTTGTTAATTGGAAATTCGGTGTATTTTACTGGATTGATAGTGGGGCTTGTAGCTACCCCCTCCCCGCAAGGTTGCGCGGGTTTTAGTGCCGACGGGTTGCCATGCTTAACCCACTCTATGCCGTTGCAGACCCACGTATCCCCATCTTTTCGGAGAAAAAGCACTACTGTCGTGGCAAGAAGCAGTATGCATAAGATGCTAAGTACTATGGTGGTGGGATTGGGTTTCGTCACTCTCCGATTCTACCACGTCTCGCTACTCGTATCTTAGCGCTTCTATCGGCTGAAGCTTGGAGGCTTTATAGGCGGGATACCAGCCGAAGACTATACCTATAAGACATGAGACGAAAACAGCTAGGCCAATAGATTCATAGGCTATAGTCGTTGGTAGAGACATGACTTTTGTTAGTGCGAGCGATGCACCGACGCCAAGTATGACGCCCAGCATGCCGCCAATTATAGTTAACACTATCGCCTCAGTTAAAAACTGCATAATAATTGTTTTGCTCTTTGCCCCTAACGCCATTCTAAGCCCAATTTCTGAAGTCCGTTCAGTTACACGTGGTTTATAATTTCTTCCTTCTTGACCAGCTTGTTTTTGTTTTTGACAAGGTATTCCAGGAGTGAGAACTCCCTTTTTGTTAAGGTGATAGGTGTGTCTGACCTAGTTACTTCATACGTTTGGGTGTTGATCACAAGACTGCCGCAGGTGAGTTTTCTACAGACTTTCAGTCCGTCCATTTCTGGCAGCATTACATCAAGGATTATGGCGTCATATGGGGTTGTGCTGGCCATGTCATAGCCATAAGTTCCAGTTTCTGCTATGTCCACGGCGAAGCCTTCCAACTCGAACCCCAACTTAACCGCTCGCGAGATTTTTTTGTCATCCTCCACAATTAATAGCCTCATATATGCTATATTATAATAATTATTGTTCGACTTTTACACTTTCTTGTAGAGCTTTTTGCGTAGGTTGGGAATTGATCATAGACCCTCGTCCACCGAAACCCTCACCAAATCCTAGGGCCGCCCTTAGTTCGTCAACGGAAACTCCCAAAGTAGTTGCCGCCTCTTGCATATTAGGTCTTTTTCCTTCTTCGGCCTTCATTGCAGCTTTCAAAGCATCTTCGTTAACACCTAACTTTGTTGCAGCCGCCGTGTAGACCATGGCTGCAATCCCTACAACCGCGAACACTCCGGAAGCTCCAAGGATAATTTTATTTGTTGGCGATATGTTCTCTGGCATACAACCTTTCTGCCTAGCAGTAGGCAACAATTTTCTATTTGTTAATATGATGGTAAGGATACTTCCTTAGAAAAAACTGAAAGTTTTAAACTTGTGTGATGATAGGCGCTTCAATACCTTCTTGGTCAAACTCCTCTGGTAGTCTGCTTATTTCTCTTAGGAATGCTAAGTCATCTTCTTGATTACGGCTAAGCAAGCCCAATACCCTTTCCTTTGCCTCTCTTTTTGTATCACTGCCACTTGTTGCCAGTGCGGCCGCTTTTTCGCGGATTGACTCCGCTCGGGTTGTAAGGATTTTTAGTATTTCATTGTCCGAGAGAACGTTCGCCAGCGGTTCGGATGGGCATTCTCGCATTTTCGTCTCGTATTCGGTTGGTGGAGTGCCGTGGGCAACGGTTGTATAGTATTCCCAGCTTCGTTGAAGAGGCGATCGATACTGTTGGGTTAGGGTATCTTGAACCATGTAGGTATTTTATCAGGCATTAAGTTTTAATGCATATTCTTTGGATAGTCTTCTGGCGGCTTCACGGTAACTAAGTCCAGCCATTTTTTGTTTATTTTTATTCAAGAAGCCCACAACAAGCTGCGGATTTTTGTGTGACAGCTCCCGTAAAGTCCACCCAATAGCTTTGCGGATAAAAAACCTGGCTCGTGATCTTTGCAGTGAGTCTTTGTACGCTTTATCAATCCAGCTTTCGTTAAATTGCGCCTCGGCAAAGGAGAAAAAGAGTTGGTAGTTGCCGCCTTTTCCGGTTCTAAAAAAGAGGAGCTGGGCTAAAATGGCGGACCTTCGGACCCAAAAATCGGTGTCTCGGATCCATTTTTTAAGGTATGCATATGTCCTTTTGTCTTTGGCCAGAATGTACGGCATGAGTGGAATTATTGAGTTATCAAGCAGCGCCCAGCCTTTAGCCTCGCGCATGATTTTTTCAATCAGCGGCATGTCGGTAATGTCCAAGCTGTCAGCATGCAGCTGAAGTATGCTAAGCGCACAATTTCTTTCTTCAAAAGATGGCTGGTTCCATAGTTCTGTGCAAAGCTTTAGCGCCGCACTTTTTACAACTGATTTCAAATAGTTTTTGTGTTTGATAACGAAGGCGCGCCTGGTTGATGAGGCGATGCCGTAGTGTTTGAGGTTGGAGTATAAATACGCTTTATCTTTCTCCGCCCTTTGGGGATTGTAGTTTTTCTGAAGAAATTCTCTCAACGTTGGTGTAAAGCCGGATTTTATGTCTATAAATACTCCTCTGGTAACGTATGGACATACCTTGTCATTTCACCCAAGGTGGTGTTAAAACTATCTGTAAAATCCTTAAGCATGTGCCTTTCACTCTCCCATGTCCATCTATGGTCTTTCGGCAAATCCTTTAGGCAGTGTAGGAGCTGTCCCTTGTAATGCCTTACTTCGTCCTTTACTTTCCGTTCGTGTTTTAGTTTGTTTAAACCGGTTTCCCGGGTCTCGTAATACCCGCCGGTAATATGACCGTAAAACTGGGCAAATCTCTCGGGGCCAAGTTTTTCAAACAACCATGAGAGGAAAGCACCGGTAACGAAATATGTCTCAATGGCAGTTATGTTTTTAGGGTTTTGTGATAAGATAGACGCTAGTCTTGCAGATGTCATTGGCTTTTGGTACGTCTGTTGTGCTAAGTCCATCATTATTTCCCTGAAAGAGAAACCATATTCCATGCACACGGCAAAGCCCTCGCCTTGTTGTTTGGTTAGCTCATAATAGGGGTTTACCAAATGGCCTGTTTCATGGTTTACTCCCTCTATAGGTACATTAATGGGTATTGCGTTGTGGCTTGAATAACTGACTTGTGGTTCTTGCTGTTCTAATTGGTTCGGAATTCTTCTAACCGGATTTATTATCAGCATGTGTTTACCCATGTTTCCAAAAAACCCCGCCGTTTTTGTGAACACCATTGCCGAAGATGGACTGCTGCCACTAATCTCACTAGCATCGAAATCGTTGATTTCTAGTATGCCGGCTGCCGATCTCAACCCAAGACCCATTCGCTCTGCAGCAAATATCATTCGCTCCGCTACACGCTCTTCTAAATAAAATCTCCTATCATCTTCTTGTACGACCTCTCCAACTGTTACTCTGGAAATTACTATGGTTGACCCACCGGTCTCGATAAGCGTGTCTTGAATTCTAATTTGTGTGTTAGCTTCTTCTATATGGTTAATCCATCCTAGGATTTCCCGAGGGATATACTGAAAAGGATCCTCTTTTTTATAGGTGAAAACGTTGGTATTCCCATTATTCCCAGATTGTTTGGGGAAGTAAGATCTATATTTCTTCTCTAAGTTTTCATATAATGAGGCTGTGCTATCTGTTGCCAGAGTTACAATATTTTCTTTATCTTTGTGACCTTTTTTCTGTGTTATCTCTCTCACAATTCTATCTGCGTAGAGTCTGTCTTGTCCCAGTTGCAACTTACTATCGTATCCTCCAACGGAGTCCGCTCTGGCCAGGGCTATTTCCTCAGCTAGAGAGCTTTTCATGTAGCTGATTATGTTGTGTCTGTAGTGGCCTGTAAGACCTTTAAATATCAGCGCAGCCTGCGGGTTTTTAAACTCGATAGATTTGATATTATAATCCAGAGGCGGCGTGTCTACTTCTATGGTAGTAACTTGATGGGGATCTGTCTGCTGATAATTAACTGTATTACGTTGAAAAAACTCACGTGCTGGCAACACTTCTGTGTGTGTTTTAACCTCGTAAGTTCTGGTACCAACGTCGAGTTTTACAGGGGCACCGTCTTTATATATAAAGCGGGCTTCAGGTATATGCCCCATAGGGCGCTTGTCTCCGTAATACTCTGTATGAGTAACATGCTCTCGAATCTCGGGGTAAGTTCTTTCTCCAGGTATCATATTTATATTGATGCTATCATAAATTGTTAAGTGTTTGCTAGAATAATAATGTGAGGATTCAGCATACTAAGGTTGGTTGCCTGTTTATAGTGTCTGCTTTGGTATTAACTGTGTTTGTCGGTAAAGTTAGGGCTGATACGACCAACGAATATCAATCAGAGCGCGTTACCAACTTTGACAGCATCGTAACCATCAACCCCGACTCGTCCTTGACTGTTAAGGAAAGTATTAGAGTGTACGCAGGCGGCTATGCTATTAAGCGCGGCATATACCGCGACTTTCCGTTGAAGTATAAAGACGAGAAAGGGTTTAGTTACAACACAACTTTTGATGTGCAAAATGTTCTACGAGACGGTGTAAAAGATGATTACCATACAGAAAGCTTAACCAATGGGATTAGATTATATATTGGCAGCAGTGACATGTATCTGAAACCCGGGTTTTATACCTACGTCATAGATTATACAACAAAAAGGCAGCTGGGCTTTTTTGCCGATCACGATGAACTCTACTACAACATTACTGGCAACGGTTGGGATTTTACCGTCGAAAACGCTACGGCCGTTATCTTAATGCCGGAGGGCTTGCAAACTTCCGCCATATCACACACTGCATACACTGGCATTTCGGGTTCTCGGGGGCAAGACTTTGTATCAGGCACAAAGTCCTCTTTTGGTTACGCCGTAGCTTATTTTGCAACAACAAAGCCGCTGTATTACAGAGAAGGGTTGACTGTGGTTGTTGGCTGGCCAAAAGGTTATGTTTATGAACCCACAGTCCTACAAAAGGCTTTTGACTTTATTTTGGCAAACATTGGTATTTTTATCGGCGCAGTTATACTCGTGTTGATAAGCGCTTATTATCTAGTTGTATGGTACAAATTTGGTCGGGATCCCAAAGGTGCAGGTACACTCGTTACACAATATGAGCTACCTAAAGCTATATCTCCAGCAGGCGCTAGGTACATCCACAAAATGAGTTACGACACAAAGGCTATTTCTTCCTCTCTAGTCAACACCGCTATTAAAGGTTATATCAAACTGACAGAGAAAAATAACCAGTTCTCAATTAGTTCGGTTAAAAATGATTACTCCGGTTTAGCCGATGAGGAACAAGCTATACTTAGAGAGCTATTAAACAGGTCGACAAAATCTTTTACCTTCAATAATGCTGAAGCGACAAAAGTTGCAAAGGCGATTGATGCCTTTAAAACTAGCCTTGAGGTTACTTATTTAACCACTTACTTTAGGAACAATCATAAACTGCTGGTTATTCCCGCCTGCCTTATTTTAGTATATTTTCCAACACTCTTTATATCAAGTATGGTGTTTGTTTCGCTGCTTTTGCTATTTTGCATGATTCTAGTAACTATTTTTGGCATGATTGCGGTTAGGGCAAGAACGGTACTTGGCAGAAAAGTCGAGGATCAAATTCTTGGCTTGAGAAATTATCTTACTGCTGTAGAAAATCCAAAATATGCATCCGATATTAACTACGAAACTCCCGATAGCCTAAAAGTCTACGAAAAGTATTTGCCTTACGCGATAGCTCTAGACGTTGAGCCAATTTGGACTAAGCGGTTTAAAACACAAATAGAAGCAAGTAAAGCTATTGAGAATAACAGATCTGGCTGGTACTATAGCTCGTCACATATAGCTAGCTATACTTTTGCGTCGTCTCTTGGGAGTTCTTTGGCCCATTCAGTGTCTGCGGCTTCCACGCCCCCCGGGTCAAAATCGGGCTTTGGTGGAGGTGGCGGGGGTGGGGGATCTTCCGGCGGCGGCGGCGGAGGTGGCGGCGGAGGTGGTTGGTAATATTTAGCTTATGTATAATCGGAAACGGATCATTGTTATCAGTCTGCTACCTGTTTTAGGTGTTGTAGCTGCACTGGCTTTTATGCAGCGTGGTCCTGTGATCCCCATTTCTCAAACTCTTAATATTGACCAAACTTCCGAGACTTATGTATCACCAATAAGTATCGACTACTTAAGATCACTTACTTATTCAGGCAGTCAGATTAGTATTGAGCAGACTTTACCAGACGGGGCAAATTACAGGCAGTATATTGCCAGTTACCAAAGTGAGGGCAGCAAGGTGTTTGGATTGCTAACTGTGCCGAAAGCCGTGAAACCGACGGAAGGTTTTCCAGCCATTGTTTTTGACCATGGGTTTATATCGCCAAAAGACTATAAAACGACTGAAAAATATGTAGCGTATGTGGATTTTCTGGCTAGAAGTGGTTTTATTGTGTTCAAAATTGACTTTCGCGGGCACGGAAAGTCCGAAGGCACTGCTTCCGGGTCGTACTTTTCTAATACCTACACTGTAGATACTATTAACGCCGTTAAGAGTTTGCAGATGCATGGCGACGTGGATAGGAACAAAGTGGGGGTGTGGGGTCATAGCATGGCGGGCAACGCGGTATTACGGGTAGCCTTGGTATTGCAGGATATAAAAGCTGTAGTTATCTGGGCCGGCGCCGTGTACAGCTATGAGGATTTTAGAAAGTACGGCATCAACGATGCCAGCTATGTCCACCGGCCGGATTCCGGCGCCGGCCAGGCCGATCAAGTCCGCGAAATCTCTGCCGAGATCCAAAAAATCCGCGATCGGTCTGCAGAAATTGATTTCACAAATACTTTTTGGTCAAGTATCTCGCTGACAAAAAATCTAAACTATCTATCAAGTCCGGTACTGATTATGCATGCAACTAACGACCCTGTTATAAACATTGGGTATTCCAGGGATTTGGCCAAGTCACTTGAGACAGCGGGAAAAACTTATGAATTAGTTGAGCTAGCTGGGGGCGGCCATAATATTGAGTCACCATATTTTGAACAGGCCATGCAAAAAACCGTGGAGTTTTACGAACAGCACTTATAATCGTAGGCCTCCTTCCAATTTACAACTACCTCACCATGAACAGTCAACTAAATGTACGTTATGAAGGCCGGATTTTTGCAGCATTTTTCTATAAAGTTTCGCTCTGCGAGAGTCCATTACAGTGGCATTTACTGGACAGTGAAATTGGGTTAAAAGTGTACCTAGTGATCTAAAAAAGCTCAAGGTACGTGGGTCTAGCTCCTCGCCTATAGTAGAGTAGTTTCTACGCCATTTATCCTCATGACTTTTGATATCTCCGTTCAAGATGCCGACATAGTCTTTCAAGAAAGAAAAACCTAAGTTGATGCCGCGATCCTGCCCTCCATAATCGTGTACCCGGAAATATACCACACGATTTTCGATAGGTATTAGGTACTTTATTTGATCCAAGCTTATATCGGATCCTGCGCTGGGGTTAGCCACGAATAACTCAAAATCACCTGCCGCCAATCTGCTAGTAAAGCCTTCTCCGGCTATTGAGTTTATCTTGTTTATTTCGTTTGCTGTGGGCGTTCTTAAAACATCCCCATTTTCTCCCCTGTCAGAAGCCGCTGTCCGGGAAATCGTGTCCACAGACTCTTTTGTCGGTTCCGTTAGCTGCAACATAACCACTGTACTATACCACTACATTGGAACTATATGGGGTTGGCTGGTTACCGTATGGTAACCGGCTGGCCGTAGTCCTTTATGTAGATGGGAATAAACTCTTTGTTAATCAGCTTGCCGTTTTCAAATGTATACTTGCCAATCACGCCTTTCTTGGTTTCCTCGCTCCACATCTGATCAAAGACTAAATTGCCGTGGGCGTATTTGATGTAGGTATTATTGTACTGCTCGTCGCTTTGAATCCAGTGCGGATGGTTGCCAATAATCAAGTCTGCTCCAGCATTAGCAGCTAGGTGGGCGAGTTCTATTTGTTGACTATCAGGTTCCGCGCGATATTCAACTCCCCAGTGCATAGAAACTACTACCACATCCGCCTTTGCTCGAGCCTCGCTGATTAGTTGTTCCATAGTATTTTTGTCCGCCGATAGCACTGGTGGGATACTGCCATAAATGTCGTTAAAAGCCAAAAAGGCAAAAGTTGTGTTGTTAACGGTTTTGTAGACAATAACATCCTCAAGACCGGTTACTTTAATACCGTTGTCTGTTAATATTCGCCTGGTATTGTCAATTCCGGATAGGCCAAAGTCCGCAATATGATTGTTTGCCAGTGTTGCTATATCCACCCCTGATGCCACCAAACCGTTAACGTTATCCTCACGGCTGCAAAAAACCATACCTTCTACGGTTGTTGGGCAGTCTTTTACAAATGGGGCTTCCACATTAGCAACCGTTATATCCCCAGACGCAAGCAAGTCTTTGATGTGTTCAAATGGCCATACCGAGTTGTTATATTTGATTGTCTGATAATTCACACTTCTGCCCATTACAACATCACCGGTGGCGATAAGTATAACCTTGCCCTTGCTATTCTCTTGATTTGTCTGTGGAACTTGATATGTATTATGTACCGCTGGTTTGTCTACAGGTTGCAATACAGCTACAGCACCAACAAATGCCAATAGAACGACAGTTAGTAAACCGACAACTAGTAGTGCTTTACTCATTAAGTGTGCCCGCTTTTTTAGTTTTTGCCTTATCTATTTGTTTTTTGGCCTTTTC
>LCJU01000040.1:401-8779 GCA_000994815.1 candidate division WWE3 bacterium GW2011_GWC2_44_9 | reverse complement strand
GCCGGAAAGCCGAAGACGTTTGACGAACTTTGTTGAAGCGTAGAAGTCTTAAACGGTGGATAGGCACGCTTTTGCTTTTGGCTACGGGCTACTTTCGAGATAGTATAAGTATCAGCTTTGAGCTCTTGCAAAATCTTGTCTGCCTGGTCTTTATTAGCTATTTCGATCTTTTTAGTCTTAGGCGTAGATGCCGCGGCAATATAGTCAACAAGCTGGGCAGAGAATTTGCCCTCTTTTGAACTAAAAAGAGCGCCAATAGACCAATATTCAACCGGTGTAAACGCATCTCTTTCCCGCTCGCGGTCAACTACAAGCCGCACAGCTACGCTTTGCACTCTACCTGCCGACAGACCATAGCGCACCTTTTTCCACAGCAGTGGCGAAAGCTTATAACCCACCAGCCGATCAAGCACCCGCCTGGCCTGCTGGGCATCCACCAACTTAACGTCAATAGTACCCTTGTGGTCAAACGCTTCCTTAACTGCCTCCTTGGTTATCTCGTGAAAAACCGCCCGGCCGTAATTTTTGGGCTTTAGTAACTCTTTCAAATGCCAGGCAATGGCCTCCCCTTCCCTATCAGGGTCGGTAGCCAGCACCACAAAGTCGGCATCTTTTGCAACCTTCTTTAAGTCCCTTAATACCTTCTCGCCTTTTTCCGGAACAACATATTGGGGTTCAAAGTTGTGTTCAACATCAACACCCAAACCGCTTTTTGGCAAGTCTCTAATATGACCCATCGACGCTTTTACAGTAAAGCCCTTGCCTAGTATTGTCTCCAACGTTTTTGCTTTTGTTGGTGATTCAACGATAACCAAAATCATACCGTCTAAGAATACCACATTGGTAAAATCGTCAACTTATACCACAATATCCTCAACGCATGTTACAGGCTTTGCTCCCTGCTTTATTAGGTCGTTTGTGCCCATGCTTAAGTAAGAAAAAACGTTTCCTGGTACGGCAAAAGCTTCCTTGCCCAACTCTAAAGCAGCATCTACAGTAGACATACAGCCGCTTTTCCTGCTCGCTTCAATTACTAAAATGGCGTCGGCAAGCCCGGCGATTATTTTGTTTCGCTCTAAAAATGTGTACTTTGAGGCCGTGGTGAAAGCCTCAAATGGTGACACCAAACAGCCAGCCCCCGACACAGCAACCCGTTTGCATAAAGCCAAGTTACTAAAGCTAGTCAACCGGGCAATGCCAAAACCCAATACTCCGATTGTCTGGCCACCGGCTTTAAGAGCCGCCTGCTGTGCTTCCGCGTCTACGCCCTCGGCCATACCGGACACTATGCACAAACCTTGTTTTACCAACCGCGGCACAAAGTCTAAAACAACGTTCCTGCCGTAGTCAGACATAAGCCGGCTGCCAATCACGGCTATACTTTTCTTTGGCCAAACAACAGCTCCTGCCGCCACAAGCGTTAGTTGTTTAGGCGGACTTTTCAGGTGCAGTAAACCGCCCGGGTAGCCTTCACTGCCTAAAGTCACAACACTTCTCACACGTCAACAATACACAACCAAATGCTAAATACAACGTTTGTTCTCCAGAAACTATAGAAAATCTTGGTATAATCTAGCCGTGGTTAAAAAAATAGTCACTTATCCAAATCCAATACTCGCACTAACAAGCCAAAAAATTGACTTTGCCAAAGCCGGCTCTATAGCAAGGCTCAAAACCTTGGTCGCCGACATGGCGGAAACTATAAACCTAGTCAAGGACCCGCCGGCGGCTGGGCTTTCCGCCATCCAAATAGGCGAAACCGTTAGGGTCCTCATCGCAAGAGATTTTGTATACGACAAGGACACAGCAAATGCAGTGGCAGTAAAAAGCTATCTCCTCGTCAACCCAAAATATATTAGTCTGTCAAAAGAACAAGTTGCGGATTGGGAGGGTTGCTTAAGCTTTCCTAACCAATACGGCAAGGTGTTAAGGCACAAAAAAATTAAAATAAAATATCAGGACGACCAAGGTGCCGAACAAAGGCTTGCGGCTTCAGGCTTTCTTGCCAGAGTAATCCAGCATGAGCTTGACCATCTGGACGGAATTACCTTTAACACCAAGGCTATTGGCAAATTGATTAAAGGTGAGGAACTGGACACCAAGTTGAAGATAGCCGACTAATTATGACAATCGTTTTCTTTGGCACTTCAGATAGATCAGCGCCAATTTTGGAATCGTTAAACAGCAATTTTTCCCTAAAATTGTGCATTACTAAAGATGATGTAGTAGTCGGCAGACATCAAACCACTAAAGAAACGGGTGTAAAAAGCTGGGCAAAGCAAAATGGGATCACTTTTTACCCCATAAAAACTAATCTAAAAGACGAGGCAGAAATAGTTACTGAACACATAAAGTCAACAGGAGCGGAGCTTGGAGTGGTGGCCGACTTTGGTTTTATTGTGCCAGAAAGTATTTTGGCGGCTTTTCCCAAGGGACTAATCAACGTCCACTTCTCACTGCTCCCAAAATATCGCGGCGCCAGCCCTGTGCAACACACCATCTTAAATGGAGACCAGCTAACTGGTATTACTTATCAGCTTATGGAAAAAAGCCTGGATACCGGGCCGGTACTGCACCAAACGGAATATAAGTTTAACTTTACAGAAACCTCCGGCGAGTTGTATACAACGCTTTTTGCTCTAGCCGCTAAAGAGCTGCCTAAGGTTATAGTGGACTATACATCGGGCAAGCTGACACCAAGAAAACAAAATGAAAGCGAAGTAAGCTATACTTATTCCCCCACCCACCCTAAAACCACATACATTTATAAGGAAGATGCCCGCATCAGCTGGAACAAGCCAGTGGGTGATATTGAGCGTGAACTAAGAGCTTACAACCCCTGGCCCATAAGCTGGACGTCCCTTAACGAACTCGTAGCTGCTGGGACCAAAGTTGCCGGGCTAACAAACCTAAAAAGATCGGCCGACGCTATTAAAACAGTCAAAATCTACTCGGCACAGCCGGTGGAAGGTAAGCTCCACATCGAGCGTATCCAAGTAGAAGGCGGTAAAGTGTTGACCTGGCAAGAGTTTGCCAATGGTTACTTGGTCTGACTGGTTTCAGCTTTGTTGGCTTTATTGGCTTTGTTTAGCATCGACAGGCAAGAAGTACACATGCGAACCCGCAGCCTTCTGCCGCCAATTTCAAGCCTTTTTTCGCGTAAATTGGGCTGCTGCCGGCTGATAGTCCTTTTAGTAACACGTCTACCTATACCTCTGGGCACTAAATTGCCTTTTAAACTGCCTTTTCCACATAGTTGACAAACACGCGACATAGCTGGGCTATTTAACCACACATTAGTAGTCAGGACAAGCCCTACCACATACCCAACAATAATGATAGAATTTCTTGCGACTGGGCACACCGCGCCCTTTGCACCTAGGCCTGGATAGCTCAGTTGGCAGAGCAAGGGTTTTGTAAACCTTAGGTCGGGAGTTCAAATCTCCCTCCAGGCTCCAGTATACTTGACGAATAAATAGCATGCCGAGGTACCGAAGCGGCCAAACGGAGCAGTCTGTAAAACTGTTGGCGGAAGCCTACATAGGTTCGAATCCTATCCTCGGCACCAGACGGGGAGAGCGTGTACTCATGCTCATCCTCGGCACCAGACGGGGAGAGCGTGTACTCATGCTCATCCTCGGCACCTTTTATATTATAGTTATAGCAGGCCTGGGTAGTTCAGTGGTAGAACGCCTCCATGGTAAGGAGGAAGTCGGGAGTTCAATCCTCCCCCCAGGCTCCAGCGGTACCGTTCAAAATCTGGCAAGATCTCGAGGTACCGTTCAAAATCTGGCGCTTTTTCTCTAGAAGAATGTTGGTAGATCAATGTTTTCTCTTTTAGAAAGATCGATAGGTCTTTTACCATTCAAATGCCTGAATTTCCCTTTGCAATCAGTTAGTTTAAGAAACCTCCTTCTTAGCAGCAGCCCATTTAACCAGGAAGCGGCATGTTTAAATGACTTAAACCCTTTTAAGGCTCTCACCCTTTGTTGGATATGGGAGTTAAAGCATTCAATGAGATTATTTGTTTTACAAAGCGCAGGGAGACGTGTATATGCCAAAAGAAGATCTTTGTTTTTGTGAATGTCGGTAAGTATTGCCATACACAAAGGATCCTTCTGATACTTTCGGATCAGCTTAAAGGCAGAGTTTCCAAAATCCGTGGTGGTTCGTCTACCCTTAAAAAGCATTCTTATATCTTCCATGAAAGGAAGATAGCAAGGGTTTTCTTTAAGATTTAGACTATTTTTGATGTTTCGAACATAGTGGGTTTGGCAAAGCTGGATAACGGCCTTGGGGTAGATCTTAAGGCAGGCAAGCCGGATGTTTATATTATCATCACACACAATCCCTTGAAGTGGATAGTTTAGAAGCCTAAGAGAGGTAAAAAAGGCCAACCAGGACTCGTACGACTCGGCTAGAACTAACCTATGAGTTGGTATATCGTGAGTGAGATAATCGACTCCATAAATTAGAGGAATCTTGCCCTCGTAACCTCTCACCTTTACAAACTTACCATCCACAAGAAGGATGCCACAGAAGCGTGCACAGTACAGCCGCGTTACATCGGCAACGTGTGGAAGACACTTCAAAGCCTCTAGCGTTTTGTTAAAGGCGCTACCAAGCGAAATATTACTGTGATTTGAAATCTTTCTGAAAGACAGCCCATCCAGATGGTTAACCAGTATCTTAGATGGCTTAAGGGATCTTTCTCTGTTTACTACAAACCACTTCCTACACTCTAAACAAAGATACCGTATCTTTCCGTTTCTGATTCCTCTTCTAACCGTTTCACAACTCTTACACGCTTTGCATTTAGGATTTTTTTAAACATTACCGCATTTTACTAGTTTCACCCAGTCAAACTACCGGGTTTAGCCATAACAACAATTCAAACTATCTGAAAAAAGCGACAGATTTTGAACGGAGTCCGGTACCGTACAGTAACTGACCAGCCTCAATCTCCTCGACAACAAAGCTCTTTTGGTATAGAATTCCGCCCATGGCAGGCAAAACAAACAGACTATTAATAGGGTTGCAATGCGGAGAATGCAAGTCGTCCAATTATGTAACTAGCAAAAACAAGATCAACACTCCGGATAAGCTTGAACTGAAAAAGTTTTGCAAGGTCTGCAAAAAGAACACGCCTCACAAAGAAAAGCAGAAACTCAAGTAAAGCTCTCTACATTGGCCCAGGCATATAGTAAAATAGTGTGTGACCGTTGTGGGGGCGTCGTATAGTGGTAGTACAAAGGTCTCCAAAACCTTTAGCGAGGGTCCGATTCCTTCCGCCCCTGCCATAGATGTCATTTATTACCTATCGATACGCTAGTACTTGGGTCTTAATCCTTCCGGTTATATCTATTTTAACTTTGATTAAAAAGTAAAGCAAAACTTGACACCCATTTAACTTTTTGACACAATCACGGCATGATATATGAACTAACTATATCTTCCCAAGGCCAAATCGTAATCCCAAGTGCTGTACGCAAACATCTGGGAATAAAACCCGGTAATAAAATTAAAATGCGTATCGGCAAGCAATGTCGGGTTTCTACAGTCACTATGGAATCCCCTACTAGTTGGGTTGCTAGAGTAAATGGTATAGCCAAAGGTATTTACGGTAAGGGTGAGCGTTATATTGAAAACGAGAGAAAGACATGGGAAAGCTAATTGCACTTGACTCAATGGTTTTTATTTACCTTTTCGAGAATGACGAGCGTTATAGAGACTTTGTAGAACCACTATTTCAACAGATTGAGTCCCGAAAGGTTTCCGCCTGCACATCAATGATTTCATTGATCGAAACGTTATCCCCCGCAAAACTTAGCGGTGACGAGTGTGTAACCAACGAACTAACTCGGTTCTTCCAAGAAACGCCAGGACTTACAGTTCACCCTGTATCGTGGGAAGTAGCGCAAGAAGCCGCAAAACTCCGGAGAGAAAATCCACATCTTAGAACGCCCGATTCAATACAAATTGCCACCGCCCTTGTACACAAAGCTGGGACTTTTATAACATACAATGTAAAGCTAAAAAAACTTAAAATACCCGGTTTGATTATCAAAATCTTAACCTAATATTATTACTCAAGGTGCCGTTACCAACAGGCCAAGTTTGGATGCAAGACCTATCTGTGTGACGCTGCGCATCAGCCGATGAGTACATCTAAATTCTCGCATAGCGAGTTTTCTATTTTAGCTTATATCTACCAGTTTACACTGGTAGTTTTACACTCGTTTAAATTTAGGGTTTTTGCATTTCACAACGTCTGTTTACCACCTTCAGTCAGTAAAATCATCCCACCACCGGCGGGATTTTTTGTTCAGCGATTATTTTGAACTCTCAATTCGTTCCCACGCTCCAGTTTTATACCTGTTGAAAGCGTTAGTGGAGTATATCCTGAACCAAAGCAAGAACCGTAAAGGATACAACAGCAAGGACCAGTATACTTCCCTGGGAGTTCTTGCATACCTCAACGGGAAAAGGGCCATGCTAAAGTCTTGGCTAATGCTTCTGGCAGACCCCAGCCCAAGTTTGCTAAGCTGGATATTGCCACCCAGCGAGCGGGACTTTTGCTTGAACCAATCAGTTAAGTTTTTTGGGAATTTCACATAAACCAGCGCTACTGGCTCGTAGCCAATGTTATAACCCAAAGCAAGTATTTTTTGGGAGATATAGGCATCCTCTGCCCTAGTGGCAGGATCGAGAGGAAAAATACCCGGCAACAATCTGATAGCATACAAATATCCGCTCATAGGAGTAAACGGATCCCGACTTCTTCTAACATGTGCTGCTTCACAAAACAGGTGGGATATATAACCAAAAAAGCTAGCTTTATCATCTAAAGAAACCGGATGGCCCCCTACCCCGCCTATCATGGGCTCGGTAAAGTGGTTAAGTAACTTTTTTATTGACCCGTTTTCAACGTAAACGTCTCCGTCGGTAAGCACTATCACTTTATCTTCTTGTGTGCTACGTGTGTCATCTTGGATTGATTTAACGGCCATCTCTATCGCGGCGGGCTTACCTTTTGCTAAATCCTTAACTAGCGCATACTTCACAAAGTTATGTCTTTGGCATACTTCTTCAGCTACCTTCAAGGTGGGTTCATCTGGCGCTACTACTATTAGCTTTAAATCAGCCCACAAGTCCTTATTTGGGATAATAATCTGCTCAACTGCTCTTGCTATAGATAGCTGCTCTTTGTAAGCTGTGAGAAGCACGTAAACACGCATGTAGTGGAATTATACTACCCTTATATTAGTTTATCAGCCTACCTAAAACTCACTCCCGATTGACTGTTGTATAAATCCAGTATTTGGGAAGAAGTTAAGGTAAAGTTAAACACATACTGATCGTCTACCCGACCGGAAACGTCACCATTCTGGCCGCTGTCCACACCAACATACGCGGCAGAAGATACAGCCGTAACACTTCCCGCTTGCGAATTGGTAGCCGCTAATTGCCCGTTAATATAAGTTTTCACATTAGCTCCGTCGTAAATACAAAATACGTTATACCAGGTGTCTGTTGTTATAGCCTGAGGAAGGTTGCTCGGAGAAGCCGGCGCATACGCACCGCCAGTATAAATCTGGCAAAGGGGCTTGCTATCTGCATTAGTGGAAATTTTTAGCTCGGAGGCCTTTTCAAAAAGAACCCTGCTGGCAGTACCAGAAGTGCTTGTAAGATAATACCAGCCTCCCCAAGAAATAGTATCAGTGGCTAGCGCGGCGACGGCAAGCGGAGAAAAACTGCCGGTTGAGATATAGTCATTAGTTCCGTCAAGGTCAACGCAATAACTGAATTTACAGTTGCCGGCTGTGGTGTCAAAGGCGGCATTATTTTGCAAAGTACCGTTTGTGGCCATAGCACCAGAATCGTAAGCCGTGCTCCCACTAGACTGATCCAGCTTTAACTGCCATTGAGCCTTACCTCTGCTAAAGTCCCAAGCAATTTGCGCTGGACTTCGCGCGTAGGTAAAAACCCGCAAGTCGTCAATAATCCCCTGATAGTCATTACCGTACTGGTCACTGCCAAAATACAGTCCGGTTATGCCGCCCAGTGTGTATAGTTGGCTAAAATCGGCAGCTGTGGCGTCCTTTTTACCATCAACGTACAAGGTAATGTTAGTACCGCTTATCACTATCGAAATGGAGTGCCAACTACCATCGTTTATGTTGGTGGCAAAGCTCAAGCTATTCTTGGAGAGCTTGAGATAAAAGAAATCTCTACTTATGTTCCTTATCTTAGTGTTGGAGATAAAATTCTTGTGAGAATAATTAGTGAAGAGTCAAAAAATGGTTTTCCGGTCGTTTCATTGCGAAAATTCTTCGATAAAGGGAAATGGGATATTCTTATCAAAAAACGGGATAATG
>LCJU01000040.1:0-329 GCA_000994815.1 candidate division WWE3 bacterium GW2011_GWC2_44_9 | reverse complement strand
TATTTCCCAACCGGAAAAGATGCGTGGTCAGAAAGTTAAAGTAAAGATTCTTGAAGTTGACAAAGAAAAAAACCGCTTGGTTGTTTCTCAAAAAGCTTCAGTTTTGAAGATCTCCCATAAAGATTTGGTAAAAAAATTTGAAGCGATAAAAGAAGGAAAAACTTATAAAGCTAAAGTATTAGGAGCTTCAGAATTTGGCGTCTTCTGTGAAGTAGAAGGAGTCGAAGGTCTAATTCATATTTCCGAAATTTCATGGGAAAAGGTTTCCAATGCAGCTTCATTCGTGACGGTTGGGGAAACAATTGACGTCTTCGTTGTTGAAAAAAACA
>LCJU01000039.1 GCA_000994815.1 candidate division WWE3 bacterium GW2011_GWC2_44_9 | reverse complement strand
CGCCCCGCGCCGCGCGCGCCGCCGGGTACAGACCCGCCGCGACACTGACCCCCACCCCCACGCCGCGTCCCCTGCCAGCGCGGTCTTACTTCCCTCTGCTAATCCAGCAGTAGGGAATTTATATAAGGAGGAGAGATAAAGTTAAACAATGCCGTATGATTTTGTTTCTCCTCCTGTAGTACCCTCAAAACTCACTTACTCATGTTATTATTACCTTATGTCAGTTGTACCCCCATCTTTGGAAACTGGTCAAGTGCAAATGTTAGAGAGAGCTGTTGTTTACGAAGGCGCAGGTAGTAGAGGTGGAATTACTTTAAAACCCGGAGATCAAGTAGAGAATGTTATTGCTCATTCCCGTGGTAAAAACCCCCTGTTTGTGAATATAAATACAGTAGAAAGTCCCACAAGCGTAGCGATTGTTGATTTTGAAGAGGAAACAGCTTCCGATGGCCGCGCGATTACCTATTATGGGGTTGGTGTTTCTCCTGTATATCTGGACCGTATTGTTCAATGGGTTAGCCTTTCCCACAGGCCAGGATGGACTGCTGTGCAAAATGATCAACAGGACGGCTCACTTGCAACCCAAGCGGCCGCAGCTGCAAGAGCAAGCATTGTAACGCAAAATCCGGCTATAGCTAACGCCATAAAAGCAGCAGGTATTAATAGAGTTGACGTTACCGCAGTGCATTTTTCCATTCCAGCATATGGACCGGCATCAAGGTAGTAATCCCGAAACACATAGTCAAGAGTCATTTTCGGCACTTTGTGTAGAATCTATAGCACTTGTGAGCGAGACGCTGCTTTCCGGGGGTACAAGTTTTCCAAAACCTTCTGCCGGTGAGAAAAGTGTTGTCTCGCGTTGGGAGGACGCCTTTAAACAAAAGTTAGGCGAGATTGATGCAAAGTATAGTGAAAAGGCCAGAAAGGCAGGTTTAGACGAGGGAACTGGTCTGGCAATTGCCAGGTTGTATCGATCGGTTGTAGATCATCGGATTCAGCGAATTTCAGCCGTGTCAGGTGCATTTACCTACGGCACGGATCAAGTATTGGTTGCAGATGAAGTAGTGGGGGATGAGAGGGTCAGGCAAGGGTCTTGGTATCATCAAAGAGCTGGGCTTTAACGATTTTGTGCTTCGTCCGGCAACTGAAGCTGAAAATCATGAGTTCGGCATAAAAACCGTAGCGGAGTTTGGTATAAAATAGTTAACTTAACGTTACCACTTGATCAATTCTTTCATTGTGGCCATAAAACCCACCGGCTATTGTAACGTTATCAGCCACTGTTCCGCCTCGGCCAAAAAATGAAGCGGTGATTTTACAGTTTTTACCTATCTGCCAGGCATCCAAAATATTACTCTCTATAATCTGGGTCCTTTCCCCCACAAAGGCCAGGTCACCCAAAGCACAATCTTTAAGGTAAACCCCATTTTCAATAACACTGTCTTTGCCTATAAATACATCGCCTTCTATCTTAATGGTTCCCGCACTGATTCTCGCTATAATCTCTTCGGCTCTTGCTAAGGAAAAACTACTTCGACCTCGTACCCAAACCCTGGACTTGCTGGTTTCATAAATAGTACACACTCTGGTTAAAAAGTTTTCAAAGCAGGGTGACGGTTTTCTCAATAAATCGATAGCACTTGCTAGATGCTCTTGAGGATTGCCAAAGTCATACCAGCGGTGAGTGAAAATGTGTCCACCAACAAGTCCTTTAGCGACCAGTTTTGGCAACACGTTATTGCCAAAATCGTATTCCAGATATGTAAACACCTCGGGTTTGATAATGTAAATGCCGGTATTTACTAGTGCGCCGCCTGCATAATTAGCTAACGGCTTTTCTACAAACTTAGTTATCTTTTTTGTTGCGCTGTCAAAGTCCGCCACACCAAAATTATTTGGCTCTGTCGTGTGCGTTAACCCAACAACAAATGGGAACCTCGACTTTAGTGCAATGTTGTATAAATCGCTAATCTCTTGGCCCCAAAATAAATTATCCGCCTGAACCACTATTACCGGGGTAGTTAGATTGTATTCCTTAATGTTGTAAAGAGCGCTATCGGCAGTGCCGTTGTCTAGATAGTTTGGGTTTTGATATTCGAAATGCGCTTGGGGTTCCAATTGAAGTTTGCTGCTCCAACCCGATCCACCTTGAAAGTAGTTTTGCAAGTTTGTATAGTGCTTTGTCCCCTTTACACCAAAAATAAAATTCCGCAAATCGGCGCTGTACGCTAAGGAGTACAGGATCAGTTCAAGAATGGGAAAGTTGTTAATTAATGGCACCAGCGGTTTAGATACCTCGTTGGTATAAGGTTTTAACCTGGTACCTTCACCACCAGTAGGGATAATTGTCCAGACGTTATTAGTCATACTCTTGGTCAGCTCTTTTTAAGAGTTAGCGCCACCGCCTTGCTCACGTTTTTATCCAACACGCTGGGCAAGATTTTGTCTACAGAGAGTTGGTCGTTGGCAATATAGTTTGCCAAGGTCTCTGCCACGGCAAACTTTATCTCATCGGTCACTTTTCTTATTTTGTAATCTAGTAAACCTCTAAACAGTCCAGGAAAAACTAGGACGTTATTTATTTGATTTGGGAAATCGCTTCTTCCGGTGCCAACAATAAATGCGCCGGCTTGCCTTGCCTCCTCGGGTGGTATTTCGGGGGTTGGGTTGGCCATAGCAAAGACAATTGCTTTTGGCTTCATGGCCGAAACGTATTCCGGTTTGAGTGCGCCGGCTACACTTACACCAATAAATACGTCGGCGCCGACCAGGGCTTTTTTTAGTCCGGCGGTTACATTTGCGCTGTTGGTTATCTCTAGCATCTGCTTTTTTACCTCATTTAGGTCCGATCTATCCTTCGAAATTACACCTTTAGAGTCTACGAGTTTTAGTTCTCCTACGCCATAAGCGTGTAAAAGTTTGGCGGTTGCAATTCCTGCTGCGCCCGCACCACATATAACAGCACTGATGTTTTCTTTGTGTTTACCGGCAAGTTTTAGACTGTTGATTAGCGCGGCAAGTATCACAATGGCTGTTCCGTGCTGATCGTCATGAAAAACAGGAATGGTTAGATCTTTTGTCAGCTGTTCTTCAATTTCAAAGCATTTGGGTGCACAAATGTCTTCCAAATTAATGCCGCCAAAAGTAGGGGAAATAGCCTTTACAGTATTAATTATCTCGTCGGTGGCTTGGGTGTTTAGGACTAGTGGATACGCATCAACCCCGCCAAATTCTTTAAAGAGCAGCGCTTTGCCCTCCATTACCGGTAGCGCGCCGTATGGTCCAATGTTGCCTAAGCCCAGCACCGCCGATCCATCAGAAACAACGGCAATAGTGTTACCTTTAATCGAGTACCTGCCCGCCTTTTCCGGTTCGTTAGCCAATAGCTCCGAAACCGCCGCCACGCCCGGTGTGTAGACTATACTTAAGTCGTCCTTTGTAATTAGTGCGCCGAATTTGCTTACAACCTCAATTTTTCCGCCCGTTTCCCCATGCTTTTTAATGGAAGCTTCTTTATAGTCCATCTAAAGATTATATAATGGCTGTATGATTCCCGTCACTTCAATTGCCCAGTTCGGACGAGAAGCGGTAGATACCATTCACAAAGTAACAACCGAGGGTTCATTTCTCGCCGGTAAGGCAACGCGTAGTATAGAAAGTGTAGGGAAAAAAATAAAACCGCCAATTAAACCGTGGGAGAAATATAGCCCGGCTCAGGAGATAGCAGACATTCTTAGTGCGCCAAAGGATGAAAGATTAGGCAGGCTAGGAGAAGCAAAAGAACGGCTTAAGTTCTTTATGAATGGAATGGTAAAAACAGAGGATTTTCTTGTTAGAACTATTGAAGAGACCCCCGATCAAGCAGTAGACGTTCTTGCCGCGAAAGCTCGGGAGTATATGCACATTTACGGTGGTGATAATTCAGTGTTAACACACTACATCGAGAAGTGTGTTGCCGCTTATGGGGAGCGAAGATTAGCTATACTCAAAGTGCTAGAAAAATACCCCGATAAGAACGCACTGTTCGAAGGTTTGTTTGGTAAGTCACCAAATGGCAATATTGAAGTGGAAGTTAGTCCGATCACAATTGGCGTTGCTTGCCATAATACTGAGGATTTTGCATATGCTGTTGGGGGGTCGTATTCATCACGGCCAATAGAGGGGTTGGCTGCGCTTGCGGCTAGTGGTGCTGTAACTGGGAGGCTATTGCCAGAATGCCTTGAGCCTGACTTGAAAAATGCTGTTGCTGTGATGAGTGGCAGTCAAAAAGCTATTAAGGACATGTGGGTTCATGAAAACGTTCACGCACTAAGATCGCTGGAGCTTAGTGTTGGGGATATTCAGCCAATAGAATACGCTGGTACGCTCGATCTCACGCCCCCAAAGGAGTTTTTTGAGGAGATTGGCAAGATGCCTATGGAGGAGTTTGAGAGGAGAACAACCCGGTATTTTACAGATGCCAGAGACGGCTTTTTTATGTATAGGGGCGCCCAGGATGAGTTGTTGGCTTATCTGGTGCAAAAAAACGATCCGGAGCTTGCATATGTGCATACGAAGTTACCTGTATATAGTTATAGCGACAAATTGCGCGGGCGGCTGAAGTACGAAATTGATAAAGCAGGCTTAGACGATTCTAGGGCCTTTATAGCCAGAGGCATTGTGGACGATGTTTATGGTTATAAGTATGATAAGTTGCTAATAGACTCGGTTGGTACTCTTGAACGTTTTCATAAGAAAGGCTATTCCTACAAAGAAATCGCTTTTGCTTTCTCGCGCGTACCCATTTCCAGGTGGGAACGGGAGTCACGCAGATTTTTTGACTAATTGACTAAAACAATATGTTGCAACAACAGCCAAAGCCCGTTGTTCTCGAAAAAGGGTATATAAATGTTTACTGTACTGGCTGTCTAAATTAACGTTAAAACTGCCCAAAACATTGTCCGCTTTTACACACCCACACGTTATTGGAATACTAAGGAAGTAGATGGTTGATATAATGATTCTTGGCGGAAGGCGTGGGACGTACTTGGAACTTTTTTATTAAACTATCTAGTTTCCGCTCTTTATTCTAGCTGACGACCCTTCAGTTTCTTGTATCCATTCTGGTTGATTTCTCATCCTTTTAATACGCCATTCAGGTGGTACTAGCTTTTTAAAAGCATACGCACCAAAAACTCTTTGAGTGCCCACACCGAATTTCTGAATCAATTCCACGGCTTCCGGGTTGGGTTCTTCTCTTGTAGCCTGTTCTATTAAAGGATCGAGGTTAGAAACTAAAGCCCGTATACCGTAATATATGGAAGAGACAGGTACTAGTCGGAATGGGACTTTAAAAGCAGTTTCAGTATCTTCCTCGTCAACACCTAAGTTAAAGCATTTAATCCCGTCAACGATTTTTACATCTCTCACAGGCAGCACAATCCCGTTTGTTTGATCCACGTAGTAACCCCTTGTGACTTACAGTAGCGTGTGATATTGGGCCAGGAGATCCAAATTCCAGTTCTTCTTCGGGTATTCCAGATTTTGTTAAGGCTCTAGCTAATACCAAAGAACCTAGAGCACAGTTTGTTCTACCTACTTTTAATGCTGTAATAGGCCAGCAGTCTTTCCAGCAACCCTTCACCTTTTGATTTTTCTTCAGGTGTTAATAGATACTCCATACCTAATACTGGTGTTCCGGTCATCTGTTCCCAGGGCTTGTTAAAAAAGTCCTTTTCAAATTGTTGTTCGGGAGTTAGGGTTTCGTGTCTTGGGGGCATAACTTCAACACCATCAGAACTTTCTGCTGATTCTTCACTACTTATCATGAGATAAATATAGCATGGCGGAGGGTGTGGGATTCGAACCCACGGCCCGCATTTCTACGGGCACGGTTTAGCAAACCGCTGCCTTGGGCCACTCGGCCAACCCTCCCCGGCAATGAGAGTATTATACCTTATGGTATTTGTTTTATAATTCGAGCATGAAACCGGCAGTCAGCACTAAACAGACGTCAACAGCCATTAAGGATTTCAAAAGCGTGGTCGCTTTCTATAAAACCAACTCACAAACAGTGCTTTTGATCGCTCTTGTCTGTTTTATTGGATATGTTTGGGGGCTGGGCGGTCAGTTTATCAAGGGCGATGATACTGGACTTATGACCAACCCTGTCATACATGACTACGGTGAGTCACTAAAAACCTACTCACTAAGTACTATTTTGGTTTCCACTATTTACCAAGTATTTCGATTAAATCCGTTTCCTTATCATCTGGCGATACTGCTTTTAGCGGTATGCTTTAGTCTCGGCTCTACTATTTGCCGTTTTGCCGGCTGGCGGTGAGGCGGTATTGTGGTTAAGCGGTATGGGCTACGTTTTTTACGCTTTTTTTGCCTACTTAATAATTATCGGCTACTTTATCTTTAAGAAAACCGGTTCGCGCACTGCTTTAATCTTTTCTCTCACCTGTTACTTGCTTTCTTTGGTGTTGCTTAAAAGCACCTGGCTGCTTACAGTCCCGTTTATTATCATAGCTTTAGACCTGTTTGATGGCTCCAAACTGAATCTTAAGACTATAAAGACTAAATGGAGTTATGCTGGCTACATTGTGATTTCCCTGCTCTTTTGGCTTGTTTGGGTAAGTTGGCAGTTTTCTACTCGCGTAACTGCTTTAGTCACTGATTACTACTACAGGTCGGAAGACTCTGCACCATTAGTACAAAGAGTTCCTTACACCCTCTCTAAAGCCTTTGAGCTGTACGTTTTTCCAGTGCAATTAAGTTTCTATCACGAGGAGCCGGTTTCCCAACCGATTTTTATCCTAATGAACGTGTTTATCATTGTTCTAGCTATTACTCTGACCTATCTGCTGTACAAGCGCTCCGCCGTTTTGGGCATTGTTCTTGCAATTATTGCGTCCATCCTGCCCACCCTAAGTCCCGTGCAGGTTGCGTGGTTTATCTCCGACCGGTATTTGTATCTAGGTGGGGCTTTTGTTGCGCTTCTGTTTTCTCTAATACTTTACAAACTGGAAGATAAAATCAAGCTAAAAAACCTGGCTTTGTATGTCACTGCGCTCTTAATTGCTTTGTATTCAGTCAGACTGGCTGTTAGGGCGTACGACTTTAGGACCAGCAAAAACCTATGGTTAGCAACGCAAAAAACAGACTCCCGCAGCTATAGAATCTACAACAACCTTGGTGACGAGTTTTCCACCGAACAGAACTGGCCGATGGCAATTGCAAGTTTTAGTAAGTCGGTTGAATTAAACCCCAACTATGCCGACGCTATCCATAATCTAGGCCTTACCTACATGAAAATGGGGGACCTTGAGAACGCTAAAAAATACCTGCTGGAGTCCTACGCTAAAAACCCAAAGCTCTACCAGTCCTTAATTAGGCTTGCACAAATAGAGGAAAGTCAAGGCAACAAGGAGAAAGCTTTAGAGTATTACACCAAAGCTATAGAGTTAAACCCGGAACTGCGGGTTAACCAGTAACCCTTTTTCTTTTCTGGATTCGTCTTCTGATATCTTTTTTCTTTTGGGCGTCGCGCTTTTTCTTTTTTAAAGCCATATTAGTTAACCAATTTGACGGAGAATTTCATACGCTTCACATTTCCGTTGGCGTCTACTATCTCTAGCGTACCGTTTTCCCGATAATAGTCAACCAATTCCTGTGAGAGGATCTCTCGGTTTTCCTTTATTTCCTGTATCTTTTCTTTAATCTCAACTTGGTAACCTTTAACCACACCAGTGGCCATGATTCGACCCTTCTTTTCTTTGTGATCCTTTTTTGTTTCCTCCCGCTCCTCCAGGAATTTGCCGTAGTTGGGATCGTCTTGCAGCGCCCCATCCAGGTCGTCTTTGAGTTTGTTCAGCTCTTTCAGCAAGTCGTCCAGAATTTTTAATCTTTTTTGAATTACAGAAGTAGTATCGCTCATTCGGATTACATTATAGTACTCGGGAGTTTTTTTCAAGGCTAATGTATAATTTGCAGGTTGACTTGTGGTCGGCGGGTTAATTATCGGGGTGTGGCGCAGTTGGCTAGCGCACCAGTATGGGGTACTGGGGGTCGGCAGTTCGAGTCTGCCCACCCCGACCATTTTAAAAACCAATGTTCAAAATCACCGTTTGATGCCCCAACCATCACATATTCTGGGTTTTTAATAGTTTCAAAGGCACATTTACTAAATCCTGATTATTTTTGAAGATAAAGTAGGGTTTTATTAGGTCAACACACAGTTTTCCGTTAGGCACATAAAAGTTCGAGCCAAAACAAGAAAACAGTTTAAGTAATACGTCAACTGAGTAACGCTATCAAAGCTCTCTTGATGTCGGCATCCGCAGCTATTTTCTCCTCATCGGTTGTATCTTCTGAGTAAACATATTTGTTGCCGATTTTGAGCTTTGTTAATGCTCGCAAGGGATAATTTCCTACCTTATCCTTCCCTT
>LCJU01000038.1 GCA_000994815.1 candidate division WWE3 bacterium GW2011_GWC2_44_9 | reverse complement strand
TAGAAGCCGGCAAACATCTTCTCATTGAAAAGCCATTTACTCAGACAGGGGAACAGGCACTTGAACTCACACATCTTGCTGAAGATAAAAAACGCGTACTTGCAGTCGGGCACACGTTCCTTTATACCTCTGCTGTACAACAAATGAAAGCTTTGATTGATAAAGGAGAAATTGGCGAAATAAGACATATTCATATCCAAAGACTGAATCTTGGCCAGTTTCAAAGAGACACAAATGTGGTTTGGGATCTTATGCCCCACGATCTTTCAATGATTCTTTATTTTATGAACGATCAACTTCCTTCTCAGGTTCTAGCCCAAGGACACGCACATTACAATCCCGAGACAGAAGACACCGCGTGGGCAAGTTTAAGCTTCGCTAAAGGCGTTTCAGCTTATCTTCACAACTCTTGGATTGACCCGCGCAAGGTCAGAACCGTTACTGTTGTCGGAGATAAAAAAATGCTCCTCTTCGATGATACTGATCCAAATATGAAACTTCAAGTTTATGACAGGGGGGTGGAAGAAAACTACTCAAGCTTTTCCGGTTTTAACGCCGCTTACCGTTATGGAGATATTCATATTCCTAAAGTGGATGGCGGAGAAGCTCTTGGGAGGCAGTTAGAACACTTTATAACATGCATTGAGACAGGGAGAAAACCCCTTACTGACGGAATGAACGGCTATCGCGTTGTTAAAGTTTTAACTATGATTCAAGATGCAATAAGAGCGAACAAGATTATTAACTATAGTTCGGGCTGTTAATTTTTATCCAGATGATATCTTATAACTGATTTAAAGGGTCATTAAAACCTATTTGAAAGAGGTGGTTGATTAAACATTTAGGACTTTTGCTATAGAATGATGTTTAATATAAAATTAGCCTACCAAAAATTCAATACTGCTTTAATCTATGCAACAAAATAATGTCAATTCTCTTGTTTTGATTTCTTCTTTCCCAATCTTTTAACCGATTCAGCCCGCTCTACATAATTTTCAGAAGTAATAACTCTTCTGCCACTTTTTGTTTCCAAATCTCTTCTGGCTCTTCCGGCAACAGCTCCGCCTTCTTGAGCCGCCTTTTTGCCCTCATCAAATCCCTCTACATTTTTATTCTTTGTAATTTCTGTTGTAGCCGCCTCACCAAGCATGGAAAAGATTAGTTCCAGATCATTTGATCGCAAAGATTCTCCCGTCATATTTAAGCTCTTGAATTTTTTATATTCGCTAGGGGTCATTCCAAAGGTGGCTTTAGATATTTCTGCGGTTAAAATGGCATAGTCTTTGTCTTTGCCAACCTGCCTTTTTTTCCACTCATCAGTTAAAGTTTCCCTTATCTCTATTCCCCGCATTCTTTTCTCAATCCAAGCATCGGGGTAACCCTTGGCTTTATATAAAGCCCTAGTTCTTTTAGTTGCCAGCTCTGGATCTTCTATCTCCTGTACTCTTTCATAGCCAACTCTAGCTAGCCAACGCTTAAAAGGTTCGGCTTTAGGAGAGGGGATGGACTGAATGATGCGAAAGATCCCCTCGGTGTTGGCGCAGTTCAATTTCTGCATACCGCCAGATGTTGACATAGCAAGGGGGGTGGCAATTTGCCCCCACCCTTTCGAAATTTCTGGATCCCGACGGCGCATATCCTTAATATATCCATCCGGTTGTACCGAGTCAGTTAACGCGGAAACAACGTCAACAATCACAAACCACCATTCGTTTTTATGAATGGTTTTTCTAATTTCCTTACCTTTAAAAATGGCGATTCTGGTTGTCTCCTGCATATTAACTTCATTTATCAACTTAACCATAATTATCACAAAATTTCACCGCTCATGCCGTGCTATTTAATAGCATATAAAAACCTACCAAGAAATACAAGTGATCATTAAAATTACGGCCATAAAAGTGAATAATTTTAGTTGTCCGTAGACAGATTTTTTCCTCGATTCGGGCGGCTGATCATTTTTAAAAAGATTTTTCTCCAAGTTGTAGGTATTGGCGTGTTTAAGATGGCCCCGAATTGAGCTATAGATGGCCAGGAGCTTACGATCCTCCCCGCGTTTTGTATATATAGCCTTTTTCGCCTTAAGCTGTCTCCTTGTTCTTAAAAGCGTTTTACCTCTGATTAACACATGGTCATAGAAAATAAGATAGCCGACAAAGGGAATACCGCTTTTGACATTTTGGATTATTACCTTTTTGGGGTGCAAGTGAAGATGGAGTTTGTCATCTAAGAATATCTCAAGATCTTTTCTGACCTGCTTTAAATAGGTTTTATCGGGATGGATAACCAAAAAATCGTCCATATAGCGGGCGTACCATTTAAGACGCAACTTTTCTTTGGCAAAGTGGTCCAGCTCGTTTAGGTAGATATTGGCAAAAAGCTGGCTGGTTAAATTGCCTATGGGCACACCCTGGCGCGTTTCTTGTTTAATTACATCTTGGGGTAAAGGAATAATGCGGTTATAGGTATCCAGACATTTATGGGTAGTCACAAGTTTTTGAATCAGAGTGTTGGTTTTTGGACAGGTAATTATTTTACTGGTTATAGAAAGAAGCACGTCCCAGGAAATACTGGCAAAATACTTTTCAATATCCATTCTTAGGCAGTAAAACGGTTTATTTTTCCCGTATTTGGAGCGAACAGCCTGTAAAAACTTTTTGATTCTTTTTAAACCCAGATGCGTGCCCTTGTTCTTGCGGCAAGCATAAGAATCGTAAATAAAGGTTCTTTCAAACAAAGGCTCAATCTGTGAGACCAAAGAATGCTGGAGCACCCTGTCGCGAAAGGCCGGAGCGGCTACCTTACGGGTTTTGGGATCATAAACGGTAAAACAAGCATAGGGGGAAGGTGTATAGCTTTCTGATACCAACTCTCGCTGCAGCTTAAACAGATTGCTTTCCAGGAAAAAACCGTAGCCAACTATGTTTCTTTTATAGCGTTTACACTTTCTGGCTGCCTGGTAGGCAGATAATAGGTTTTTAAAATCGTAAATTTCTTCATACATATAAAGTTTAACAAAAGGCGGGCCGATTTTTAAGCCGGCCCGCCCACACTTAACCCTTGTACCCACTTACTCCCACTTTCATTTATGATTTTAGAAGGCGGGAAATACAGGTGCTATGTTCTCCCACTACAGGCGGGACAGAGAAAACCTGGTGATCTTAGGACACCGGACGTGTATCCTTGGACACATGCCACTCCATCCTGGCGCTATTGTTGATCACTGGCGCAACGAAAGCCAATATTGGTATTCGAGTTAGACGGGGCATTGTTCAAATTGAGTGTAAAGGCTCCAGCGTTAGCCCCATTATTCCAATTGCCACCGCGTTGAAACGCGTATTGGTTTTCCCTTAATACTAAGGTTATCAGGGGGCTGGCAATTAGTCCAGCCGTACAGAATTTTTCCTATTTCGTTGATTTTTTCAGCGGCGTGACTGTATTGGGCAACACTCATAAAGCGCAGATCTTTAGCTAGGCGAATAAGAATCCTTAACTCATCCAATTTATCTGATATCTCCAGTTGAATTTCCTTTCTGGTTATATCCCTGGTTTTATTGGCCTTGACTGAAAGAAGCAGAATACTAATAGCCAGTTCTTCCAGGTGTTTGCCCAAAACCAACCTGTGGCTTTTAGGAATTCTATTTATCAAGGGGTACAGCCAAAGAAGAAAATCATAAATCTTTTGGAAAATAATGAGTTTATCGGTGTTCATTGGCTAAGCCAATGTTAGTCTTTCTGGATGTGTTTTGCTTATGGTGACCCCGGCGGGAATCGAACCCGCGATCTTCAGGATGAAAACCTGATGTCCTAGGCCACTAGACGACGGGGCCACAAACGGCCTAAGTAAGCCGCATCCGCGTTGACATATTACCAGAAATCAGCTGCTGCCCGCAACTAATTTGTGCTGGCACTTACAGGCTGGGTGTTGTACTTAACAACACTTAGTTCAATACCGTCCCTTGTAACAACGTCAACAATTGGATAAGGGTAACTCCGCTTGCGGTTGCGCTCGGTGTCACAAAGGATAATTTTGGCTTCTTGTGGGCTTTCCACATACCGAGCCCGCCTTTGAGCATAATACTTAATCGCATCGGCATTGTTGCAGGCAAAAACCTTTGGATAGCTGATATTTTGTGACTTTGCATAAACCAGCCCTTTAGTAAAGGCCTCGTTAAAGGAGGCACTCCAATAGTCCGACTCAAAATAGCTTTCTACGTCCACCAAGCTTCTTACAACCGGATTAAAATACACGTACTCGTAAGGATGTAATTTTATAGTATGCGCAAGTTCTGGTAGCATTATCACCGCCAACACTGAACCAATTAGTAGTAACTTAATCCGTTTAAGTTTCAGCAGCACACCACCATAGAATAACGCCGCTATGAGTGACAATATCGGAAAAAAATACAGGAACAGCCGCGGGCCGTTATACAAGACCGGGTTAACGACCAAATACATACCTATATTCACGACAAGAACAAAGCTCAATGCTAAAAGCAGTTGGTCTACGCTCCGTTTCTTTACTAACGCGTAACCGTTGACAACAAGGCCAGTAAGCATACCCGCCAACACAAACACCGGAGTTGCTATCAGGATCCAAACTGGGACAAAACTTAGCGGTCTAGCACCCTTAGCTAGATTCTGGCCGAAATACAAAATCTCTCTATCCCAAGCAGAAAAGTTTAGATTTTCTTGTGAGATGGCCATCAGATTTCTGGGGAAGTCATTGGCTATGTATGACCAGGTTGCGAACATAACAAGCAAGGAAACTAGGCCCATAACCGATAATTCGACGGTAAGTCGCCTTACTTTAGCCATTAAAGTGGTTTTTGTGGTGTTAAAAACAAAAAATAGCACGCAGTAGATTGGAAAAAGATTTAGGCCCACCAAGCGCATGGCGTAGGTAAAACCTACCACTAAACCCAGAACCAGCCCTTTTGGAATAATTGGGTATGCCCGCTTGTTTAGCGTGTAAAAAAGAGCTAACGATAACAAATAACCCCAGGCAAAAGGGATGTCTTTTGGATTGGCAGGTATGTGCCCAAAAACGGTGGGGGTCAAAACAATAAAAAGTGGACCCAGAGTAGCTACGATAGAATTGCTAAACCGGGCATAAAGTAGTACGTACGCAGCAATAAACAAAACGCTGGAAAAAAGCATATTCAGCAGGTGTGAGAACTCATATGAACCACGGGGATTTAGTAAAACCAGCATCATATCGTACAGCGGGTAGTGATCGGCAAACTTATCTGAATTAACCTCCAAGCCCAAGAAGACCCTCTTATACATTAGCTCTCCCATTTCCCGCCGTCTAGGCTCGTCGGCTGTAATACCGTAGTCCTTATATGTCAACAAGGCAAAAATAAGATACACAAGCAGAAAGCAAACAAAGGGTGTGTGAGTCTTAAAGCTGCAGATCGTGGCTTGCATCTCCCCTATTCTAAATCCCAGCAGCGCTCTTGACAAAACTACAAGCATCTTCCATCATCAGAACATGAACGATGAAACTAAATTCGCGCTTAGGAAACTAGTTGGTTCACTCGCCAAACCCATAGCAATACTGCTTGGTTTTGTTGCCCTAGTACTGTTCCTTATGAACGCGGTTTCAAATATTGGCAATAAGTAATTGTTACCCGATCAAACCCGAAAGCAGCTTGATGCTTGCGATACCACCTATAAACCAGATGACTTTAGAAACGCTAAAGTCTACCTTATCCCATTCGTGCGTTTTTGGAATCAAGTCGGAGCAGGCTATGTAAATAAACATGCCTCCGGCAAAAGCCATAAAATACGGCACTGCCAAAACCGCGATACTTAAAAACATATAACCACCTACAGCGCCAATCAGCGCAACTAACCCAGAAATAAAGTTGAAGAGTATAGCTTTCTTCGGCTTATAGCCGGACTCAAGCAGAATGCTAAAGTCTGCAATTTCCTGCGGGATTTCATGCAGGGCAATTGAAAGTGCGGTGGTCAAACCAAGCAGTGGCGAGGCTAAGAAAGCTCCCGCAATTACTATACCGTCAATAAAATTGTGGAGTGTGTCGCCAAGCATTACCAAAAGAGACGTGTTCTTGTTCCTTGGCGCCTTATAGGTGTGGCTATGCCATAAGAGATATTTTTCCATTAAGTAGAAGAAAACTATGCCTAACAGGGCTGCAAACATAACGTCGCTACTGCCAAATCCTTCTAAACTTTCTGGTAAAAGGTCAAAAAAGGTGTTGCCAAGCATTACACCGGCGGCAAAGCTCACAAAAAAAGGTAGCAACTTTGTTTTAACTGCAGGGATTGACGATGACAAAAGCCCAACCAGAACGGGTATTAAACTTATTGCCGTAACGGA
>LCJU01000037.1 GCA_000994815.1 candidate division WWE3 bacterium GW2011_GWC2_44_9 | reverse complement strand
ATACCAAGTAGCTGCACCACTATTTCCTTTGCTGTGTGTAACGGATTGTGCGAAACCCTAAGCCAACCTGAAATTAGTCTGCCCAATGCTTCAGACAGGGCGGCCACATCACTGCCGGCTTTGCCAACGTTGGCAAAAACCTCTACCGGATCCCCGGCTTCATTCTTGTTCACAGTTATAAATGCCTTGCCCTGTGGAGTATCTAGTTTGTACGTGGTACCTGAAAGCCGGTAGCCCCGCTCAACCTCCTTTCTAACTGACTCCGATGCCACTTCCTGCCTGATTTCCTTTTTGTCCTTAAGCTCTTTTGTTTCCAGCACAACCTCCTGCCTAGAGCCTGCTACGTATACAGTCAAACCCTTGCACTTCATCTCCCACCCAAGCATATATGCTTTAGCCACGTCGTCTTTTTTGGCAGTGGCCGGAAAGTTGCATGTTTTGGAGATAGAATTGTCTACAAATGCTTGAATAGCCGCTTGAGTCTTTATGTGCTCTTCGGGAAGAATGTCAGCTGACACAACAAAGGTATTTCTAATTTTGCTCGAAAGCTCCTCAATGTCCTGACACGACCCTGTATCTAGCACGCGTTCAATTATCTGTTTTTTCACGCCATCATCAAGGTTAAGCGCTTTGATGGTCTTTTCAAAGAACGGGCTGATGTAAGCTAGAGTTATCTTGTTAGCCTCGCCAGCCGCTTGATACACATTTCTGTAGTAAGCAAGAGCAAAAACCGGTTCACAGCCATAGCCTTCTACCCCAGCAACAGTGGAAATTGTTCCGGTAGGCGCAACTGTTGTCTGCGCCGCATTTCTAATGCCATACTTCTCAATGCCACTAATAACATTGTCCCACTTTAGTTGAGGTCTGGCCCAGTCCTTTTTAAAGGGTCTAATAGGGGTTGGGGCTTTCCAGCTAAAATCTTTGGGATCATAGATACTGCCCTTAATAGCCGGAAAAGCGCCACGTTCTTTAGCCAGCTCTATGGAAGCAAGCATGCTGTGATACCTGATAAACTCTGTTGCCTGCCCGGCAAAATCCAAACCCTCTTCCGAGCCGTATCTAATGCCCATAGAATACATAACATCAGCAAGACCCATAAAGCCCAGACCGATCCTTCTACAATTGTGGGCCGCTTCTTCTAGCTGCGGAACTGTGTCCACATATTTGTTAGCCGTTACAACATTGTCTAAAAACCTGGTTGACAGTTTAACTGTAGCTTCTAACTCATCCCAAGCCAGTCTGCCATTTTTATCCAAATGCTCAAGCAGATTGATTGACCCCAAGCAGCAGTTCTCATAAGGTCCGAGCCACTGCTCACCGCATGGGTTTGTAGCCTTTAGCTCATACAAGTGGGCCACGGGGTTGTGGCGATTTGCTTCGTCAACAAAAAGCACGCCCGGCTCGCCGTTTTTGTAGGCATAGTTAACAATGGTTTCGTAGATCTCTCTGGCCCGCGGGGATTCAACAACTTTTTTTGAGTGTGGATCTATCAAATCATACGTCTTGTCGTCCCTTACAGCTTTCATAAAACTATCCGTAACAGCCACCGATATATTAAAGTTGGCAATGCTGCCTTCTTCCGACTTACACTTGATAAACTCCCGTATGTCTGGGTGATCAACCCGCAAAACTGCCATATTGGCGCCGCGTCTCACCCCGCCTTGTGCAACCTCACCAAACGCCCGATCATAAACTGATAAAAAACCTACCGGGCCCGTGGCCTTGCCATTACTGCTCTTTACAATCGCCCCCTTTGGCCTCAAGTCAGAAAAGGAAAAACCATTTCCCCCACCCACCTGTTGAATAAGTGCTGCGTTTCTTAACGTTGAAAATATCCCATCCGGGTGCCTGCCCAAGTCGTCTTCTATGGGCAGCACAAAGCAAGCTGCTAACTGACCCAAAGGGGTACCGGCACCAGTAAACGTTGGTGAGTTTGGAAAAAACTTCTTAGTGGAAAGCAGATTGTAAAAGTCAATTTCAGATGCTTCCCGATAACCAAATGCCCCATCTGGCGCAGCTACAGTTTGAGCCACTCGCTCGAACATACCTTCAAGGGTTTCGGCCACTACGCCTTTTTCGTCTTTTAGCAAATATCTTTTCTCTAAAATTTTGAGTGAGTTGGGGCTAAAAGTTAGCTCACGATTTCTCACCGGAACGCGCGTTCTTTTTTGCATAGGCAGAATAATCGTGAGTTAACAACCTTGCACTGCCAGTAAGGTTATCAGCCCGCGATTCCAAATTAATAACAGCCAGTTGCACACCCGGCCTTATCATAGTCTCAAAAAATGTACATGCTTACAAACAATCTTAATTGTTGCAAACAATCCCAATATTGATAGTATTGCAAAATGAGTAAAACATGTACCAAAGGAACTATTTGCCCCTCAAGAATGCAGGGATATCGTATTTGCTGCCGTCGGGTGCCTCGGAAGCCGGGGTTTCAGTGTCGATCCTTTTACCGTCAACAGGTTTCTGTGCTGCAGCCTGAGATTCAGATTGAGGAGCGATAAAAGCGGCCCTCTTTTCTCTGGGTATGCCATATGGCGTTTTGGTGGCATCGTCAAAACCGGTGGCAATAACGGTAATCCTGATCTGATCCTGCATCTTGTCGTCAATAGTGGTACCAAAGATTATATTGGCATCAGTCGAGGCAGATTGGCCAATTATTCTGGCGGCGATGTCTACCTCTTTCATGGTAAGATCTCGGCCGCCAATGATGTTAAACAAAATGCCGGTAGCACCCTCAATTGACACCTCCAACAAAGGAGAGGAAATGGCCGACTTGGCTGCTTGTTCTGCACGGGCGTCTCCGGTACCGATCCCAATACCCATCAGAGCTGATCCGGCGTCTTTCATAACGGTTTTGACGTCAGCAAAGTCAACATTGATTAAACCGGGCATAACTATTAGATCAGAAATGCCTTGCACGCCTTGGTTTAAAATGCTATCGCTTACTCTAAAAGCATCCAAAATGCTCATCTTGTCATCCGCGATATCCAGAAGTTTTTGGTTGGGAATGGTGATCAATGCGTCAACTTCGCTTTTTAACTCAATAATACCTCGTTCGGCATTAGCCATTCTTTGAGCGCCCTCAAAAACAAAAGGCTTTGTGACTACACCAACAGTTAAGGCCCCCAGCTCCTTAGCAATTGACGCGATAACCGGTGCAGCGCCAGTCCCTGTTCCGCCGCCCATACCAGCGGTAACAAATACCATATCACTCTCTTCTAAATTGCCGCGCAGAATGTCCAACGACTCTTCAGCGGCTTTTCTGCCGATTTCCGGATTAGAGCCGGCGCCCAGCCCATGGGTTAAATCCTGGCCGATTGGAATTTTTACAAAAGCTTTGCTAATGGAAAGGGCTTGTGCATCGGTATTTACCGCAATAAACTCAACTCCGGAGATCTGGCCGGAATCTATCATGGTGTTTATTACGTTGCACCCAGCACCACCTATACCTACAACTCTAATCTTAGCGAACTTCTCTATTTCGGGTTTTACAAGCATTAATTTTTAGCTTAGGGCAGAAAGCTTTTTAGTTTGGCAAGCAACCTCTTAACTACTCCTCCAATCTTACCTGATGGGGAATTCAAATTCAATAGGCTCGCAGACTTTATCATCTTGGAGGCGTAGACAATGGCACCAACACACGCAGAGGAATCCGGGCTTTGAATGTCGTCTATCAGGCCCGAAACTCCTTTTGGAAAACCTATTCGCACCGGCATCTTTAAAACGTTCTTGGCGCATTTTTCTGCCCCAACGGTTAGCGACCCGCCGCCGGTTAGCACACATCCGGCTGGAAGCTTTGCCGTTAAATTAGCTTTTTTTATTTCGCCGGCTACCAACTCAAAGATTTCCTCAAGCCTGGGATCAACAATGCTATACAAAAGCCGCTTAGAAATCAAATTGGTTTCCAAACCGTAACCTGTAACATCAAATTCGTCGGGGCTAACGGCGGTTACTCTGGCTTGAGGCTTGTCAAAATCCCTCGCCAGGCTCATGTAATCCAGCTTTTCGTTACTTAATTTAATCTTGATCTTCTCGGCGGTGTCTAGGCTCGCCCGCAGCCCAATAGCTAAATCGCTTGTAATATGCTTACCACCAACCGGCAGAACAGAAGAGTAAATGGGTGCCCCGTCCAAAAAGATAATCACGCTTGTACTGCCCCCACCTATGTCCACTAAAACAGTCCCGAGTTCTTTTTCGGTATCGGTTAAAGCGCTTTCCGCCGAGGCCACTCCGGTAAAAACCAAGCCCTCAACCTCAACTCCAACATGTTTAACGCACTTTTCAAGGTTCTTGACCGAAGTAGAAAGTCCGTGAATAATGTTTGTTTCAACCTCTAATCTAATGCCGCTCATACCTACCGGATCTTTAATGCCGTCTTGGCCGTCTACAATGAAATCTCTTGGGATAACGTGAATGATCTCTCGTGATGAGGGAAGGCTCACCGCCTGCGCCGCCTCCGTTGCTCTGGCAACGTGCTCGGGCGTAATTTCCGAACTTTCGTGCGGTACAACTGCCACCACACCCCTTGAGTTTAACGTTTCAATGTGGCCACCGCTAACGGTAACAAATACAGACGAAATTGAAACTCCAGCCATTTTCTCGGCTTTGTCTATGCTTTGAGAAATAGACTCCACCGCCTCATCAATATTTACAACAACCGCCTTGTTAATACCTTTAGATGGCACCTTGGAAACACCAACAACCGATATTTTAGTCTCAGAAACTGCGGCTACAACAGTTAGAACCTTAGTTGATCCTGCATCTATTGCGGTAATGTACTTTTCCTTTGGCATATTGTGCTAGTCAGTCCCTTTAGCTTCTTGATTAAATTCTACTATTACTTTATCAAATCTCAAATCAATTTTCCTGGGTTTTTTCCCTTCTGTCTTGAAACTCTCTAGCATCCTAGCTAAAATCTTTGCTTGACTTTTGGGACTTTGCGCTACAGTGAAAAGGGCTTCAACACTATCCCCAGTGTAAAACTGGACGTACTTGGGAAAAGCACTTATGGTAGAAACTAAAATACTATTCTCATCCAGGGCATGTAATAGCTCAAAGTAGTAAGAAATAGCGTTTTCTTCGAGAAACTTGCCAACGTAGACTTTTTGGCCGTAAGAGATAATCGGCAAATTGGTAGTTGTCTTGTCGGCAGGACCCAATACAAACCCTTCTGCATCCACAAAGTAATAACTGGTACTCTCTTTAGCAAGAAGTGAGGCATCTTTAGCAAGAAGTAAAGCAATAGGCACCCGCTCTGTAACGGTTACTTGAATGGTCCTAGGGTAGCTCTTAGTTACTTTGACTGACTTTGCAGCCAAGTAATTGTGGGCAATCGCCTCTACAACACCTGCTGTATTTACAACAATAATGTCCTTGCCTAAAACGTTGGTTTCGGCTATTTTGCGTACATCTTCCAAATTCACAAATCTTCCCTCGCCAAGCACGTCTACCCTAGTAACTCTAAACGGTTTGTATTTTACATAGCCAAAAACTACAGAGCCGCCGAGCAGAAAGAGAAAGAGCAGCTTAAGAATAGAAAACACTGCCCTAGCTCTTTTTTCTTTGTTGACATGCACGTGGATCTTTGTTCGAACTTTTTTGCGACTTTTATCCTGATAGTATATTAACGTAGAGACAGATTTTTTCTTCATGCTAGTAAGAGCTCTTTGACTATCAATCGCGCCGGATCTGGAGCAGCCTTAGAGCTAACAGCTTGCACCGGCGGCCCGGTTTTAACCAAGTCTAAAAATTGTTTTATTGCCTCCACCAGCTTTTTAGGGGTTAGCCCTTGTTCAGGCAGAATTTTTCCAAGTCCGGCATCTTGCAAAACAAGCGCATTCTCGTACTGCTCATTATGCGACGTCCATGGTATAGGTATTAAAATGCACGGTTTGGCTAAAGCCACCAACTCGGCTGTTATATGGGCACCGGATCTGGACACAACTACTGAAGCTTTAGCAAAAGCCTCACCTATCTCATCCGCAAAAACAAACTTTCTTAAGAAGAATTTACCAGCAGAATCACTAACTGGCGCATAGACATGTGTAAGGTAATCAAAGTCGTTAAAAACTGAATTGTCTCCGCATTGGTGAACAACATTGGTAAAAGCAAGCAAATCGGCCAAGCACTCACCTACAACTGAATTCATAATGTGCGAGCCAATCTTGCCTGTAGTTACATAAACATACGGCAGGTTGTTATCGACAACAAAATTATTTGTTCTTACCTCATAAATAGCCTGTCTAAGAGGCAGGCCGACTAATGTTGTTTTATGAGCTGGAAAAACTGGATACAGGGGACACCGTCAAGCTGAAAGACATAAAGGGAACGGTATATGTTTACCGGGTAACGGATGAAAAAGTATATTCAGATGAAAATTTTCCCGTTAAAGAAATTTTCGGCCGCTCCGACAGGAAAAAACTGAATTTAATCACCTGCAAAGGCTCTTTCGACAAATCACTTCAGCAATACTCCCACCGTGTCGTTGTGGAAGCAGAACTGTCCTACAGCTATTGG
>LCJU01000036.1 GCA_000994815.1 candidate division WWE3 bacterium GW2011_GWC2_44_9 | reverse complement strand
TGGCCGACGAACTGGTGAACTCAAACGGCGGGGACTGGGGCTATGTTCTTATTCCCTACAATATCAGGGATAGGGACTCGGGCAAGTGGGGGCGGGTGTTTAACAGATTGGCTGATAAACACCTCATACCTATTATCCAGCTCTGGGACGTAAAACCAACCGACTATAAACAAGATACCCAGGAAGCCGCTTATTTCCTTAACGACTTTTTGTGGCCTGTGAAAGAAAGGTACATCAGCGTTTACAATGAACCAAACGACGATAAGTTCTGGGCCGGCGATTCCAACGCCAGTAGCTACGCGGAAGTCCTTAACTACACGATTGATGCGTTCAAAAAAGTAAATCCCAACTTTTTTATGCTCAACGGGGCGCTTAATGCCAGTGCACCGGATACCGGCGGCTACATTAATCCTACGCGCTTTATGCAGGAAATGCACGAGGAAGTTCCCGGTATATTTGATAAGCTGGACGGCTGGGCGAGTCATTCGTATCCCCAACCTAATTTTTCGGACAGTCCTTACGCAACCGGACTGTGGAGTATCCAAGCCTACGCTAGCGAATTAGCTTACCTTAAGGACAGCTTGGGAGTGACCAAACCCTTACCTGTTTTTATTACCGAAACAGGTTGGGCGCACGCACAAGGCGAAAGCTATCAAGCCTCCTATTTACCTGCCGATGCTGCGGCCGAGTATTACAAAATTGCCTTTGAGCAGGTTTGGCTGCCAGATGACAGAGTGAGAGCGGTCACACCGTTTACCATCTTCTACAAACCACCCTTTGACCATTTCTCGTGGATCAACCAAGACGGTGTACCATATGCTCAATACGAAACGCTCAAGCGCATTGCCAAGACAAAGGGTGAACCCGCAGGCTTGGTAAAAACCGAAATGAAAGTGTCGGACTGCAAATAATGGCCAAAAGTATAACCTACAACACACTAGCTCAGTTAACAGCCAAGCTGGTTAGTATGTCACTAACAATATTGGCAACAGTGCTGATAACCAGATATTTTGGCAGAGCGGGTTACGGTGAATTTTCACTAATGCAGGCACTGCCAGCTCTGTTTTTCATCCTCGCCGACTTTGGGCTGAATACCACTGCCCTAAAAATCATTTCAACCCGCAAAGAGTTGGTTGAAAATCATTACAACACTGTGCTGTACCTGCGGCTGGCAACCTCTTGCGGCTTAATACTATTACTCGGGCTTGTAACCTTACTACTCCCATATTCCACTTTCCTCAAGAGCGGTATACTTCTTTCGGCCTTGCTGATACTGACCCAAGCTCTGTACTCAACCACAAATCTTGTTTTTCAGTATGCGCGCAGATACGACTTGTCTGCAGTTGGTTACGTAGCGGGCAGCATAGTGACTATAGGGTTTATTGTGCTATGGATACTTAGCGGGCTTGATGTAAGGTATATGAGCTTTGCTTACGTCTTGGGCGGTATTGTCACCTTTGCAGTTAACGCAAAGCTCATCAGCAGATTAGGCTATAGACTCAAGTTATATCTTAACCCAGCCATAGCTAAAACCGTCTTGTACGGATCTATTCCGCTGGGTATTATGTTTGTTTTTTCGCAAATAAACTTTAAGGCCGACGCCCTGCTTCTGTCGCTTATGAAACTACCCCCATGGCTGCAGCTAAGCAACATCGAAGCTGTAGCAACCTACTCCCTGCCTTACAAAGTATTTGAAGTGGCTTTAGTAGTACCTACATTTTTTATGAATTCCGTTTTCCCGGTTTTTGTCCAAAAATTGGCTGCAAACCCGCAGGAGCTTAAAAAGGTCTACCTCAAAACACTAAAGCTACTTGGCGGCTTGGGTCTGTGTGCATCGCTGGGCTCTTTTGTACTCGCTCCGCTGCTTATTCGACTTCTAGGGGGTTCGGGCTTTGACCAGTCTGTAACCGTTCTTAGAATACTTTCGGTTGGACTAGCTGTGTTCTTCCTTAGTCAACCTACAGCCTATTTGATAGTAACCCTTGATAAGCAGAGATATCTGCCCTTGGTTTATGTTATCGGTTCTATTTTCAACGTCTCACTAAATCTGGTGCTAATCCCCCAGTACGGCTTTTATGCCTCGGCCTTCCTTACCTGGATCTCTGAGCTTGTAATACTTGCCCTGCTTGGCTACTTTGCCCGCAAAGCCTGGAAGGACTATTTGTATGCTAGCCGAAGCTAAAATGGGCGGGGTGTTTTCACTATTTTTCTGTGGCTGTATCTTTGCATTGGCCCTTGGCCAGTTTGCGTTGGTGTATAAGTTTGGCGACGGGGGCATTTATAGCTTTGATATCTTACTGCTCGTTTTCTGTCTTGCTGCGCTTAGCTTTTTCATTATCAAAAGAAAAAAAATCCAAGTAACCGTGCCCGGGATGTTGCTCTGTAGTTTCTGCCTAATTGGCGGTATCTCGCTAGCCTTCAGTCCAATTAAGCTTAGCTCCAGTGAATTACTGGTGGCTGGCGCCTATCTTGTAAGGCTTGCTACCTACGTGCTTTTCTACATCTGCCTCCACAATCTTGTAACAGCGGGGCTACTAAAAACCGGAACCATAGAAAAAGCGGTAGTGGTTAGTGGGGTCTTCCTTTTTATTGCGGGTATTATCCAGCTGATTGTGTTTCCCAACCTCGGACTAATAAGTGATCTTTACGACTGGGATCCTCATAAAAACAGAATGTTTGCAACCTTTTTCGACCCAAACTTTTTGGGTATGTATTTTGTTATCTGCCTTGGTATAAGCATTAAGAGGATGAAGAGATCGGCGTTGGCAAGCACTTTATTGGTAACTTTTTTTTCCTTGGGTATTTTGCTGACATTCTCCAGAAGCGCGTGGCTTGCTGCGTCTGTACTTATGTTTTTTGTCTTGCTGAAAAAGAAGGTTTTCCTAATATTTGCTTTTATTTTGGTACTACTAGCTTTTTTAGCGGTACCAAGGATACAAACCAGGCTTACCGGCATCACAGACCCAAGTGATTCCACACACTTTCGGCTTACTTCGTGGTCAAATTCCTTGCAGATAATTAAGGTTAACTGGGCATTTGGGATCGGTTATAACGCATATAGGTACGCACAACTAAACTACGGCTTAATCGCCGCAAGTGCCGCCAGTTCCCGTTCCGGTGCAGGCAGCGACGCCAGTCTTCTCCTGGCGTTTGCGGACACCGGGGTTGTTGGCATAACCATACTTGTATGCTTTTGGCTTGGAGTGTTTTTAAAGGGCTTAAAAACAAAAAAAATGTATATGTCAGGGCTGGTGGCGGCGCTTGCGCTTAACTCCATCTTTATCAATTCGCTTTTTTATCCTCAAATATTCGTTGCTTTGCTTGTCGTGGTGGCCGCTGAAGGATTCGAACCTTCGACCCCTGCAATGTGAATGCAATGCTCTAACCGGCTGAGCTAAGCGGCCGAGATAAGATGACACGCAAGCAAGATAATTATACAATCAAACGATGAAAAAATCGCTTGTTAGCTTTGCAGAAACATTCATAATCGGGCTTTTCCTATCTTTCCTGATTATGCTTTTCGTGGGTCAATCTCTGGAAATCACCGGCGACTCTATGTACCCAACTCTAAAAGACAACCAAAGGATTATCGTAGAAAAAGTCAGCTATAAAAGCGGGGTGCCAAAACGCGGCGAAATCGTAGTCTTCAGAAGTTTTGATAACGCTAATGTGTTCCTGATAAAACGAGTGATTGCTATACCAGGCGATACTTTTAAGATGATAGGAGGTAAGGTGTATGTAAACGGCTCGCCACTTGCAGAAAATTACTTATCCCAGGGAGCAGAAACCGAAAGCGCTGATGACCTTATGCCGTACGCAGTTAGCCCATTGCCCGAAAAGTACTACCTAGTGCTTGGTGATAATAGAGCGGAAAGCTATGATTCAAGAGCGTTTGGCTTAGTCCCTTTGGAAAACTTTTTAGGCAAAGCTTTCATCGTATACTGGCCTTTAGGTAGTGTCAAGAGAGTTAACTTGTTATAACACTAATCTTTTTTCTTTTGCTTAACGTGTTGGAAAAAGCAACAACGCCTTGCGCAAGTGAGTAAATAGTAAAGTCCTTGCCCATTTTGACGTTTTTTCCGGGAAGAAAGGTTCTGCCTCTTTGTCTTACCACAATCTGCCCGCAGTCAACTGTTTGGCCGTGCGCTGCCTTCACGCCAAGTCTTTTTCCGGCAACATTACCGCCTTGATTTGCTTTTGACGCAGATGCTGTTTTATGTGCCATGTACTACTCCTTCGCGACTTTCTTTTTAACAGCCCGCTTTTTTGGAGCTTCAGCAACCTGACCCTCTACGGCCTTTGTTTCCACCCCGCCTGACTCTAACTTGATACTATCAACTTTAAAAAGACTAATCGGTTGCCTATGGCCCTTTTTTCTCCGATACCTGGACTTGGACTTATACCTCGCCACAACAACCTTAGTGTCAGCTTTGTCTGCAACTTTAGCAAGGCTGACAGTACAAGTATCCACATAAGGGCTGCCAACTAGGAAGTTGGCGTCATCTTTGAACAAAAGGACCCTACAAACGGCCTCTTGCATACGGGAAACCTTTACGGTGTCCCCTTCTGTAACCTTAAATTGTGTACCTCCAAGCTCTATTACTGCGTACTTCATAACTTGGGAATAGTACAATACCTTTGCCACTTTTTCAAGCAGACACTTTCTGATAAGATATAACAATGGACTGCTACGTAGTACACATAGATAACAGTACCCTTAGGGTTGGATTGTATGCGCATGGCCAAAATCCCAAATTTCTAGCTGAAGACCTTCTGCCTACTGTGGCCTCACACTCCCGAATTGTAGATCCCAAGGAGTTTGGTCTCCAGTTTTCAAGGCTGCTAGCAGAAAATTTTGGCCACGAACTCCCAAAACTACCCGTGCTGTTTGTGTTGGAACCCGAACTCACGGACCTTTTTCTTCTCGCCCTGGACAAAAATACCGAGGAAAACTCCGAAGAGGTTGTTAAACAGATAAAAGAAAAGCTGATACATGAAGATATACAGAATATCTTTTTCTCTTATTACCGAATAGCGCCCTTTGTTTTTCAGTTTGTGGGCATCCAAAAGGAAACTATCCAGGGCTTTTTGGATGCGGTTAGCACCTTGGCTATTCCATTGACAGGAGTTTTCCCCCTGGGCCTGATACTACCAAAGACTAATACGAATGTAGCCAGTATGTTTATTTTTCCTGCTGAAACGGAAAATACAGTAGTTTTTAGTGAACTTACCGGGACTTCGTTTGCAGAAAAACTTGAAGGTAAAATCGCGATAGATGAGCTAATTAAGCTGTTTTGGCAACTTTCTGTGTACAGTACCAAAAATACTGGACCAACAATTTATACGTTTAAAAATTTTGTGCACAAAATTCCCTCATACAAGCCGCGGGCTGTGGAAATGACGCAAACTACGGAGGGTTACGAGAAACTGCAAGTTACCAAAGATACTATTGCCAAAAACCCCCAATTATTAACATCACAAGCAAATCTGCTCAATATACTTTCGGTGCCGCAAAGCAGCAATAAGAAAATCCCCGTTCCTGCAGTAATTGCGGCAGGCGTTGTGTCCATTTTAGCGATGGTGTTAGTCGTCCTGCAATTTACAGTAGGTATAGGCAGCCTGTTCACTAGTCAAGAACGGGAGGTTCTAGCAGATCAAACTGCCCAGAATCAGGATCAAACAAAGACGGAAGTTCCACAGCAGCAGGAAGAACAACCGGCAAAAGAGCTGAAAAGGTCCGACATTAAACTAAGGGTAGAAAATGGCAACGGCGTGCCAGGTTCAGCGGGTAAATTAAAGGCGTATCTGGAAGGTTTTGGCTACACCGTAGCGTCAGTAGGCAATGCAGTCAAAACGGATTACCCAAGCACAACCATACTCTTACCAAACAACCTTGCTGATTACAAAGACCTGCTAGCAAACGATTTGAAAACCAACTACACGGTTGAAGTAACCGCCACAGACACCAAAGCAGACGGGTACGACGTGCTAATTATTGTGGGCGCAAAGTAGCTAGCTCTTCAGTAATGGTATGGTTGTAATTCTCAAAACGGGCTAGAGTGAAAAGAAAGTCAGAAAGACGATTTATATAGCCAATTAGATATTTGTTCTTTTCAGATGCCCCCAGAAGCCCTACAATGGCTCTTTCGCATCGCCGGCACACTACCCTTGCTACATGCAAATAGACAGCCGACTTACACCCAAAAGGGAGAATAAAGTTTTTTAAGGCCGGAAGTTTCTTCTCCATCAGCGCAATCGATTGCTCAAGCGCCAGAGTTTTGGCTATAAGATGAGCTTTAACCTGATTACCCGAGCTAAAACCTGCCACAACCGAACCTATTAAATACAGGTTCCTTTGAATGTCCGCAATATCTGTTGAAACTTTTTTGGCAAGATACAACCGCGAAGCGCTCAAAGATACAGTTAGCTCATCCAAATCGCCCAGCACACCTACTACCTTGCTAGACTTTGAAGCCGCACTGCCACCATACAATTTGGTACCCCCCTTGTCGCCCTGTTTTGTTGTTACCGACATAGTTTAGCAAACGCTATAGCCGCATTCGTAACACTTAGAACAACCCTCTTCGCTTATAAAAGAGGCGTTGCCGCATTCAGGACACATATTAACATATGAGAAGACCGAAACCTCTTTCTTGTCCTCCGGCTTGTCTACAACATT
>LCJU01000035.1 GCA_000994815.1 candidate division WWE3 bacterium GW2011_GWC2_44_9 | reverse complement strand
TCAGCGCCAACTTTAGCCACCATGGCAGTTTTCAGCCCTAAATTAGCAAAAGAAACCGCGCTATTGGCGCCGCCGCCGCCGAAAGTATAATAAATCTTGTCAGCCATGATTTTGGCGCCATATTCAAAAGCTAGGAGTTTTTGCTTGGTTAAATCCACTTCAATGCGCTTTTTGGAGCTATCTTTGCCAAGCACCGAGGCAGACAAATGCTGGGTGGGTGCATAGGGAGGAACCCGCATGAATCTATAGTCATAAAAAGCCAAGCCCGCTTTTGGGTTATAAGTCCCATCCTGGGAAAATGAGTTGGCAATTAGTGTTGGCGACTTGGCCACAAAACTTCTTAACAACACCGGAATGAGAAAGAGTGACAATCCGAAAACAGCAATTAGCAGAGCAATTTTTTTCATAACCTATTTTAGTTTAGCTAAAACCTATTTTAGTTTAGCGAAACTGGAATCTATTGCAAGAGGTAAAGTATTGACGAACTCTTTACATGTAGTGTACGATCAGGAGGTGGAAGAAAATACCAACACTCAAGCGCCGCCACAGAACGCAACTCAAACACCTAATGCAACCCAACCAGTGAACGCACCTACACCACAAAGTACAAAAACGTTAGTAACTATTTTACTGCTTATTTTTGTTGGACCCGTAGGGTTTATTGTTATGTGGGTTTGGTCGGGGTGGAAGGTATGGGTTAAACTACTACTTACCTTTGTGGGTGTTTTGTTGGTTGCAGTACCTATTGTTGCGGCTGTTGCTTTGATAGCGGTCAACCCTAAGGGGCAGCTTGAAAAAGCTAGGCTGCTGGAACAAATTGACTCGTCAACTAAATTGGATAGCAACTTTAACCCGGATGGCGATTATAGACAGATATTTGCCGATTCTTTTATGGACGCTTGCACCACAGGTGGGGCTGAAGAAGATTTGTGCCAGTGCGTCCTTGATGGGATTGAAACCCAGCTCACCGACGAAGAATTTAACGCCGCGCTAGCCAGAGGCACTTCCATTATGGAGTCAGAAGATTTTGCAAAACTCGTTCAGGCCACAACCACGGACTGCGTTATTAAGTACGCAAAGTAACAAGCAAATAACTTAAATGTGACACAGCTAAAAGAAGTGCTAATATAGCACAATGCGCGTTATATTCTTAAATGCGTGGCATGGAAATCTAGGTCAGCAGTTAAGGACCTATCTAGCAGATGAAGCGGCCAAAACCCAAGTATTTTGCTTTCAGGAATGCGACGGAGAAATGGGTACAATCTGCTGTGATACACTCAAGGATTTTACCAGTTTCACAGCGCATAAAAAACTAAATGACCGTGAAGATTTTATGCAGGCGGTGTACGTGCATAAAAAAATCTGGCTGGAAAACCAGAAAATCTTGTTTGCCAAAGATACGGAGCTAGGTTTAGGACTTAGTTTTGAAGCGGCATATCAAGGGTCACGGTTTGGTATATGCAACATTCACGGCATTTCCAGACCGGTTGACAAAAAAGACACTGCAGTCCGAATACAACAGTCAACCAAACTAATAAAGCATATAACCAAAATGCCCGGCATCAAAATTTTAGGTGGTGATTTTAACACGCTGCCAGATGAAAAAAGTATTACTATGTTTGAAACTGCTGGGTATAAGAGCTTAATCAAGGATTTTGCCGTAAACACAACCAGAAACAGGTATGTGTGGGAAAGATACCCAAAGAACAAAATGTATTACTCCGACTATGTTTTTGTTGAAAGGGGTACGAAGCTAAAATCGTTTGATGTACCTGGTATAGAAGTTTCCGATCATCTGCCTATGGTGGTGGAACTTTAAGCAGGTTGGTGGCGTTTGGGTTGGTATAACAATATCTTTCAGGACCGTCCCCAGGTGTTGTATACTTAAATAGCTATGTCCTCTAGAAAGATATTAATTCTTGGTATAACCCTGCCTTTACTCGGCGCCACGGTGTACTCAATGAAATACGCAGGCAAACCATGTGGCGGGGAAAACGCAAAGTCCAGAGAATTTCAGTGCCCGCGGTTTTACGAGTGTGTACCGGAAAGCAACGAGCCAAATGCTTTAGGCGGCTGCAAATTTATGCCAAACGGGCTAAAGTTTACCACGACGCAAGTAGTGGGCAATGAAGTTATTACCACACCCCCGCAAAAAGACCCTGCCGTTGAGTACGACCAGCAAACCCAAAAAGCTAAACGGCTGGCTCTTGCTCAAAATAAAGTGGGTTTTGAGCTATTAAAAACCAGCACCTACTTAGACGAAACAAATAGCCAAAATATAATTATATCTCCAGTCGCTGTAACTATGCCATTGCTCGCCTTATACGGCTGGTCGCAAGGCCCAACAAGAGACCAGATGACAAATGTTCTCCAAATTCCCGGTTTTAGCGTAGTTCAACTTGACGAGGCAGGACGCATCCTATTAGAAAGACTAAATTCTCGACAAGAAGGTGTGAGTTTAACGCTTCTCGACTCTTTATGGCTTGATGATAGTTTGAAGCTTAAGCAAGTTGCGGTTGAAGACATTTTGGGCGATTACGGGACCTTAACTGAAACGGTAGACTTTGCCACCGCCGCTGAAGCAGTAACAATAAACAATTGGGTGAACGGCAATACCGCAGGCAAGATATCAAAAGTCGTACCAGAGCAATTAACCAAGGAAGCCGCTGGTTATGCGGTGAGTGCGGTGTATTTTAAAGGCTTGTGGCGTTATACATTTAATCCCGAAAACACTGTTGCATTCGACTTTGTAAAACAAAACGGTGAAACTAGCAAGGTGCAAGCAATGAATCTGGAACACACTGCGCTGGCTTATCTGGAAAATGACCTCTTTAAGGCCGTAAAGCTGGAATACGGGAAAAGCGGCAAGTACATAATGGTTGTTATGGTACCTAAAGATCAAGGATTAACTAAGCTACTTGGCAGTCTTGATATAGATAGTTGGAACGGCTGGCTAGCCTCATTCAAAAAAGTTCCGGTTAGGCTAACACTGCCAAAATTTGCTGCAAGCTACTTAACCGACACCGCCCAGCTATACAAGAATACCGGTTTAACCCTTCCGTTTGGCGCGTTGGCAGATTTTACACCACTGATGGAAGCAACAGACCCGCTCAAAGGACCAGAGAAACTGTCTATCACCAGCGCGCCGCATGCAACTCTACTAGAAATCGGCGAAGAGGGCTTTGGCTCACCTCAACCTGTCCCGGTGTTAAGCGAGGAAGAGAGAGCTAAACTCAAGGACTACGTCGATCCAGTCACATTTGTTATCAACAAGCCGTTCTTTTTTGCCATTCTAGATTCGGAAACTATGGCAAACGTTTTTGTGGGTATTGTTAGATCGTTGTAATTAGGCTAAACTCTTACTTGGAGGCAAAATGCAAATTAGTGACATAGCATCATTTGTAGGGCTAACAAAACGAAAAGAAGAGCCAGCTGCTGTTTCTTCAACGGAGGCTGCAGCCATAGACCCAAAAAACTACGGCGAAAAACTCATAGAGTTTACATGGACCGCCAATGATAGAGTTATAAAAGAAATAACACCAAAAGCGGCGAAGACTATAATTATAATTGCTGTTTCCGTTTCACTCCTTTTTGCCCTTATGCAGGAGTTTGTTTTGATACTCGTTATCGCCAGTACCGGCTTTTTAGCTTATATGCTGTCTAAAAGTCCGATAATACAAGTCAACCACAAAGTAAGTACCCATGGCCTTTTGTACGCAGGAACCCAGTTCTATTACTGGCATGAACTAACCCAGTTCTTTTTTAAACAAGACGGGAGCAATTTGTTGCTGTGCGTGGATACAGTTGAGAAAATCCCGGGCCGTGTGTTTTTAAGTATAAAGCATGAGGATAGGGAAAAGCTCAAGGAGCTGTTTGGCAAACGCTTGATATTTCGTGAAGAAGAACCAAAAAGCTTTGTGGACAAAGCCTACGGCCTGGCTCTTTCGAAATTCGATCTTAAGTAGAGCGAGTCACAAAACATAAATCCAAATCAACGGCTGATTAAATACAATAGGTCCGATAGATTTACGTTGCCATCAAGGTTAAAATCCCATGGTTTAACCTTTACGTCTGTTCTAGTCTCCTGACTTAGCACATTAGTGCCGGAAACCTCATAAGTGAGCACTAGCTTAGCACCCTTGGTACTGCCTGCGTTCACATCGTACCACTTAACTTCATGTTGACCCGCACACGTTGGCCCTACAAACCAGAAAGTTAAATGCGCCCCGCCTTTGAGCCCAGAGTTGGCGTCAACTAAATGCTGAACCAGCGAGCTTAAATCTGAACTCTTAGCCCATGTACCGGATGCAGGCCAATCAAGACCTCCGGATGCAGGCCAGCGGACACCGGCAGAGATGTCGCCGGGGTAAACCTTTGTTCCGCCCGGATCCGGCCCGATATTTGGCCTATCCCCCGCCGATCCCGCCTTGCCGGCGTCGGAAGAGTTGGAGACAAAAACCTTTAGGTGCTGGCCGGAATCCCAGCCATCTGTGCCATTAGAAAGTACCTGTAGCTCTGTTGACTTAATTTGCGCGCCCGAAGGAATCCCGTCACTTGGCAATTTAAATCTTACGCCGCCCCAGTTGCATCCGCCCCATTCACCTGTAAATAAGGTGTTATCTTTTTCCCCATTGACGTAAAAGGTTGACCGATCAATTTCCCAGTCGTTGGAGGCAGAACTCACTTGCAGGTTAAGGGTTTTAGTCACTTTGGTAGGTGCAGGTGTGGGAGTTGCCGTGGGAGTGGGGGTAGGCGTTGGAGATTGCGTTGGGATTGGGGTTAACGTCGGCGTAGGCGTGGGTGTAGACGTTGCCGTAGACGTAGGAGTAGGTGTTGGCGTAGGAGTCGGCGTTGGGATTGGGGTTACCGTTGGTTTGAAGGGCGTGTCGCCACTCCAGGCGGCACCATTTATGGTTCCATTATTTCCTTTAGCGTAGTCTTTAACAGTTGATCCTTTGCCTTCATTAAACTTCCAATAGCCAACCAAACCAGACTCGCTGCCTGTAAGTTCTGTATTCATAACTTCCCTGATTTGACTTTGTGACAGACTCTGATTATAAACACGAAGCTCATCGATATTGCCATTAAAGTATTTTTGGGCGGCAGATAAACTCCTACCAATAGTAAGTACTGTTGACGTGATGTTTAGCCCGGATGGTATAGGCAGGGCAGGGAAGGCGCTATTTACTAGGACACCGTTTTTATACACCTTGAGTTTGTCACTGTTAGACGACCCACTGCCTGTGTAAACAACTGCTATGTGAGTCCATACGTCATTAGCCAAAACAAGGTTTGTAGTTGCCAGGTATGCCGAGCCCAAATCGGTTTCTCTGGAGATAAACACATACAATTCCTTGGAGTTATTATTTTGAGTGCGAATTGCCCAACTATTGTTTTTGTCACTTCCCGCACTTGTCCATTTAGATATATGGGCCACTTGAGTCGCACTCTTATAAGGCTTCACCCAGTACATAACGGTAAGTTTGTCTCCGGTATCATAGTCTGACTTGCTGGGAACTGAAACATAATTGGACTTGCCATTGTAATACAGGGAGTTGTTACCACTGTCAGAAGGTGTGGGCGAGGGGGTAGGCGAGGGGGTAGGCGTTGGAGTGGGAGTGGGAGTTGGGGTTGGAGATGGCGTTACTGTTACAGCGGTGCCATAAATAATGTCATCGATCACACCGTTTTGCCCGGATGAGAGAGAAACGGTTACACTAGAGGCTGACGTTGTCCAATTAGTGGTTAATACTACAGGAGTGTTTGCGCTTATACTCCCAGTCAATGTTATATTCGATCCATCGCTTATTGAGTAGGTGGCAGCACTGGAAGAGCTTAAGGTGATCTTTTTCAAAACTTTGCCTGTTGGCAAAACAAAAGACTTTGATGCGCCCGAGGCAAAATAGCCAACACGCACCAATCCGGCCCACGAAGTATCAAATAACCATTGTCCTGTCCCAAAGTTTACACCTCCGAATACACCGTTTATTGCTTCACCGGGGGTGGAAAAGTCATTGAAGCTATAAAGCGAATCTGAACCTCCTGGGGTGGGTGTTGGTGTAATACTCGGCGTAGGCGTTGGTGTTAACGTGGGAGTTGGTGTTGATGTTGGACTTGGTGACGGGGTTGCCGTTGGTGTCGGGGTGGGGGTTGGAGTGGGAGTAGGCGTTGGAGTAGCCGTAGGCGTCGTGGTGGGCGTAGGTGTAGGTACAACTGCACCGGGCTTGCTGTAATATATGTCATCAATTACTCCATTTTGTCCTGACGTGAACATAACAGAAACTACGGAACCCGGGGATGACCACCCCGTAACAAGATTTACCGGGACGTTGGTAGAAAGAATCCCATTTAGAGTCCCATTTACACCATCGGAAACCGAATACTCTGACGGAGTGGAGGAACTCAAGGTGATTCTTCTTAATACCTCACCCATAGGTAAAGCAAAAGATTGACTGGCACCAGACGAGAAGTAACCAACGCCTCTAAGGCCCGCCCATAACGTGTCAAAAGACCATTTTCCCGTTCCAAAATATATGCCGGCATATGTACCATTAATTGGTTCTGCCGGAGTAGAGAAGTTATCAAAGCTATAAACCACGTATGACAAGCCTCCGGGGGTAGGAGTTGGTGTCGGGACTGGTGTTGGTGTTGGGGTAGGCGTAGGTATGGGCGTAGGTGTTGGAATACTAGTTGGAGTTGGGGTTGGTGTTAACGTGGGAGTGGGACTAGGTGTTATTGTAGGCGTTGGGGTCGCGGTTGGAGTTGGCGTAGGTGTAGGCGTCGGAACAGGTGTGGGGGTTGGGGTAGGAGTGGGGTTTGTAATTGTGATTGTCCTTGGATTAGACGTATCAACGGTTGTGGCGCTCCCAACAACGTTGCTCT
>LCJU01000034.1 GCA_000994815.1 candidate division WWE3 bacterium GW2011_GWC2_44_9 | reverse complement strand
GAGACATTCTACCACTGAACTACCGCCGCAAGTACTTGTTTAGAAGCTTATTATACTCCACTTTGGTCAACCGACCTCTGGTATACAGGTCCTTAATCCTAATCAACGCTTTGTCGTCAAAGACGTCTTCGGCTCTGGGAGCATCCGATCCAAACTGCTGGCTGACATCGGTATGTTGGTTGTGGGCGTAAACCCCATGGGTGCTGCGAATTTTGGCGTCAATTATATCTTTTGCCTTCTTACCCCGCCTTTTGCCAACGTATCTGATTAGAATACTTTCTATACCGCCGGTGTTAATAATCTCCAAATGCGCAAAAAACAAGTCTTTGATTAGGTTCACTTGCGACACGTGGCTGTAAGAAATGGTTGTTTCTTCTTTGTGAAAGGGAATTTTCCGCCGCTCTAAAACCATCACATTGTCAAATATCTTTAAGTGGTGGGTAAAAAAAGTCTTGTTCATCAACCGACTGGCTTTTAGATCGTACAGCAGGGTCGCCATGTATATATAATACTACAGGGGGTCGTCTTCGTCAGTTCTTTCGAGCTCTGCTACATAGTCTTTTGGGTCTGGAACAATAGGACTTTCTTTTACTATATGGGCCGGTTTTTCAGGCTTGCGGCCAGGTTTGGCCTTGGCTTTCTTCCCTTTTGTGAGCGTTGTACCGTCGTCGTCGGAGCTAATCACAGAGTCATCCAAGTACGGATTTATTGGAGGTAAAGCCGCTCCGCTAGTTACTAATGTTGCAATGTGTTCTTTATCGCTCATAACTTTAGATTACATGTTATATAATAAACCCATGAATAATCAAGTCTACGACGTAATAATTCTTGGGGGTGGCCCCTCGGGGCTAACTGCAGCAATCTACACTGCCAGGGCAAACTTGTCAACATTGGTGCTGGCTGGTAATCCTCCCGGCGGTCAATTAATGTTGACTTCTGAAGTTGAGAACTTCCCGGGCTTTCCCCAAGGTATAGATGGACCGCAATTAATAGCGGGTATGCGTAGTCAGGCAGAGAAGTTTTCGGCTAAATGTGTAAACGAAAACGCTTTGGAGATACTAGGCTCTTTTACCGACGGTTTTACCGTGGCAAGCGATACTGGAGCTTTTTATTTGGCTAGAACTGTGATAATTGCAACCGGCGCTGTGGCTAAGTGGCTGGAGCTTCCCAACGAGCAAAGGTTGAGGGGCCGAGGCGTTTCGGCATGTGCCACCTGCGACGGTTTTTTCTTTAAGGGTAAGGTGATTGCAGTTGTAGGTGGTGGGGACGCCGCAATGGAAGAGGCAACCTACCTAACCAAATATGCAGAGAAAGTTTATGTGTTAGTTCGGAGCGATAAAGACGCCATGAAGGCCAGCAAAATAATGCAAGCAAAGGCTTTTGCTAATCCAAAGCTTGAGTTTAAATTTCATACGGCTATCACCGACGTTTTAGGCGAAAATTCCGTAGAGGGCTTGGAAGTTCAGGATACACAAACAGGCGGCAAATCGATTATGAATGATGTTCGGGGTCTGTTTGTAGCTATTGGCCATAAACCAAACACTGATTTCCTAAAAAATGCCGAAATGGTTGCACTAGGTAAGTTTGGCTACGCCCTACTTAAAGAAGGAACATACACCCACGCCCTGGCTGAAGGAGTGTTTTTGGCTGGTGACGTAAGTGACTGGAAATATCGTCAAGCAATAACCGCCAGCGGCTTTGGTTGTATGGCCGCCATGGACTGCGAGAAGTTTATTGCCGAAAGATCCGCACATGCAAAAGACTGATATAACTTGGGATCTCACTCCCCTATTTGCGTCGGACGATGACCCAAACGTGTCAAAGGTTGTATCCGAGGCGCAAAAAGTCTATTCGGCGTTTGCCGCTAAATGGAGCACAAGAACGGATTATCTTCAAAATCCGGAAGCTTTGCATACAGCTTTAATAGAGTTTGAGCAACTGGCTAGAGATTGGTCCGGAACCGGCCCGGTTAGTTACTATTTTTCGCTAAGGTACCATCAAAATACTACCGACCCAAAACTAAAAGCCGAGTTGAATAAAATTACCGAGCTTGAAGTACAGTTGGAAAACTCGCTGGAGTTTTTTTCAAACCGTCTGTCCAAGTTGGATGCCAGCACTCAAAAGCTGATGCTTGAAAGCCCGTTACTTAAAAAATACCGCCACTTTTTGGCAAAGCTATTTGAAATAGGTAAGCATACATTATCCGAGCCGGAAGAAAAGCTGCTTAACATCTACCACAAACCGGTATTTTCAAACTGGGTGCACATGGTAAAGGAGTTTATTAGCAAAGAAGAAAAGCCGGTTATTACGGAGGACGGCAAAACAGAAAAAGCGCCGTTCCCACAACTGTTGGGTTATTTGAGTAGTCAAAATAAACCAACTAGGGATTCGGCGGCACGATCGATAAACTCCACATTGAGAGCCTATGCTGACGTTGCAGAACACGAGCTAAATTCTATTTTACAAGTGAAAAAAGAAACCGACATTCTTAGGAACTATCCCCGGCCAGATAGCGCGCGACATATAAGTGATTACATAGAAACGTCGGTTGTTGATGCATTGATTACTGCGGTAACATCAAGGAACTCGTTAGCGCATAGATATTATGCGCTTAAAGCAAAAATGCTTAACGTTCCTAGACTAAAATATCATGAGCGGAATATTACGCTTGGTGGGCTGGATAAAAACTATACTTTTGATCAAACAAAGGCGCTTGTTAGCAATGTATTTTATAGCCTTGACCATGAGTTTGGGGAGACTTATAACGCTTTATTCGATAAGGGTGCAGTTGACGTATATCCCCGCAAAGGTAAGTCCGGTGGAGCATTTTGCGCTTCTAACCGAATCATCGATTCAAGCTATATCCTTGTAAATTTTACCAATAAAATAACTGATGCTACCACTTTGGCTCACGAAATGGGCCACGCTATTAATAATGCGTTCACGGCAAAAAATCAACCGCCAGTTTATTTTGGGACCTCACTGGCTATGGCAGAGGTTGCAAGCACCTATTTTGAAGATTTTACGCTCTTGGAGATAGCCAGTAGTGTAGATGAAGCTGGAAAACTGTCGCTTTTGATGGCGCGACTAAATGACGACATCAGCACCATATTTAGGCAAACGGCTTGCTACAGATTTGAGACTGACTTGCACACAGTATTTAGGGAGCGCGGTTATCTATCTAAAAAAGAAATTGGCGAGCTGTTTAGAAAGCATATGCGAGCATACATGGGCAGTGCTGTAGAGCAAGGCAGAGGCAGCGAGAATTGGTGGGTCTACTGGAGCCATATCCGGTCTTTTTTCTATGTCTATTCATATACCAGTGGTTTATTGATCTCAAAATATTTTCAAAAACGTACCAGAGAAGATAAATCAACCGTTGCACTGGTAAAAAAGCTTCTTTCTGCAGGAGTTTCAGTGGCCCCAGGTGAGCTGTTTAAGAGGCTGGGTATTGATATCTCTGATACTGCGTTTTGGCAGTCGGGGCTTAACCAAGTAGAGGCGACGCTTGAGGAGGCCGAAAGGTTGTTTGACAAGAAGAAAGTGTTTAGGAGTTGAAATAGTAGTCGCCCACTGCTTTCCAGTCCACTAAGTTCCACCAAGCCTCAATGTAGTCCGCCCGTCTGTTTTGATACTTTAAGTAATAGGCATGTTCCCATAAGTCCAGAGCTAGAATTGGCCTGTATGACAAGGTTATTGGGCTATCTTGATTTTGGGTGGTTATAATATCTATTGCTGAATTACGGTCTTTAACTAGCCATGTCCAGCCGCTGCCGAATAGTTTCGCTGCGGTACCGGAAAACATGCTTTTTAAATTGTCTAGCGATCCAAATGTAGCGTTTATCGCTCGCATAAGGTTTGCAGTAGGGGCTTTTTGTGGTTTTGGGGACAAAGTAGACCAGTACTGATTGTGGTTGTAAAAACCTCCCCCGCTATTTTTGATTACTGTTTTTTGGGGCTCCGGAATAGTTGGTAGTTTGATCAGTAATTGCTCAATAGATAATTTAACAAGTTCGGGTAACTCATTAACCGCTTTGTTCAGGTTTGTACAATACGTTTGGTGATGCTTTGTGTAATGAGTTTCCACGGTCAAACTGTCTATATATGGTTCCAAATCCTTATACGCAAAGTTAAGTTTGGGGAGTTGAAAAAGCACTCTCTAATTTTACCTCAAAGTGCAATAAGTTACAACAAAGGCCTTGTTGCCCAAAATCCAGTCCTGAACTGAAAAGTATGGTGTTTTGTTTACTATTTTAGTTGTGTCGTGTGTTGGGGGTCTAAAACCTGCGGTGAGTTTGGCATCGTAGATTACTGGATTAGCTAAGTAGACGTTTACGGTTTTTGACGTCTCTATGCGACTAAGCACTTGCTGAATAATCGTTTGGCCGGTGGTTGTGTAATCCCTTTGAATATAACAGGTATAAGTTAACCCAATAGGCATAGACCGATCAACTTGCGGCCCGTTTGGTTTGAAGTAGACAGAGATGTATTTAGAGTAGGTGTCGGAGAGAAATAGCTCGTTATCTAGATTGCGCTCCTGTTTTAGTGTTCTGGCCTTAGCCCATTGGATAGCTGTGTATGTGTGAAAATCGTACGCGAGCACAAAGATATATAGACAGTAAAACACCAAGGAGGTTGTTCCGGCGATCTTTATCCCTATTGGAAGCTTGTTAGGAAGTAAGGTGGCTGTAATGATGACAAAGAAAAACAGCCCGTTAACAAAATAGCGGTCAAAGAATCTGCCGTAGAGGATAATTGGTATTGTTAACGCCATGAGCAGTAAAATCTCCGGCAGAACGTTTGTTAGCTCCAAACGTTTTTTCCCGGCAAAAAAAATGGCTAGTGAAATCATACTGGCAACTACAAACAAGCACAGTAGCGCCTTAAATGCGATGTTGTCAAAAAGACTAAGTCGATCTAAATAATTGTTTTTTAGCAGCAGGCCTTCTGGGTATAAAACGTTGCCAAGTTTAAATATGTTAACGGAGTAGAACGCGGTAAAAAGGAAGGCGGTGCCAGCGGCGATAAGTATTTTAAGTGCCGGTCTACACAACAAGAAAACCATTACAGCAAGCGGCAGTACAGAAAATGCAAAATACGGTAGCACATATGGCAGCTGGCCAATGGAAGCAAGTAGCTGTATGGGATTTGCTAACTGCGTGACTAAACCCTGCATAGCTAATTCATTGTTGGAGTTATATTGTGGCCATAAAAAGCTTATAGCCGCGGTGGTAATTATTAATGCTAACGAGATGACTAGATGTTTTGTATAACATGCCCTCCTTTTATAGTCTAGGTAACCAATAGATAGCAACACCGCTGGTGCTAACAATAAACCAAGCTGCCTAATTAATATACTCGCGGCGGCAAAGGTTACAGCTAGGAGTAGTTTTCCGGGCGCTGGTTTATATTTATAGCTGGTAAGGTAGTAGTAGCTTAAGGCTAGACAGAGCAAAAAATACGGTTCAGTCATAAAAGTAAATGAGAATGGGTAGATAAAAGGGTTAAAAAGCGCCAGTGCTAATGTACTAAACCGAATGAAATCTGTTTTGCCATGTAATTTTAATACCTGGTCAACACTAAAGAGAAAACAAACGGTCGCCAAAACAGTAAGTACTTTTAGGGCTGGATATGATAAGCCAAATAGTTTTGTCCACGCAACACCAACCAATCCTTGGAGAACAAACGACGAGTCAATGAGCGAGTTTTTTGTAAAGTCCAGCCTGGAAAAATTTCGCACGTGAGTAATAAAATCCCAGTCATCATTAACTGCATACTCTGAAAAGGGAAATATCACGAGCACACTTAGCACATATACCAGAGCAATAGCTGTAAATGCTTTATGTTTTGCAAGCGAAGACCACGGGCTTGTCCGTGGATGAAATAAGTTTCCAACCGTGAAGCGAAACGGAGGAAACCGCGGCTTTAGCCGTGGTTCTTCATGTTTTGTAATAACTAATTTAATAGCCGTCATTTTTGTAGATGTACCAGTAAGGATAATTGCCCACAGTTACAGTTGATATAAGTTTAAAACTCGCACCGCAGGGGGCGTCGCGGCCTAAATTAAGCCCGTATTTGACAATAAAGTCACTTGTACAGCTTTCCGAAGAGCTCACCTCAAACTCGCTTGACATAACTTTAAGCGACTTGTTTCCGGATACCGTTGCCTGCTTATCAGGTTTTAGCTGTTTGAGAATTGCTTGATGAACCGCGTAGGTACCAACTCCCAGCGCGCCCGGGGTAAAAACTTGTACTCTAGCCCTTGTGCCGCCCATAAGCGGATTACCGTAAGCATAAAAATAGGGATAGATTTGAACGTACTGTGGAATCAAAAGCAAAAAATGCACGAAAAGCATTCCAAGCGTTATGTTTGACTTAATAGCAGTTAACAAGCGGGCCATTATGTAAAAAAGGAATGGGTAGAAAACTGCTCCGTATCTTAACCCCTTCTTATTGGAGATAGACATTACACCCAGAAATACTAACACTGTTATACCGGATAAAATGACAGGTTTGTCGCCTCTTTTGGCGCTAACAAGGTAAGCGGTGTAAACTAGCGAGGCAGCAAGTGCAAGCAGCGTGCCGGGAGAAAGGTTGTAAGCTAGTGCTTTGATGTAGTAATCAACAGAGCCGTTTTGTGAAACCTCGTCCAAAATTACATTTTCCTTACCGCCTGCAAAACCAATATCTTTTTTACCCATGTAGCCAATTTCGATAGCGCCCGCAGAGATTTTTGTATATAAGCTTCTTGCGGAGTGCAGAGGAGAGCGCCACAGGGCTGGAACAACTAGGTAGGTAGAGAAACCTACCACAAGTGTAAATAGCGCAACAGCTAACACCCTTGACCTAGGTGAAGCGCTTGCTAAGATCAATGTTAAAATCGGTATAGGCAGGAAAATAATACCCAGAGATTTGGTTAAGAAAGCGAGAGTAAAGAATATTGCGCCCAATACTAAAAACAGCCGCTTTCTTACTTGAGTAAAAAGTTTTTTACTTTGCGTAAAATGATACACGCTTAAAAACGAGCATACAAGTAAGTAGCCCGTTAG
>LCJU01000033.1 GCA_000994815.1 candidate division WWE3 bacterium GW2011_GWC2_44_9 | reverse complement strand
AAAAATAATTCTCTTTCATACAATGTCATATTGACTTGGCTATGCAATGTTGTAAAGTATAATTTATTATGCCAGATACACAATTTACAGAAAAATTATATACGTCTACTGAAGTTGCAGATATACTTGGAGTAAGTCTCCGATCCATTTATAGATATTTAGATGAGAACAAACTTCAAGCAGAGATAAAGACTGCTACGGGGAGACATAGGTTTACTAAGAATAATATTAACGACTTTTTACACCCCCAGGGAATTAAATCAAGTGAGCCGGTTAGTGCAGTACAACCGACTGAGCCTGAGTATGAAAAGCCCTCTTTAAGCAAGAAAGAGAGCTACACCAAACCGGTAAATATACAAAAGGGTGAAGAAAGCGTTGAAGAAACTACGCAGGTAGAACTAACTAAACATGTGCAGATTGCCCAAGAGGAGGTTAAGGCGCAGGACGAACCTGTGGATTGGCTAGCTCGGTTTAGACAGGCCGCGGAGAAGTATAAAGCACAGCCCGTTTATGATCAGCCATTGACAAAACCTGAACCAGTGATACCCCCTGTTGTTGAGGAAGAGCTTGTCCAAGACTTTCAGGAGTCTACTTTTAATTACTACAGGAGCGGTGTTGGCGGCTTGAAGGAGATAGCCCAGTCACTGGATAAGTCTTCCAAGAATGCTTCTTTGGATTACGCGTTCACCATGAATGCCGGCCTTTCCTTGCATAAGCCTATCAAACCGTTTTCGCTTATCCACGCTTACGTGCGAACTAAAGATAAGTCATACTTTGAGAAGGTGCTGCAACTTGTGGCAACAGCAAAAGACACCGCCCAGATATGTCTTATTGCTACTGATGACGCCGGAGTGTTCACTAACCGACGGGAGATGCACGGCCTTTCCGTGGTTTCAGACGAGCAGCTCAAGCTGGATTTGATGAATGAGGGTGAGTCCGAGCTTGCCAAAGAACTCGACTGAGGGTTAGAATAGGCTTGTGGACTCAATTAAATCTCCTAAGCTCATTAGAGCGATAGAAAAAGTCATCCTAGATGTTCCCCAGACTAGGTCTGAAAACAGGCCCGGTAAGCTGAAGATCCTTTTTGTGGCCACCGAGTCTTCCCCGTATGCCAGGGTTGGCGGGGTAGCGTCGGTTGTTAGGTCTTTGGCTCTTTCACTAAACGCCATGGGCCATGACGCTCGGGTTTTTATACCTAAGTACGGGTCCATTGATGAGCAGGTGTATAAAACAACCATGGTTGTTGAGGGCCTGAAAGTTCCTACAGACGACCCCGCTAATCCGTTTTTAATATGTAATGTCAAGAAAAATGTTCGCGGGGGTGTAACAACTTACTTTCTGGAGAATATGGAATACTATGAGTTGCGAGCGAACGTTTACGGTTACACAGACGATCCTATCAGATGGGCGCTTTTGACTAGAGGTGTTCTTGAGTTTATTAGTCAAACTGAGGATCGGCCGGAAAGTTTTGTTCCCGACATCATTCATTGCAACGATTGGCAGGGTGGATCTTTGCCAAATTATCTTAAAACGGTTTATAAGAATACCGAAGCGCTTGCCAAGATTTCTACTGTTTTTACTATCCATAACCTGAAATTTCAAGGTATGTTTGACCACAAGAATGTTTCGGAAATGGATTTTGATGATGGCTGGTCCGACATAGCCCCGTTTTTTGACCCCAGGTTAGGCAAGCAGAATTTTATGCGGCGGGGCATAGTCCATTCGGATGTGGTTAGTACGGTCTCCAAAAGTTATGCAAAAGAAATAACCACTCCTGAATACGGTGAAACTCTGGATAAGTTGCTGGTGGAGCTTAGGGGTAAAGTGTTTGGCATTGTTAACGGTATAGACTATACGGAGCTGGATCCGCAAAAAGACACACTTTTGGAAACAAACTACGGCATTAGAACGCTGGGCTTGCGCAAGAAAAACAAGGAGTCGCTGCAGAAAGAATTTGACTTGGAGCTAAACCCGGACATGCCGATTTTGGGTTTTGTGGGCAGGTTGGACAGCCAAAAAGGCGTTGACTTAATGGTATCTGTGTTAGACAGGATGCTTGACAAGTATACTATGCAGTTTGTACAGGTTGGGGGCGGGGATGGCTGGCTGGTGGAGCTTTTGCAAAATCTAAAAAAAGCCCATCCAAAAAGAGTCGGCATTTATCCTTATCCTAATTTCACACTTCCCAGGCTTGTATTTGGGGGTGCTGACATGATTATTTATCCGTCAAGATTTGAGCCGTGCGGCGTTGTCCAGCTTGAGGCTATGCGGTATGGAGTAATTCCCATTGTTAGAAATGTTGGCGGTTTAAAAGATACCGTAAGTAACTTTGATACAGTTAGTCAAAAGGGCACCGGTTTTGTTTTTGACGACTTTAATGACTTTGACTTGTATGGAGCAATTGTTAGGGCGTTGGAAGTGTACAAAAACAAAGGACTGTGGAAAAAATTGCAGGAAAATGCCATGCAAGCCGACTTTAGCTGGGGTTACAGCGCAGGGGAATATGAGAAGCTCTATTACCGGGCGAGAGAGCTGAAAGAGGCCGCGCAGTAGGGTTTTCCGCCCCCATTTTTACAGTAGTTAACATAATAATTTTGACAGATATTGCAATACATAGTATACTATTTCCGTTGATGCACAGTCTTGTCTGAAGCGGCGGTATTCTCATTCTGTGGGCAGGAGAGTGAGGAAAAACCGCTTCAGACTGGGTTGTGCATTTTTTGGTAGGTATATATAATCTAGTAGTGACCGTCTGCTTTTTACTACACTTCTACCAGCCGTCCAATCAGTTTGCCGAGATAGTAAGAAAAGTCGCGCATGATTGCTATGTTCCCTTAATTAAAGCCATCAAGGATGATAAGCGAATCAAGCTAACCGCAAATTTTCCACTAAGTCTGCTGGCACAATTAGACTCTTACGGTTTTGCCTGGCTTATTCGTGATGTCAAAGAGCTTGTTGCCGCGGGTAGAATTGAGCTGGTAGGCAGTGCGGCTTACCACCCGATATTAACAAAAGTTCCTATGGACTTTGTGGAGAAACAGATAGTTTTAAATGAAATGGCGCTGGGGTACTACTTTGGATCAACTAAGGACTTTGAGGGTGAGCCGTGCTATATGGTCAAAAATGTGCAAGGCTTTTTCCCGCCGGAAATGGCCGTCAACAGCTCGCTGTTAGCAAAACTGCGTGAACTTGGCTATGACTGGGCGGCTGTTGACGAGTACTCTTTGCCAAAAGAGTTGGTTAAACCCTTTAAGGGTGGTGTTTGCTACATGCCAGATGGCATAAAGCTAAGGCTTATAGTGCGAAACCGCGAGTTGACAAATATGATCTCGTTTAAGCGGGACCTGGACCAAAGTCAAATTACGGCAGAGATTCTGCGCGGCGGGACGGATAAAGTTATTGCTTTAGATGCGGAGACTTTTGGCCATCACTATCGGGATGGCGTGGAGCTTTTTGAGTCGATTGTTTCTGATATCTACGCCAACGGAGGCACAACCTCTACGCTTTCGGCTGCTTACGAATCGGCAGAGTGTCGTAGTATTGACAGTGTTAGAGAGTCTACCTGGAGCTCGGATTACGAGACTACTTATCCATTGTGGGAAAACCAGGCGAATCCAATCAACAGTCTGCTTTGGGAGCTTTTTAGGGAGGTGCACGCCGAGTATCAAAAGGACTTGGAGCAGGATGCGAGCAAGAGTTTAATGCCGGTTTTGCCCGGCACACCAATTTGGCAAGGTGGTAATTCCAGCAAACTGGAGCTGGAGTTAGCAATGCTAAAGTTGGAGCAGAGCGATCAGTTTTGGTGGTCAACCGGTGTCGAGCTTATGGGCCGGAAGAATTATAATCGTTATATGATTGAATCGGCGCTAGACTATTACAAGCTCGTCGCCGGCTGCTGCAAGTCGAATAAGCTGCTATTGGCTAAAATAGCCAAGCTTCTGGAGTCGCTTATATGAGACTGGCGCTTTTTCTTCATTTTTACCAGCCGGCAAATCAACAAAAGGATATCTTGGAGGCGGTGGTGGCACAATGCTACCGGCCCCTGCTTGACGGGTTGCTTGACAATCAAAGGGCCAGACTTACACTCAATGTGTCGGGTGGCTTGCTTGAGTCGCTTGCCAAGCACGGTTTTTCTGATGTTATACAGAAGTTTAAAGCTTTGGTGTTAACCAATAGGGTAGAGTTTACATCTACCGCCTGCTATCACGCTTTTTTGCCGCTCCTTCCAAAAGAGGAAATCAATAGGCAGATAACGCTTAATAACGCTTTATTGCACGAATTTCTAGGTGTTGCACCTGTAGGGTTTTTTCCGCCAGAAATGGCGTTTGGTGAGGGCCTAGATGATTTAGTTAAAGCTATGGGTTTTAGGTACATGATCTTAGACGAAATCAGCAGGGCTGGCGATGGCGGGATATCTAAACCTAGGAGTTACTTTAGGGCCCACACTTCCCAGTTGGCTTTACTTTTTCGACAGCGTAATCCCAGCAATCTGATAATGAGTGGAATAGAAAGGGATAGCTCAACGCTAACAGCAACGTTGGAAAAGTATGCGCATGATACGGGTACTCCGGTGATTGCAATGGACGGGGAAACTTTTGGTCACCACCGGCCCGGGTTGGAAAAAGTCCTGCTCGCATTTTTGGCTAGGGCGGATATTGATTTGCTGAAACTTTCCGAGGTGCTTGATTACGGTGAGGGTGGTGATGTTTCCGAGATAGCCTTACAAAACTCCACGTGGGCGTCGAGTTTAGATGACATTGCGCGTGGCGTGCAGTTTATTTCGTGGAACGATCCGGCCAATAGTATTCACAAATGGCAGTGGGAGCTGCTAAATCTGATGCTGGCCGAGGTCGAAAGTTTAAGTCACACTATGCCTGTGTATGAAGAGGTGCGAAGTATGGCAGATAGGGCACTTGCCTCTGATCAGTTCTTTTGGGCGAGTGCTAAACCCTGGTGGAGCGTTGAAATGATTGAATCCGGAGCTTTTGACCTTGTTTCTGTTTTGGAAAAGGTTCCGAGTTTAGCGCCTAAAAAGTTGGATAGGGCAAAAAGCTTGTATCGAGCTATTGTTTCTACCGCCTTTGACTGGCAGAGAACCGGCAAGATACGGGAAATGAATCGGGGGCGCAATAACTACCAAAGGATTGCTTTTAAGGATAGAACACTGGGGGTAGGGGGCAAGGAAGCCTGTGTATATGAGGCGTTTGTTGCTATGCTCAAAACTCAAGAACAAGTTGCCAGGGAAAAAGGGGAGTATGAGAAAGCGATACTTTGGCGCGATGCTATATATAAAATCGAGACAAAGAATGACATATACGATGCGATCAATGCCATAGACCTGTTGCGGATAGAGATATCCAATGAGGAAGTTGAGAAGACTCTGGATAGATATACCCAGAAGTTTAAGGCAATTAGGGGCGGCCAGCCGGAGCAAAGGAGCAATTAGCCAATGAAGATACTTATAGCCGCGTCGGAAGCGGCGCCAATTATTAAACTAGGCGGCTTGGGCGATGTTGTAGGGTCACTGCCAAAAGCGCTGGAGAAGCTTGGGGTGAATGTGGCTGTTGTTATTCCGTATTTTCCTACTGCGGTTGTAGCCGGGCTAAAAGTGTATAAAAGCCTTGATCTGCTTGTCCCTTTTAATGGTGAGTCTCACAAGGTTGGAGTGTATGCTACAAAACTTCCGCGCTCATTTGTGGACGTGTTTTTGCTGAAAAATGATGACTTTTTTAGTACTGTTGGGAAAACCGCTTCTTTGGGTATCCGCTCTGAAGTTGAGGTGTTTTCATTTTTTGCCAGAGCTGTTGTGGAGTTGATAAAGACCAAATTTAACACTTATGACCTAGTCCATTGTAATGATTGGCATACAGGACTTATAGCCCAGCTTTTGCAGGATGAACTTGGTTTAGAGCGTCCGGCAACGGTGATGACTATTCACAACTTTTCATATCAAGGCATTGGAGATGCACGTACCATCAACGAAGTAGGCCTTGACCCCTCTGTCCACCAAATGGTGGCGTGGGACATTGCGGATGGGGATGTAAACATGCTGATGCAAGGCATAGCTTCTGCCGATTTTGTAACTACTGTCTCCCCAACTTATGCAAAAGAGCTTTTGGCAAGTACAGATGAGGGCAAGATTTTTGACGTGCTGTGCGCCCGAAAGGATAGGTTTATTGGTATATTAAACGGCATCGATTATGATGCTTTTCCCAGACCTCTCGATATAATGACATATCAAGTTGCTAAGGAGAGTGCTAAACAGAGTCTGCTCACCAAGCTGAATATGACAAAGGATGATGCGCCTATTTTTTCAATGATTTCAAGGTTAGATCCTAACCAGAAAGGCTTGGACATACTTATTGATGCCATACCGGAGATAGTTTCCAGGCGGGGTCGGTTTATTTTGCTGGGTTCCGGCAACGTGGAATGGGAAGAGAAGTTCAAAGCGCTTAGTGTAAAGTATAGCTCTACAAACATTTCAATAAACACAGTCTTTGATCCAGAATTGGCTAAACAAATATACACGGCTAGCGATTTTTTTGTCATTCCATCCAAGTTTGAACCCTGTGGCTTAACCCAAATGATAAGTATGTGGTACGGGGCTGTTCCGGTTGCCCACTCGGTAGGCGGCCTAAGAGATACAATAGCCCATGGCAAAACAGGCTTTTTGTTTGATGACTATTCTGCAGGAGCCTTAGTAAGAGCACTAGATAGGTGTTTTGCTATCTACAAAAGTCAGGTGCATTCTGATATGATTGAAGCGTGTCTTAAAGTAAATTTCAGCTTTGATAAAAGCGCGCTGGCATACAAGGCATTGTATGAAAAAGCTATCCAGCTTAGGCAGGATGCCTTTGTTGCCGAGGACTAGTTATGGGTATATTTATCTTTGATCCGTTAACGGGCGAGCCAACTATTTTGGCTACTGATAGGGCTAAGCGGCATGATCAAACTGGCGCTGTTAGCTCCATAACAGGGGGGCAGAAGCCGGCGTGTTTTTTTTGTAAGGGTAGTGAGCATCTAACACCTCAAGCCCTATATCAGGACGAGGATAACTGGAATGTTAGAGTAGTAAAAAACAAATATCCGATTGTTGAAGATCATGAAGTTATAATCCATAGTCCCCATCATGACAAGGATCTTGAAGATCTGG
>LCJU01000032.1 GCA_000994815.1 candidate division WWE3 bacterium GW2011_GWC2_44_9 | reverse complement strand
TGTCGTCAGTCCCATCCAGATCCAATCCGGTTCCCTTTTTGCCCGGAATCCAATCCCCTGCTGTCATAGTCCCGTTCATTGTACCGGTGTAACCACTGCCGGAAGTATCGTAAACAGTAGAAGTGCCGGTATTTTCGTCCAGTTTCCATTCTAAAATTGGCCCTGTACATGTAGCTGTATCGCCCGATACACAGTATTCTTGTGAGGCCGCTTGAGTAGAAGATCCAGACTTATTGGATACAGTACCCAAAGAAATAGCCTTGCCCTGATTCATGTCCAGCAAAATGTCCTCCTGGGACAGCGCGCTGTTGTACAATTTAACTTCGTCTATAACACCATCGTAAAAAGCACCCCCATAAGAAATGTTAAGCCTGGCCGAGTCGGTAGTAGTCCACGAATACTCGTAAGACCGGGGTTCAAACCACCAATCGTTGGTGGAACCGTCGTCGGTAATAATAATGCATAAGTCGTTACCGCTTGCCCAAGAGGCTTGGCTATTTATCTCGTCAACTATCGAAACAACAGACCCTGGTTTGGCATTGGCAGAGGTTTGGTACCAATCACCGGCGGCCCCTTGGGATCCAGCAGAATCCCAATCCACGTAGGCTGATGTCTTTGTTCGGTTCCTTGGCAGGCTGCTATCGCCAAAGGTTAAGCAGTCGGCAGAAAGCTCGCCATATATCCTGTTTTTTACACTGGTCCCATAGTCGCCGCCCCAGCCCTCCCTAAAATCCAATAGTGCGGATATAATTGTGGCATCTTTTGGCACTGCCACGGTTTGAAACCTAAATCCCGTTGTCCGAACATTACCGGAAACGTCTTTGCCTCCAGTGTATACCGATGTTTCCGTAACCATCGTCTAAAGAGGCTGAAACCGAGATAGTTGACATGGTGGTAGGAAGTTGGTCTGTACCAACAACAAAAGCATCGGTATCATCTCCGATTGAAGATGGGATGGTGCCCGTAGTGGTTGCAGTATAAGCAACACCGTTTATATATATTGTTACGGTTTGTGCCGTAGAATTATATACACCGGCAACGTAGTACCAGGTTCCGGCGGCAAGGTTGGCTGCATCGGTTGTTACATAGTTGCTGGCAGAGTCGATGTACATGCGTATCTCGTCTCCGTATTGGGCCAAAAGATAGCTTTTTCCGGAAGATGACCACTTGCCGGCGATAGGAAATTCGGTAGACGCTGTAACGGATTCCGGGTTTAGCCAAGAACTAAGGGTTAAGCTTCCAGTTATGGAAAGGGCTGTACTATCTGCGGCCGAAGCATAGTTAAATGAGTTTTTCTCCATGTCCAGCGCTTTGTTAAATTTGCCGGAATTTGTCCAGGTTGGACTGTAGTAAAGAGTTAAATCTAAATTATTTGGACTGCTATCCTGCGCTGTAGAGCCGTAACCATCATCAAATTTCCAGTAGCCAACTTGGCTTGCAACCGGGCTTCCGCCGGTGGGATGACCGGCGTTCATGTCTTCTACAATCTGATCCGAAGTTCTAGCATAGTTGTAGACTCTAGCCTCGTCCAATCTACCATCCCATCTGTAGATGGACCCTCCGCCAAACCCATCCCCCACTCTTAATGTACCGGTATCGTCCTGGTTATTGATAGTTTGGGAAGCAGGCGTTCCAACCTGAACGCCATTCATATACAACCTGTGGTAGGACCCATCCCAAACGTATGCCACATGGGTCCAGGCGTTTGCCGTAAGCGTAGTACTGTAAGTTATGCCTTGAGCAGTTGTGCCGTTGCAAACCCAACCCCGCAGTGTTGCCGCACTGCTGGTTCCATACCAGTCAAATAAATAACCCTCATCGGCACCGGAGCAGGCACCCGCTGTCCATTTGTTTATAATGTTTCTATATTTGGTGGTTCCATCATCGCTTGGATACGCTCGGTTGGAATAAACCCACGCCTCTAGAGTTCCCGTGTTAGTTAATGAAAGTGACGGCCCATCAGTTACGCTGGACGTAGAAGTCGAACCATTAAATGCGGTTGAGGAACCATACTTACCCGTGTTATACGTAACGCTGGTTAACGAAAGGTCTTTACCGTTCCCGCTAACATCCAGTGCGGTGGACCCAGAGTTTTCGTCAAATTTCCAATAGCCCACCGGCCCCGGTTCCCAGTTGTATAAAGAGGTAATTTCACTCGCGGCTAAAGCTCGGTTGTAGATGCGGACTTCATCCATTTTTCCGTTTATGGTCAAACCGGTGGATCCGGAGTGTCCACCAAAGGTTAAATCTCCAACACTTGTATACGTTAGACCGGTAGCTGTGCCGGTAGTAGTACCGATTAAAGAGCCGTTCTGATAGATCCGAGCAACGCCATTGTCATAAGTACAAACCATGTGGTACCAGGCTCCTGTTGCAACGGCCACTGTTGGAGTGTCTACGGTAGAGCCATTGCCAAACTTACACCAAACCGTATTGGTAGGAGTATCAGCTCTCATTAAGTAGCCGTTAGTGTAAGAGTCGAATGCAGATTGCTTGGAAATCAACCAATTATCGCCAATTCCCGTCCAATATATCCAGGAAGAAATGGTGATAGAACTTGGTTCGTGGGCAGTATTATCGGCTACTGAAACATAATCCCCGGTACCATCATTAGATACGGCATTACCATATTTCCCTCCCGCAAAGGTGGAGTTATTGTTCCAAACACCATGCGCACCTGTACCGCTGGAGTCACAGTTGTCTTCAGTACCGGAACAAGAATCTGCAACGCCCTCATCCATTTTCCAGTAGCCCACTAAGCCTTTGCTTAGTTTCTCATTGATTTGGGAACCGCCAAAGGAAACCCCCACCCCGCGGGTGGCGCCACGCGCCGCGTAATCTGTTTTTACGTCACTTGCCGAGCGTAAAACATCGTAAACTCGCACCTCGTCAATAAACCCGGTCCATGGATTGCTCGCACCATCGGAATCAACCCCCACATAAAAGGCAGGATTGGTACCGGAAATCGTAGCATCGGAGCCGGTATTGGTGTTGGTTGCTACCTGCAGGCCGTCTATATATAAAGTAATCGACGTGATTCCGTCTTTAGTGACTTCCAAATGGTGCCAAGAACTATCGGCATAACTAGTGGTTGAACAGGCATTGTCTTCGGGAAAGGAGCCGGCGGTATCGTCTATGCCAAAACACATATAACCGCTACTGGTCATGTATATTTTGTAACCTACTTCGGAGGCCAGCGTTCCGCTTGCGCGAGAGATTAAAGTATCAGTTCCGGCAATAGCGGACGGATGATTAAACCAAAGGTCAACTGACATGCTGGCGGTTCCAGGATTAAGCTCGGTGTCCGAAGAATAGCTTTTGCTCACGTAATCGTTTGACCCGTCAAAATAAAGAGAGGCTCCTCCGCCCACAAAGCTAGTGGTATTCCAAGTTGGGGTAGCCGTACTGGCAGCCAATGTTCCAGTATTAGCGTACGAGGATGCATCGTTTGCCGTAGTGCCACCGGCTTCATTAAATCGCCAAAAAAGGGTTGGCGAAGCCGGCGAGTTTGGGCCTCTATCCTGTGCGGAAAAAGTCATAAAAGCGCTGGGGTCTTGTTGGTTGATATACGAGGTTTTTAGCCAGTCTGGTGACCGGACAACATTACTGATTCGGATCTCGTCCAATACCCCGGAATAATAATCGCCGGAATAATAATCGCCGGAATAATAATCAGTTGACCTAACTAACCCAAATTGTAACTTGGTGAGAGTTTGGGCTGAAGCCGTTACAGCTACGTGATTCCAGACACCAGCCTTAATAGCCCCGCCTGCGCCGCCGTTTACGTAAACCTGCGCTGCTGGTTCCCCCGCCAGCTGCACTTGCCCAGTGTCCGCCCAAACGTACTTGGGTTCGTCCGATAAGTTAATAAAAAAAGACGTAAGATCAGCGGGTTTGGTCCAAAACTCCAGCGTTTGTACTTGCCCGGAGGAACTTGCAAAATTCACGTAGTCTTCCGCACCGGCAAAGTCAACGGCATCCCCGATAACCCCATCCACTTGATTCGATGCCGACATAGACTGACTATAGATGCCATGTATATCAGAGCCGGTCGAATCCATAACTTGAGGCGTGTCTAAAGGGCTATCCTCCAAGTGCCAAACACCGGTAAAACCATCTGCCCACACCCCGGCGGGGTTTTCCTGATCGGCACTGTTGACATTACCGTAATACATGTAAAGTTCGGTGTCCTTTGTTACAGAAAGTACCGGAATCTTTACCCAAGCCACAATTTTGCCGGAAGCAAAGTCAAACATCTGCAATTCGTGGTCCAGTTTAGTTCCCCCACTGTCTGCAAACATAATGTCGCCGCCATCCTCCTGACTATAAGTTCGAACGTCCAGGTCTATTTTGGTTAGCAGAAACGGAAAGTTAACCAAATCGAAAGTTCCGGCAACTTGGGTACGATTAATAACTATTTTTTTTCTAAAATGCCAGCCGGAATCATACCAGGCCGCCGAAACTGGTTGAGCATTTTTCATAACCAGCAAAGCCACTGGCACTATAACAAGCAGAGCGCCAAATGCAAAAGGTGCTGCTGTTTTTTTGACAGCCGAAAACCTTACCAAAGCCTTTGATAAAGGCTTAAAAAGATTTAGCACCTTTTTTGTTACCATACCGCAATCCAGTAAACTTTTTTCTCTTCCACCGCCTCTTGCTTGCCAAAAGTTTCTACATTAAGTGTAAAACCAGTGCCGGTTATCTCGCCCACCCATACTCTGGCGTCGTAATTAGGAGTTGCTACTACGCTTTCCGGAGCACTATCCCAATCCATTACCACGTCGTAAGAAGTTTGGCCTTGCGGTATCACAATTGACCCTCGGACACTTTCACCGGCAATAATTTTGCCCCCAAGTTTAAGATCCCCGGCAAGCTCAAGGTTACCAAATGCCTTTATCCCGCCGTCAACTGTGAACACCAACTTTCCGGCAAACACATCAATATTGCCCTTAGCGGACTTCATAAGCGACAGTCCACCAAACAAATTGTCTATTGCCATGTAACCATCCTCCGCATAAATAGTTAGCTCGCCTACTTTGAGCTCGCCACTAATTTCTACATCTTTCAAAGAGCTCACACCCAACACATACAAGTCGCTGTACAGTTTCAAATCGCTATCTAGTTCTGATGCTAGAGTTGCCGAGGAGCTGGACTCCAAGGTTCCGGTTGCGGCGGCTGTGTCAGCCGGATTGTAGTAAGACATCATAACAAACATAATTACTGTACCGTTTTCATCCTTTGACATAGCCCGACCTAGCACCCAACCCTCACCAATTGCCTTTGACGCCATTCCGACATTTACTGTTGACGCAGTAAGAAGGTCACCCACGGAAACTTTTCCGTTTATGTCATCTACTTTCACAGGTATTCGGCCTGCCAAAGCTACAGGCACTTGAGTAGAGGCTTTACAAGAGCTGATTTTGTCTTCTATGGCCTGACTGTCCTGAACCGAAAGTTCCTCTGCCCCCAACTCATCTGCAACCGCTTTCTCCTGCAAATCCGCTCGAACGGCTTCTTCCCCCTCTGTTCCGGAGTTAACCTGCTGGCACGTATCACTCATAAACGAGCCTCCACCAAGCACCACCCCCGGTTTGCTGGAAACCACACCAATTACTGCCCCACCACTTGCCGGATCGAACTTTTTAACAAGGTATTTGGCGTCTCCCAACTCACCCTCGGCATCATACAGCTCAACTACATCCCCAGGTTCCAGAGCCGTATCCATGGTGGGGTAGTTTTCTGCCAGATCGAAAGCGTTTGCATTTACAGCAGCATTCGCGTCTATCGCGCCGTCGGATTTGAATCTGGCAACCTCGGTTCCATCGGTAAAAACGGTAAGCCAGTTGTTGGTGGTATCGTGTTTCATGTAGCTATCACCGGTGTCGTCATTGTCAAAAACTACCTTGTAGCTGGTGGCCAGCTCCAAATCACTGCCGCTTGCCACAACCACTGCACCGGTACCGGAGGGATCAAGCGTTAAGTCAAGGTTTTCAAAACTCTCGCCCGATTGAATTGTTAACGGTCCGTCTGCCTTAATGTAGGAGGCTGTTTGGTTGGTAAACTGCAGATCGTAGGCAACGGAGACGTCACCGGCGGCGGTAAAGCTGGTGGGCAGGGTAAAAGTATTGGCGCTTTGACTAAAAGTAGCCGCGGTCGTGCCATTGGGAGCAACGGTTAACATACCGGCAGAGTCTATTGTCAAATTGGTATAATAGCTGCTACTGTACGCCAATCTTAACTGATTGGAAGTACCGGCAATCTCCAGCATGGTGTTTGGCGCTGTTGTTCCAATCCCAACATTGCCATTGGTATCAATAGTTAAATCAGCACCAGTACCGCTTCCTAATTGCAAAGCGTTTTGGGCCCGCAGCGCTATGGAATCGGTCAATTGATCGGTAAAGAGCTGGCCGGCATCGCCATATCCTAAATAGCCTCTTGTTGTCCCGGCTTCGTCGAACCTTAACCAGCCAGAGATACCGCTGCCTTCAATTATTTCCAGTGCAGAACTTGTGCCACTAACGTGTAATTTAGCCCCCGGTGCCGTCGTCCCGATGCCGACATTGCCATTCATTATTTCTATATCCCCGTCGCTTTGAATCTTCATACCATCGGCAAGAGCGCCTGCAGAATTTCTGTATTGAAAATCAAGACCTACGCTTTTATCTCTATCAATGTATCCTGCGGTAATATAAGCGTAATTATTACCATAATCGTTAATAAATAATTTATCGGCACCACTATCAGCGCCCAAAATAGTATCTCCCGCAACTTCCAACTTAGCCCCTGGTGCCGTCGTCCCGATGCCGACGTTGCCGCCTGCTGGTTGTAACACAAGATCATCATAACTACTCCCCACATCAGCAGCAAAAATATAGCCGAAGTCATTGGTTGTGTCATAGCCAAGTGACAATACCTCAGTAGTATCTGTCGCACCACCTACTACTAAAACACCTGACGCACTGTTAACAAATGTTCCATCCTTAACTATATGTAGCGGATACCCCGGTCCCGTCGTCCCAATGCCGACGTTGCCGTTCTGGTCAATTCTCACTCTTTCAGTCAATGCACCTGCTGCACTACCATATGTGTACAAACCTAATTGTCCTTCTGGAGTCACACCAAGGTCAGTTGTAATTGCCTTTACCGCCGCAAGGTCAATAGAAGCAGGGGCTGTAGTCAACGACCTAAATGTCAAACCATAAGTAGCAGACTCTGCGACAGGTCTATTTATAATAATATTCGCATCAGTAGTAGAATTCACTTCCAATTTCACCCCTGGTGCCGTCGTCCCGATGCCGACGTTGCCGCTGATTATACTTATGACTGGTGTCCCAGAATCCGCCGCACCATAAATACCCATAACATTTGACGAATAATCCCAACCAACCTGACCCTTGAATGTGGAACCACTATAAAATCTTAATCCCGCATCGCCCAATCCGTCTGATGAAGTAATGCGTGGAATTACGGCGCCAGTGGCAGAAATTTCTAATTTAGCATTTGGACTCGTCGTCCCGATGCCGACGTTGCCGCTAAAATAGGCTTGACCAGTGTGTCCAAGAACTTCAAACATTTTAGTCGTGTCAGACCTATACAAAGCAATATTTGCTGAGTTATTTGCGTCATTGGAGACACCAAAATAGCTATCACTATCGTATCCGAATGCTCGAAATGCGATTAGAGATGTTCCAGTAGTCCCCGGATAAATTACGTCTAACTTTGCCCCCGGCCCCGTCGTCCCGATGCCGACGTTGCCGCCGTTTAAATAACTAATGCCAGCAGACCTAAGGCGAACTTGATTAACGCCATCTTTATCTGCTTGGTCATATATTGCGTCGCCATCGGTGTCGTAGTAAAGTAAGTGAACATTTCTTGCCGTTGTAACGCTTCCAGCAACAACTGAAGTTAGTTTTAGCAAATCTGTTCCACCACCTGTTCCTCCAACAACATGTAAACTTGCCCCCGGTCCCGTCGTCCCGATGCCGACATTGCCGCCGTTATCCAAAACCAGCTGACTGGTGACTCCGTCAACTCCAATCACCAAATCTCCGGTGCTGGCCATTTGAAAGTCAGCATAAACAGTTCCGTCCGCTTGAGTCAGTCTCAGCTGGGGATTGGAAGCATCAAGTAGATCAAGGAGTCTGTCCGGTCCGGTTGTGCCAATGCC
>LCJU01000031.1 GCA_000994815.1 candidate division WWE3 bacterium GW2011_GWC2_44_9 | reverse complement strand
CGCCCTTAACGTATACTTTTTCACCAGTCTTTGCACACTTCTTGGTGTCAACCGCAGGCTTTCTCCATCTTTGTCGTTAACTTGCATTCTTTTTCCCGAATACCGCAAAAACAAGGGCTTAAAGTCATCTTTTCTGGTGGCTAAATACCGGCCAAGCCAGTCAATAGCCGAAGCACTCAAGTAAACTGTCCGAATTTTCCTGCCTTTGCCTATAACGCTAAATTCTCCGCTATCCAAATTAATGCTGTCTATGTGGAAAAAAGCACCTCCAACAAAGCCCGATCCCGCAGTCCGGAACGCTTATTTAGGTCCTGAACCTCAAACAACAGCCTCAATTGGTCTTCTTCAAGCACTTTTGGTAGCCGCGGATCAGGTTTACCTAAAGTTATCTGCTCTGGTGGTAAAACTTCCAACTTTTCCTCTGTTATCATATATTTCAAAAACGCCCGAATCGCCACCAAAAAGGTTTTTTGGGTTGACCGCTTAAACTCCGCTTGCGATTTTGTGCTAATTCTACGGTTTAAATCCATGCGGTACTTTCTTATTAGCTCATTATCAAGATCTGACATGGCAAGTACGGACTTTTTTAAACCGGCCTTCATCCAGTTGAGCAAATCCCATAAGTAAAAGTGGTACATCTTGATGGTATTTTGACTTAGGTTTCTATCCACCTCGCAAAACTCCAAATACCTTAGCATGTAGCCCTCAAGTCCCTGTGTAGCCGATATAGATGTAGTCTTTTCCATAAAGTTTTAACCTAGGGCATTCTAGAGCCTCACGTGTAGTTGTTGCCACAACCACGCCTTAATGCTAACGTGAAGGTCAGTTGAAAGACCTGTGTCTGCACACTCATTATATAGCAACGAGTAGGGGAATTGCTCGGGAATAAAACCGATGGCAAGAAGAGGTAAATAAGCTAAACAAGTAAAGAGTTTGCAAGCAGGGAAGTAATAGACTTTTTTAACTAGTTACGCAGATCATAAACAGCAAAATAGACAAAAAAGTTTTTTGTAAATATTTGTGCTCAGATTTCGCAAGGGGATAGTCAGAAGCGACATTTATCAGACGTCGTATAATGTATGTTTAACGACATCCAATAACGGATATAGGCCAAGAGAAGTAAAAAGCACTATAGCAACCCGGAAAACGGGGAGTGGGCTACGAAATGAAGTATATAATACGCTGGTATTCGCCTACATCCTCTATTTATTTAGCAAATGGTCATCACACATTCAACCCAAAAGACTCACAGCCCAACCCCGCTATATGCGCCTTAAATACGGTTATCCACAACCTACGCTTGGGAAAAATATATGACAAACCTACAAAAGATAATATGACAATATGCATTGTGAAATAGTATGACAGGGGTTTTAGCACTATACCCTATAGTATGACAGCCTTTCGGAACTCCACTCCCCTGCCCTGCCGGTACTACAGCGTTAGCTAGGGCTTAAACACTATCAGTATGATAAAGAAAAAAACACTGATAAACGCGTAATCATATATCAGCCGTTTGCCTAACGAGTTTTTTAGATACGACTGCATGTAACCCAAGCCCAACAAAAACACCGAAGAAACAAAAATACCCCTTAAAAACGACTCCGTCGGGAAAAACAGGATACAAAACGCCGACCAGCTAACCAGGCAGCTTAAAGAAATAATAAGTGTCAGTTTTTCCGGCTTAGTAGTGGTTTTAACGTCGCCGGCGTAGGAGTACACATAGTGAAAATAGTTAAAAAAAGCCAGGGTAAATAAAGTTAAAAATATAATCTGAACCAGCGGATTTACATTAATCTTAAACAGAGTGGTAAACAAGGAGATCGACACACCTAAGAGTACAATTTGTACCCAGCTAAGTGCCACACGGTAGACCGGAATGCTCTCTTCCCTGCTGCCTACAACAACAACAAGGTTATTGAGTAACAAAACACTATAAAGCATGGCGGCGTAGAAAAAAGCCAGCACTATCTTAATTGCAACCGTAAGGTTTGGATAATATATAAAGGACAAAAAAGCCGAAAGCACTAAAGTGGAAATCATAAACGAGCCGTACGCAAACGTTCTAAAGCTTCTATCTATACCTTCAAAATAATGCAGCACGTAGCCAAAACCCGCAGAAACTAAAATTGCAGCTAGGGTGTAAATAACCAGGGTTTCAAACTTCATGCTCTCCCCTACCAATAAAAACCTTTGGGCAAGCAAAAAGGCAAACGCCACTAGAGCGCCAGAAAAAATAACGTATTTAAACTTCTTAATGTTGATCTTACCAGCTAAGAGCTGGTACCAAGCTGCCAAGCTTTTAGTGATACCGGCTAGGCTCATATACTTTTCGACAAATGGCATAAAGCCATGGCTACAGCATCGTTTGCATCGTCAGGCTTCACTACCTCCGTAAGGTTAAAATAAGTCTTTACTGCCTCCTGCATTTGCGATTTCTCCGCCCTACCGTAACCCGTTAGCACACACTTAGCCTGCAAAGCAGTGTATTCAAACACGTCAATGCCAGCTTCGGCGCCAACAAGTAAGCTAATGCCTCTAGCCTGGCCAACGGTAATCGCGGTCTTCACGTTAGTGTTAAAAAACAACCGCTCCACAACCATTAAATCGGGCTTGTACTTTTTGCACAAAGAGCCAAGTTGAAGATGTAAGTATTTTAGTCTTCTGGGCATATCCAGATCTTTACCGGTTGTAATAACGCCAGCAGTAACTATTTTGGGTAACTTTTTCCCTCCAACACCCTTATCAACCTGAACAAAAGCGTAACCCGTTTTGGCAGTGCCCGGATCAATGCCTAAAATCAGCATAGTGAATTTAAAAGTTCGTCAGGAACCTTAACATTAGTAAAAACTTCAGAAACGTCGTCTAAATCCTCCAGTGCCTCTGCAAGAGCCAAAATAGATTTGGCTTTAGCCGCATCTCTCACTTCAATGTCAAACGCGGGGTTTTGCAGGTCAGAAAAAATGTATGCAGTGCTGCCTGCACTGCCTAAAGACCCACCGTATCTGCTAAACAGCCCTCTGATTTCAGAGACTGTCCTGTTCCTGTTATCAGTTAAGACATGAATATAAAAGGCCACGCCTTCTGGTCCATAACCCTCGTAAATAACCTCCTCGTATTGTGCCCCCTCTCCCCCGCCGGAACCCTTCTGGATTGCTCGCTCAATATTGTCCCTTGGCATTCTGGCCTCTTTGGCCTTGTCTATAGCCAGTCTAAGGGTGGAGTTGCTTTCAGGGTCTGAGCCCTTTTTAGCGGCTACCGTTATCGCCCTGGTAAGTTTGGTAAACACCTGGCTCTTTTTGGAATCGTTAGCCGCCTTATCCCGTTTAATTGTTGCCCATTTGGAATGCCCCGACATAATGACCCTTATATAATAGCATATCTAGTCACTTGACATTGCCGACGTATCTGATACTTTAACACTCATGCAAAGCGACATTGCCGGACTGGAAAAGAAGGCTATCAAGGCTGCTGTGGCGTCAGACTGGCCTTGCGCCAGAGACATTAACCTGGAAATCCTCAAAATCGAACCCGCTAACCTAACCGCCAAAATACGACTCGGCAAGGCCTATTTAGAGCTTAAAGAGTTTGCAAAAGCCAAAAAATTCTTTAGAGAAGTCCTGGGATTAGACCCTATCAATACGGTTGCTTTAAGGAACCTGGAATTTGCCAAAGAAGAAAAACGTGTTGGCAATACACAATGCGGGTACAAAAATATCATCAAAGAGCCTGCCACCAGCTGTGTAGCTTCTATTAACATTACAGCTAAGGGTATTACAGCTTCAAGAATACCTTCCGGACTTACCCTAGAACTTAAAATCTTGTCAGGATCCACTAAGGTTTTTGGGTTAATTAAGGACAATAAGATCGAACTGGGGGCTGTAACCGATGATAAAGTTCACAAAAAGCTCAAGGCTGGTAAAGATCAAGGGGCCAATTTCACCGCTGACTTCGTTAAAGGCGCTGATAAAAATGCGTCAATAATAATCAATGCAACCATGCCAATATTTGACGGTGAACGGCAGGATGTTAAACCCTACACCAAGCGTGATTTTACTGACAGCGATAGCGAGCCTGAGCTAGTTATTGAAGAAAACTAATTGCTCGGAAAAACGGATTTCCAGCGCTTCCCCACCGCTACCGTAGACTTTGGTCATTCTTTATCTTGTCAGCTTCAGCACTTTTAGTGGTTTCTTTTCTAAACCTTTTTAGCGCAAGGGTGCAATACGGCACGTCTTGCACGCCAGCGGGAATAGTACCGTACATCCTCTGACCATCGGTGAACTGATTAAAGTCTACAGCAGTTTGAGATACCGGATAGTTTTTGCCTTCCGGCGTTACAAAAACCCATAAGCCATTATCTTTGTACAGAGTGCCTTCAAGTTCTGCCCGTTCTACCTTTTTAGCCTGTCTAAACCTATCCTCGCCGTTGTGCAAGTACCTTTCCAGAATATCGCCATATGCAAGCTCGCTCTTTGCTGCATAATTTGCCTGCACTTTCACTTTTCGGCCGTCTGGCAAAACCATATCGGACCCGTCAAAAAAACCCGAATCCAGCACAGTTATAGCAGCAGGAGGTTCGGCCGCCGGTGCTTGAATCTTTGGCAATCGTTCAACTTGCCTAACTGGCTCCTGCACTTCTGGCGTCGGCCTTGCGATTGTAGGCTCTGGGTTCCTCAAAGGCACAGGAGGTTTCACAGGCGCAGGTGAAACCGTGGTTCCCACGACTTTAGTGTCTATAGCTATTGCCATACCTTTGTCAAAGTTGGTATCTACCCACTTGCGAATTTTGTCCTCAATCTCGGCCTTGGCAACGCCGTACTTTTGCCTGCTAAGCTCCAACACCCAGTCTTTATTTGTGGACTTGGCAACTACACACTCATCTTCAACCCATGGCAACAGTATCTTGGCCGAAAACGGTAGTGACGTCATCCCATTCATCATCAGCTTGATATACACATGAAACCGTTCCAAAGAAATGATGTCGGTGTCCGTGAAGTACGGAGCAAATTCGGCGGCTAGGGCTTTAGCATCTGGCGTGCCTAAAGAAAAAGTGGCAATGGTACCAACGTTGCCAAGCACAGCCTTAAGCAATTGTTCAGGCAGTTGGGCGGTATACTGGTGGGTTAAATACAAACCCAAACCATATTTTCTGGATTCGGAGAGTATTGACTCAAAACTGCCAGTAGCAAAGTTTTGAAACTCGTCAACGTACAGGTAAAACGGCCGGCGTTGGTCGTACCTAATATTAGCTCTTTGTAAAGCAAAAAATTGGATACGTGAAACCAAAAGCGCGCCTAACAAATTGGCGTTGTCCTCCCCTATCTTGCCTTTGGAGAGGTTCATTAGCAAAATCTTGCCGGAGTTCATGGCCCCTTCTATATCTATAGTGGACTTCCTCTGGCCCAAAATATTCCTGATTGTCGTTGAGGCTAAAAATCTGTTCACCTTATTTTGAATAGGCGCTATCGACTCGGTTATTAGCTTAGGGTTATTCTTCATGTTCTTAAATTCTGTGTCCCAAAACTTGTGCACCACCGGGTCCGAAACGTTGTGTAAAATAAACTTGCGGTAGTTTTCATCCTCTAGGAGCCTTGTAATACCAAGCATAGTGGTTCCCTGCACCTCCAAAAGCGTAAGAATTGAGTAATTAAGCAAATATTCAAGCCTGGGGCCCCATGAGTAGTCAAAATGGTGCTTAATGGCCGAAACCAGCGCGGAAGCCATCAAGTTCTTTTGTGAAATATCCGAAAGCTCCAACAAGTTAAGCCCCACCGGCATTTCGGTGTCCGACGGATCAAAATAAATTACATCATCTACCCGATTTTCCGGAATGCGCTCCAGAACCTTATCTATTGTCTCACCGTGGGGATCCAGCACGCCAACACCAAAACCATTAGCAATGTCCTGCGAGATCATGGTTTCAAAAAGCGTGGACTTGCCGGTTCCGGACTTACCTATTACGTACATGTGTCTCAACCGATCATCACCGTTAGCGAGTCCAAATCGCACTTTTTGGTTTCTAAACACCGTGTCGGCAATAAAAGTGCAATCTTTAATGGGCAGTCCTGCCGGCGGCTCCGATTTACGCGAGTAAGACCAACCGATGTTCGGCGTTTCAACTTCTTGAGACGGCAAATGATACATCGACCCCAACTCTTCCACATTTAAAATAAAGGAGTCGACCTCGGCAAACTTACATTCGGCAAAAGCGGTGTAAGCCTCCCTGCCAACCGTATTGCCACCAAGCACCAAACTATTCAAGTTGGTGGTGGAAAACTGGTTAAAGGAGGCTACAAGGTCTCTGGTGGTTTGATCCACCCTGGCACCCGACTTTGATCCCACCAATATTCTAACTTCTACCTGAAAACCCATCTTGGCCATTTTGTTCTCAATCGAGTTGACTTCCATTTCCTGAACAATGGTGAGTTTGGGTGTTGGTGTAACGCCTTTAGCATCTCTACCGGCCTCGGCGGTGTATGATCCACCAAAGATCATGGCTGCCTCGCCAATCACCCTAGTAAAGATGCTCCATAATTCCGTCAAAATTAACATGAGCAGGCTTTGCAGTGTGGAAACGTTTTTAACCTTTTTGCCGGTTTTTGCCGCAGAAACGTAGTCATTACCCTCTTTCTGCCAAACGTCCCCTACAGGTTTAGCAAGTACCTGAAAGCATATGGCCTCCCCATCTCCTAATTGAGACATCGAAGAAGTAATCGAAGCCATAGAGTCAATTTCCATATCGTTATAGGTTTTTAGGGGAAAGATATAACGTTTGCTCTCCACAAGTTTAGACATCTGCCAAATAGCAACGTCTTCATACACCGGCAGATTTTCAGCTACACGTATAATCTGGGCAGATGGATAATTTGAGTAGATCTGGCTCTCAACAAAATTTACCGCCCGTTCAGAGCATACGGAATAGAACTTAATACCCAAACCGGGCCTAGAAACAACCTCAAAGCTAAAATACTCGTTACCCTCATCCTTGGACTTCAAAAGTCCGTGCAAGGATGAAAACAGGCTTTCCATTGCCAAAGCGGCCGTCTTAAAGGTCTCATCCTCATTGGTAACCCGCGGAACCTTGATCTCCAGTATAACCTTGTTGCTGGTTAGTGAGAGGAAACTCCCTGTTTTTTTGACTTTCTTTAAAGCGAATCCAGCACCTATTAAAATCAAAACAAACAAAACTAGCGCATAGATCATTTATCTCCTTTGAAACACAAAAACCCTCGCACAAATCGGCGAGGGTTAGAAAGGAGAGACTTAATCTAGTCTACTGAACAAGCGGTAGGATGTCAAACCCCGAAACAACAATCACGTCTCCTCTGTCAACCAAGTCTTCATCCAGACCCAAAGCCTCACTTCGACTAACTAGTCTGGCAGAAGGAAAGCTCGCCAAAAGTTTTTTAACGGTAGGTGTTGCAAAGTTATCAGTTATGATAAGACTTCGCTCATATAAGTTTACGGTATTACCTATAAGTATCACTTTCATGCCGGCGTTTTGACACATGTCGGAAATGATTTTGGCCAAATCGGAACTGCCCGTACCATTTAGCACAACAACGTCTAAAGCTTCAGCCGAAACGTCACTGTTTAGGGCAATATCTCTAAATTTAGCATTCATATCCGCAACCTCGGCAAACTCGTACAGCTCTGTGTCCCCTGGTTCAAGTCCGTTGGTAAAGAGAAAAAAGTCAATCACTTCGCCTGAACTCATGTTAGTGCCAACTCCTCTTCCAAAAGCGGAAAAGTTCCACGGCAAAAGCATTTTTATGCCGCCACCAAAGACGCTTTGATCGATGATGCCATAGGTATCGGTTGGTGCAATAATGTATCTATCTATGGTGTATGCAGTAAGTTTTCGAACAGCGTCACTTAATAACTGGGATTCGTTCGTGTCGTACAGCAAAGCCTTGCCTATCTGAACGGCTTTGCCAATTTGCTCTTCGCCAAGTTTGCCCGGCATATCAATGGCCTGAGTAGGAGAAATAGCAAAGGCAAAAAGCTGTTTGTCCTTTTTTTGAATAATCAACAGCTTAAGACTAGTTATCATTTCGTCATCGCCTTTTTCTGCCAAAAGAACCGAATATACATCTGTGTTCTTTAAGTCACTGGCGTTAGAACTTAAGGCCGAAACAACAGGAGATATTAACCCCCTAACTAAAAAAAAAGTGACTAAAAGCAAGAAAGCCCCAGCCGAAAGGAGCGCGGGTTTTAGGGTCCTGTTTCGTCTTAGTAACAGTACGCACACTATTCTTTTATCACACTGAACACATTTTGTGAATAGCTTTAAAATTCTGCGGCTAAAGTAAGGGGGGAAGCAAACTTCCTAACTAGCCCGTGGTTATCAGTAAATTCTATAGTCTTAGCGTGGAGCATCATTCTCGTAAACGGTGTCTTATGAGCATTGAGTAAATTTTTACCTAGGTATTTGATGTCACCTACAATCGGGCGGCCTAACGCCGCCAAATGCACGCGAATCTGATGTGTTCTACCAGTCTCCGGCATACTTTCCAGATACGAGTAGTCTTGTCCGGCAATTTTTAGCTTCTGAATAAGCTTAAACCTAGTAACCGACTCCCTACCCCGCTCTCCCACCGCAAATTTTACCCCAACCCTTCTATCTCGCCCTACTGGAGCGCGAATCTCAAAGTCAGTATCTTTAACCCAACCATGAACTAATACTTCATACGTCTTCTTCACCTGTCTAGTACGAAAAAGCTCGGATATATAGTCAAAAGTCGCCCGATTTTTGGCTACTAGCATAACGCCAGATGTTTCTTTATCCAGTCTATGCAAAATACCCAACCGAAGCACAAAATCGGTTACGCCGGTCCCAGGTTTCACCTCGGTTCTTGTACCTAACCATTCCAAAACACTGTCTTGGATATCACCGGATTTTAAATCGCCAACGCTCACCCCAACGGGTTTATCAAGCACTAATAGGTCGCTATCTTCATATAGCACCGTAATATTGGCGGGCATACTCGTTAAGCGTATTTTTGCAGGACGGTTTGGATCTCACCGGCAATCTTATCGGGAGTAATTTCTGACTTGACTAAAAAGCCGTCGGCACCCATGTCAAAAAGCTCTTCGGCAACAGATTCTATGTTGAGGTTTGTTAATACTATAACTGGTTTGTTCCTAACCTTGTCGTTTGATTTTATAGCCTTAAGAATTTGAGTGCCATCCTGGCCGGGAAGCATAATGTCTAGCAGCATTAAGTCCCACTCTTCGGCTAGCGCCTTTGCCGCAGCAGTAGTTCCATCCCCCACCCCACTAACATCATAACCAGCGGCAAACAAAAACTCCGAATACAGGTTTCTAATATCGTCCTCATCTTCAACTAACAAGATGCGAGTTTTTCTGGCTTGAGTATCACTCATCTTCGGCTTTGCGCGAACAGTCAAGGCACTTGGTTGCTTGCGGAAAGGCTTTAAGTCGAGAAAGGTCAATTGGACTCTTGCAAGTTTCACAAATACCGTAAGTACCTATTCTCACCTTGGCAAGGGCTTTCCTTATCTCTAACCTAGCCGCCTGAATTATGTTTAGTCTGGCCTGCTGGATAGTTTTTTCAATGTCTTCCACTGTGTCATCAGTGAATTCGGCGTTTTCGTTTACTCTTCCCGGCTGCATGTATGGGTCGGACTTTGTAACTATCTCCTCTTCGTTCTTTAATTCCCTACTTCTTTTCCACAGCTTCAAGACCAATTCTCTAAGCATTGTGGGTGGTATGATCACGGACTTTAAGTTTGCCATATAGAACCTTAATTCTCGCCACCAGGATTACAAGTGTAAGTGTAAACAATGCGGCAATAAATATCAAGTCGGCAGTAAAGTTTTTGTATGCTGCCCCCGCGGCTAAACAAAACAACAAGGCAACCACACAGTACAATAGCCCCGACTTAGCAACTAGTTCCCGATATTTGGTCAAAAAATATGCAATAACAAAAAGTAATACCGGTGCTATAACATAAAATGGTTTTATGCCAACTCGTAAGTTAGTAAGCAGCACCCAAAATGCCGAACCCAAAACCATGGAAATGGCTAATTCATCTAAAACCCTATATACTGACCAACCTTTAGTAAGCGCAAAAAAGCTCACTCCTAATACAAACCCAAACAAAAGGGAAAACGGATTAAGGTTGAGCTGGGCAAAGCTAAAGCCTCTGGTACTTACTACGCTATATATCAAGGTGATAAAAAGTGAAAAAAGCATGCCAGAAAAGACAAGGTCAAAAGATGCCTCCTGATCAAAACCATCTTTCCTAGACTCTGCCCAAAAGCTATACAAACCCGCTAGAATCGGCAAGACTAGTGTAAGTGTGGCAGTAACTTCGGTTATGGGAAAGTCCATATATCAAGATAATACAACATCTAGGCTTTGGATATGTACTCACCGGTGCGGGTGTCTAGTTTTACTATGTCTCCAATTTTGATAAACATTGGAACTCTGGCTTTTATGCCATTTTGTAGTTCGGCGTCTTTATAAACATTAGACACAGTATTGCCTTTAAACCCCGGCTCGGTGTAAATCACTTCAAATACTTGGGAGTTTGGCAGATCCACAGATATTGGCTTATCCTCAAAGTAAACTACTATTACGTTTTCGCCCTCTTTTAAGTAAGCACCTTGGCCGGCAAGAGCATCCTCACCAATTAAAAACTGTTCGTAGGTTGCCGGGTCCATAAAAAAGTACCCAGAGCCGCCCTTATACAGATATTGAGCGGTTTTTCTGTAAACATCGGCCTCCTCTACAGTGTCGGACGCCACAAAGCCTCTTTCCAGCACACTGCCTGTTAAAAGGTTTTTAGCTTTGACTTTAACGTTGGCCCCGCCCCTTGCCGACTTGATATGCTCATATCTCACCACCAGGTAAGGTGCGGCGCTGGCTTTAAAGATTTTGCCGTTTTTTAGGTCTGTAGCGATCATAAACCATGAGATTATATATCTTTTCAGAGTCTATATGCAGACTTATTCGGCTACGGCCCCGGTGCCTTTCACCGAACCAATTACAACTGGCCCGGAGTCTCTTTCCAGCCACTCTCCCAGCTCTTCTATAGTATACCACCCGTATCTATACGCTTTCTGACGTCTCGGGTTTATAAAAAACTGCATAACGCCTCCGCTAAGCCTCCACCTGTTACTGTTAAAGTAAAAGACACGGTCACAAATATTAGTTGCATCGTTCAACCTAACTGCCTCTATTATCCCTTTTATAATAACACCCCTTGTTTGCAGTAGCTCATCGTCATAAGCCGGTTCCCACTTTGTCACTAGATCGCGCAAGTGACTAATAGAGTAATTACCTACAGGCATACCATAACGGTTTCCAGCGTCAACTATTACTAAGTGGAGGTTATCAGGATAGCCGTGGTCAAACTCGCCAAAATAAGCCGGTTCTGGCATTTTTTTATTAGCACAACTTTCAAAAAAAGCTGCCCTGAAACGAATAGAGTCACTATACTTAGGAAACGCAAAGTCTCCGAGAATCCCGTTATAACCAACAACCAAGTCCACGTACCCCGCTTCAACAAGCAACAAGCGTAATTTATCATATGTAACCATTGGGACTGATAAGCGGCTTGCCAATGGTTCCTCTCCATATTCCAAATAGCCACAAAGAAATCCCCTGCATTCTTTAAGCTCTTTGGACAGTTCTGAAAGCTCTTTGGACAGTTCTGAAAGTGAATCATCACTGATAACTTTTCCTGGGACTTTTCGAAATATTTCAGTTAAATATCCGACACACAGTCTAATTTGATAATGGCGGTTTCATACCAAGACTTATGTGAGGTCTGTGGTAATGATACCTATTTAGAAACTGCTCTACAACCAATGTTAGTTTAGGCAAATCGCTTTGGCTATACCTAACCCACCCAAGACACTCCTTTCTTACAGTTTTATTAAAGGTTTCAATAAAAGATTGTTCATTCTTCTTATACGGCCTAGCTATTCTGTGGATATCTGTGAAGCTTAGTACGTTATCCTTAAACTCAGCCTCAAACTCGGATCCTCCGTCGGTTTGAATGAGCTTAGAAAAACCATTAAAACGCCTAGGCATGGTTGTTTTAAGGAAGAAATACCCATCAAGTGCTGTTAAAGAGGGTTTAAGTATTACATCTGCTTCTTTGGAAAAGATATCGACAGCAGTGAAAGCAAAAATATCTCCAAAATCCACTGTGTCCATCTGTATTACTTCCCTTGGTTTAACAGCGTTTGGTAACTCTCCTCTTTTAATGTTTTTGCACCATTTTGATTTAATCTCATATTTTTCAGCTAGTATGTCATAAATTTTGGTTACAGAGAGATCTATATTATGCTCTAGTTTAAGAAAGTATCGGATCTTTTGACCACAACAATCAAACTCACGTTCACGGATGCTCCATACGTACTTTTTAATTAGGCCATCAGCCTTACGGGGAGCTCGAGTACCTTTTTTGGCGTTCACATAGTCCTCCAAGAAAGCTCCGAGGCCAATCTCCTTGATTTTACTAATCCAAATACCAATAGTTTCCCTGTTTTTATTTAGTCTTTGAGCAATGTGCGTATTAGGAACTCTTTGCTCAAAGAGTTCCCAGGCTAGAACTATTTTAGTTGTATTTTCCATCTCCATATTTTAATGGAGTGTCGGATTTCTAACTAAACATTCCGGAGATGTACGGGCTGTAACACCGAAGCACCCTTTCCGAGCAAAAATTATGGTGCCGTGGGTGGGAGTTGAACCCACACAGGATTGCTCCTAGCGGTTTTTGAGACCGCCGCGTATGCCATTCCGCCACCACGGCTTAATGTGAGAGATTATAGCATTAGCAGCCCGGGAGGGCTCAATTTCATCAAAGCTGTTTGGTATATGTTTGGGTGTGGTGAACCGAGGGCCGGCTGCTGGTGCAGGTAGGTTCGCGTACTGCGGACTTTTTTGCTTCTATTACTTCCCTGGCGCGTTGGTCTCGGCCTCAAAGAACCTCGTCCTGTCGGCCTTAAAGAACAAGTCTATTTCCCCGGTAGGGCCATTTCTATGTTTGGCTATCAGTAGTTTGTGGTTGACTCTATCCTCCTCGTTTGGCCGGTATAAAAACATCACCACGTCTGCATCTTGTTCAATGCTGTTATGAACAATAATGTCGTCTGCCACAAAATTGGAACAAATTGGTACACACATGTCATATACGTCCTCTATCCCAACCATCTCAATAGACTTTATCTTATCCCAATAAACGTCTGACGCAGCTAGATTGTAAAGATATCTGTCGTCTAGGACTTGGGCAATCTTCAGTAGTCGCGCCCTTCCGATACCATTCTTGTGCCTGGCAGAACCACTATACTTCAACCCAAGCTTAGCTTGAAAGGACCTTTCCGTATACCCCTTCTCTTTGCGTACCTTTTTAATGTAAGTCCAAATTAATTGTGGAATAATGCTATCACTTAGGCTCCTCCCTTCTATCATAGTAGTACCTACGGCATCTCCCACCTTTAGTTTATCCAGCCTCTCCCACCCAGCTAAAGTTAGAAATGGGTGGTTACAAGAAGCACAGATCTTCTTACCAGAGGCCGTAGTGAGACAATATATTAGTTTTCTTCCACTATGAAATACCTTAGATACTTGTGATGGAACAAGTCTCATCTCGTTATCTAAAGCCAAAATTTTGACGTTACTTCTATCGACCAAATCTTTTATCGGGACTCTCCTACCAGAGTCTGTTAAGGTTATTAGGGTATCTCCGCGTAAACAACCAGAGTCCCTAAGGTCACTTAACTGTGGCCGCTTATCCCCGCCTCTAATTTCCACTGCCCTGGAAAGCTGGGAAAGCGCCAGCACTGGAATTTTTAGCTCCCTGGCAAGGTTTTTAAGTGCTTGGGAAATCTCCGAGACTTCCTGAACTCTGCTTTCAGTTGTTCGACCGCGAATTAACTGCAGGTAGTCAACTATAATGAGGTCAATCTTTTTATCCGTTTGCAACCTTCTAGCTTTTGTCCGCAACTCTAAAATGCCAATACCCGGTGTGTCGTCAACGTAGATGGGAGCCTCTGCTAGCTCGCCGGCGGCAATCCCATACTTCTCAAAATCCTCTTCTTGGAGATTGCCGGTGGTTATCCGCCAGTTATCAATATCACCCTGAGCCGAAATCATTCTGTCTACCAGCTGCTCCCTACCCATTTCCAAAGAAAAAATGCCAATAGCTCTTTTATGGGTCGTTGCAGCATATTGAGCGCAGTTGATAGCAAAAGACGACTTGCCAACAGAGGGCCTTGCTGCCAGGATAATTAAATTTTCCTTCTGATAACCTGAAAGCATTCGGTCTAAAGCCTTAAGCCCTGTGGGAACACCACGCAAGGCCCCTTTTGTCTTTGAGAGTTCGTCCAGCCTTTCAAAAGTAATCTGCAAGGTGTCGGAAATGGGCACAAAGTCCTGGTGCAACCTATCTCGGGAAACCGAGTACAGCTCTTGTTCGGCCTCGTCTAAAAGTCCGTCAACATCGCTTTCTTCAAAAGCCAGTTCGTTTATTTTGCCGCCCGCGCTAATAAGCGCCCTGCGCAAAGCGTTGTCCTGAATTATCTTGGCGTAATGTTCAACATTAGAAGCTGTAGGAACAAAACTTACTAGCTCTGTTAAGTAAGAAACCCCACCCACCTCGGTCAAAAGTTTATTTTTCTTTAAAGCCTGCGGCAGGGTGATTAAGTCAATTGGCTCACGTTTCTCATACAAGTCAACACACGTTTGGTAGATCTCCGCGTGTGCGTCCTTATAAAAATGCTTTGGTCTAAGGGTTTCTACTACTTTAATTATGGCGTTTTCGTCTATGAGAATTGAACCAAGTACCGAGCTTTCCGCATCCAGGTCATGTGGCGGCACTATGGCGTGCGGCATTCTCGTATCGTGACTTTTGCTTGAGTTTTTGGCACTCATTGCCTCTCCAACACAACTACCTTGGTCTCCAACTCTGAATCAGACGAAGAAAGCTTAAGTTTATCCAGCTTTGTTCCGTTCTGGGCGTCAACACCCATCTCGTCTAAGAATTTAGCTAAAGTGCCTAGATCGGCAATTTTTGAGCCGTCTATTTTGTAATGCATAGGCACCACAAAACTTGGCTCAATGCTCGAAACAACCTTTGCGGCTTGTTCGGGCCCTATTGTGTAAACCCCGCCAATCGGGAGCAAAAGCGCCGTTACTTCACCAAACTTTGCCAGGGTGGCATCATCAAGCTCATGACCCAAATCCCCGCAATGCAAAACTGAAACTCCTTCCGACTCAATATAGTACATAGTGTTTTTGCCCCTAACGGACCCGTGTTCCTCATCATGGTCAACAGGTATGCCTACAATATCTACCCCCGAAAGTTCATATTCGCCCGGGCCATCAATTAGCAGTCTGTAACCACTAACCCCCGCCTTGTAACTATGGTCAAAATGATCGTGAGTTAAAAGCAAGACATCCGCCTCAAGCTTTGGTAGTTTGATACCCAGCTTGTTCGGATCAAACGGATCGATCACTAGAACCAAGTCTTTAGTCTTGACCTTAAAGCAAGAGTGGCCATAATATGTTAGTTCCATAGTCACCATATGATATCATAAATTTGATATGAGCAACCTGCCCAGTAGCCCAAAAGAGCTCAAACAGTACGCTGTCCCTGCAATGTTAATTGCCACAGCCATCTGGGGCTTTGCTCCACCTATCATAAAACACACACTTGACTACATACCGCCAATGGCTTTTTTGTTTTTTCGGTTTTTAATTGTGTGTCTGCTCCTTTTGCCTTTTATGTATCTTAGGCTAAGACGGGAGAAAATAACCCTTAGGGAATTTCCTGTTTTGGCCATTTCCGGACTGCTAGGTCAAACAAGCCTGATCCTAGTTTTTTGGGGGCTAAAGTTTACCACCTCCTTGGAGGTGGCAGTTATAGGTATCATAGCCCCCCTACTTATGGTGGCTGCCGGTCACTATTTTTATGGTGACAAAGTAAACAAGAAGATAAAGCTTGGACTCTTAATTACATCAATTGGTACGCTGATTTTGGCTATTGGACCAATTTTGGACTCAAACTCCGGTCACGGGCTAATAGGTTATAGAATAATCGGCAACGTTCTAATAGTTTTGTATAACCTAGTTTGGACCGCTTTTGTTCTCTGGTCAAAAAGGTTGCGGGGCGAAAATTCACCCAAGCTTAATCGTACTGCCAAGTACTTAGGCATTTGCTTGCCTACCAAGAAATATGAGTCTAGCACAATCACCACCGTGTCTTTTTATGTTGCTCTTCTTACTATGATACCCCTGTATATCCTGGAAACCTCCGGGGCGTTTGGTAACAGCAATACATATAACATAGCAAGCATACCGGTATTAGCTTGGGCGGGACTGCTGTATATGGCTGTTTTGTCCTCCATAGCGGCTTATGGTCTTTTTGAGTGGTCATTAAAGTATCTTAAGGTTACTGACACGGCCATTTTTTCCTATATTGCGCCGCTTTTTACTCTTCCTGCGGCTTTCTTATTGCTGGGCGAGCTTCCCACCAAAGGCATACTCGTTGGGGCTGCGGTGGTAGTTTTAGGCATAGCTGTTGCGGAAAAAAACAGGTCCTGATATAATCTTTCGGTTATGAAAAAGGGAATCCATCCACAAATATATAAGGACGCGATTATCACTTGTGCTTGCGGTAACAGCTTTACAACCATTTCCACTAAAAAAGACATTGCGGTTGAAATATGCTCTGCCTGCCACCCCTTTTACACCGGCCAAAAAAGGTATATAGATACCGAAGGTCAAATAGATAAGTTCACCAAACGGGTTAAAGCCGCTCAAGAATCCGACAAAGCACCAAGAGCAAAGAAAAAAGAGGCGGGGCCACAAGCCAAAAAACCCCTTACCCTTAAAGACTTGAGGTCTGCGTAAGAATCTCCTGAATGTTGCCAGAAAGAATCGACGGTATATTGTGCCACGACGTCTTTAATCTGTGGTCTGTAACTCGATCCTGGGGAAAGTTGTAGGTTCGGATTTTCTCTACCCTATCGCCCGTGCCTATCTGGGCCACCCTAATATCGGCAATGGACTTAACATGCTGGGCTTCCATTTCGCTAACTAACCTAGAATTAAGTATCTGTAAAGCCTTCTCCCTATTCTTACCCTGAAAACGTTCTTCCTGACACTCTACAATCACACCCGTAGGTATATGGGTAAGTCTAACGGCAGTGGAGACCTTGTTAACATTCTGGCCCCCGTGACCGCCAGATCTAAAGAAATCCCATTTTAAATCGTCGGGTTTAATCTCAATCACTACCTTGGTCATAAGCGGCAGCACCGCCACAGTCGCTGTAGAGGTGTGGATACGCCCGGCAGATTCAGTTGTAGGCACTCTTTGTACCCTATGAACACCTGATTCGTTTTTCAAAAGGTTAAAAGCCCCCGGTCCCTTGAGCTCAACAGTAGCGATTTTCACCCCGCCCGCATTGCCTTCCGAAAGATTGATAGTCTCGCATTTCCAACCAACTTTCTCGGCATATCTTAGATACATAGTCAAGAGATCGCCGGCAAAAAGCGCGGCTTCGTCTCCGCCGGTTCCCGGCCGCACTTCAAGGATCGCCCCCGCATCGGCACTGTCGGCGCCTGTGTTGTCTACTTCCCTAGCAGACTCATAATCGCCTTCCAAGGCACGGAGTGATTGCTCCAAAGCTTTCAGATTTGCTGTCAATAGCTCCAGTTCGGAATCATACAAGGCTGTAATTTGAGAGTCCGTCTCCTTGGCTTTATGTTTAGTAATACTTGCTATCTGGCTTGTTAAACCGGCTATCTGCTCTTTGATTTGATCTTTGGCTTCCATCCTCTTACCCGTCCTTCTCACAGTTACAAATTAGCCGGCATCTCCTCCACAGTCACTTTAATTAACAGGATGCTTTTATCCCGATCGATGGTAAGCATTTCTTCACCGCCAACCTTGCCCTTTAGTACTGCCTGGCTCAAGGTAAAACCTGTGCCTAGGGCCGAGTCGCCAAATTTGGTTATTATATCGCCCCTTTTTAGGCCGACTTTTTCTGCCGGTGAGTCCTTGACTATACCGGTAACGTATGCACCCTCGGGAAAGTTTCTTAGTTCGGCAATTTCCTTACTGATCATAACGTAGGAAACTCCTAAATAAGGCTTAACAATCCTCCCGTTTTCAATAAAGGACTCCAAAACCGGCTTCAAGTCATTAACGGGTATGGCAAAGGAGACGTTTTCGGCCCTGCTAGAGGTTGCCACGTTAATACCAATCACCTGGCCGGAAATATTAAGTAACGGCCCGCCGGAATTGCCGGGGTTTATGGCCGCATCTGTCTGGATTACACTGCTGTAAGTTTTCTCATCGCCAAAGGGCCCAAAAGCTGTGATGCTCCTGCCCAATCCGGAGACAACGCCAACCGTAACGGTGTTCTGAAACTGGCCTAAGGCATTCCCTATAGCTATAGCCTTCTGGCCGACCTTTAGGGCATCAGAGTCGCCAAAGTCAACTGTGGGTAAATCCCTCGCGCTAATCTCCAAAATGGCGAAGTCGTTTTGGGTGTCAAGGTGTATTTTTTCTACGGGATATGTAGTGCCATCCTTAAGAATTACCGAATAGTCACCGGCGTCATTATCAACAACATGACTGTTGGTCACAATTAGGCCGTTTTTGTCAACAATAAAACCGGTACCTATGCCGGACTCTGCCAGCGAGGGTCCGGAAAAAACGCTAAAATCAACCGTTTTTATCACTATGGAAACAACCGCCGGCGATACTTTCTCCACTACATCAACAACTTGTGACTCCTCCTGCACTACTTCCTTGGTTTCAACGCGCGAGTACAGGGGTTTAGCCTTAAACAGGCTAACCCCTCTCTGCGCAAACCAGGCCTCAATTTTGCCTTTTATGTCACTTGGCAAGAAGCTCTGTTGCGGCGCAAAACTCAACCGCAAAAAAACCAAGATTAGAATAAAGAACATTAAATACAAAAGGCTTTTGTAGTTTTTAAGTTTCTCGTGCATAATCAATATTTTGAGGCCATCTCAAGGGCTTTGGCTAGTTGAGGATCTTTGCCGGCCGAGACGTCTTCTTCAGATAACGCCACTAGCTCATCGGGCTTAAGCCCAGGCTTGTCATCCGCATCTTTCTCGCCCACCCAAAGTTTCTTGCTCGTCAGCCACTTTGCAATAGTCACATGCAACCCCGAGCCGTCTTTAAATTCCTGCGAATCCTGAATGGTACCTTTGCCAAATGACTGTTCACCCACAAGCACGGCAGCTATGTTTTCCCGCAGGGCCGCCGAAAGAATCTCGCTGGCCGAAGCGCTGCCCTCATCAATCAAAACTATAACCGGAATGCGGTCAAAATCCGGGGTACCTTGGGCATTAAAAGGCATTTGTTCACCTAAAGCATTTTCCTCATATAGCACTGGTTTGTTAGTATAAAAATCACTGGCTATGTGTACAGCTGACTGCAAGTAGCCACCGGGATTACCCCTTAAATCCAGCACAATTGCGTTAAGCTCGCTCATTCTAACATTGACTTCCTTAAC
>LCJU01000030.1 GCA_000994815.1 candidate division WWE3 bacterium GW2011_GWC2_44_9 | reverse complement strand
GACTGACGAGCAAATCCAGAAAATTATCCCATTTATCATATCCCAATAATTGCTGGTCTTGCCGGAGAAAAATGCTACTTCAATAAGCTCGGGCCTGTTCCAGCCAACAATCGACCATTTAACAGAAACGCTTGCGTCAAAGGTTTCACCGCTTGGGTGCGAGGCAAAAAGCTGGGGGGTGGACCAGGAACCGCCGGAAGTTTTTTTCATGAAACAGATGTCGTCAACTGAAGTACACGGCGCTGGATTTAGGTAATAACCGTGACCAAGTAAGTATGCAGTGTTATCACCAGACACTGCTAAAGCAGGGTCGTGCGTATATATAGAAAGTTCTTGATCAGTCCAACCTTGCTGTGGCGGTGATGTAGTGTAGTGGACCCGGCCATACTCACCGGTGCTATCCGCAGACTCAATGTATGCTAGGTGCTTGGTTCCGTCTAAAGAAATAACTAAACTGGGACCCTGATCAACGTTCAACCCAGTATCCTGCTTTACCCAAACTGATACATTAGAACCACTAACAATTTCTTCACCACCCCAACCCGACGCTTTTTTAGTCTTCGCCAGGATTCGAGCGGGGGACGTGGCTTCGGAAATCCAAGCCACAGTGACACTATCGTCAAGCGGGGACACTGCGAGCGCGGGGTGATTAGACTTTCCCCCCGTATCTAGCTGAACGGGCCCCTCGACCTTTGTAAGGGTGTTGCCAAAGCCGTTATAGCTGTAAGAAACGTAGCTAATGTGATCCCCCACAGACCAATATGAAACATGCAGGACTTTATTTTTATCAAACAATCCCGATACACCGGCGGTTCCCTGGTATAAAGTTGTCCTTACCGGATTACTTGAGCTTATAAGTATAGGGGACCTAAACGAGTTGGTAGACAAATCAAAAGGAAAATCATATAACTCGCCATTGGTTAGATTAGCCAGGACATGTACAAAAGCCGCCCCATCATAAACGGCGTCTACGGAGATTGGATATGCGGCTGCTGTAACGCTTTTTGTGCCGTTAAAACCGGAAGATGCTGACGGAACTCCCGGAGAACTTGTCCATCTGGCGATAAGTGTGTTATCCCCACCGGCTTTCCCGCTAAATATGTAAACCAGATCATTTGAAGTTCTGACAATCTGTCGGGTAATCACATCGGTAAAACCTTGGCCAACACTGAAGGACCTCATTGATACATTCCCCGAGGGAGTTGGAGTCGGTGTAACGGTGGGGGTGGACGTTGGAGTTACCGTCGGGGTTGGCGTCGACGTTGGGGTAGGAGTAGGAGTTGAGGTAGGTGTGGCGGTTACAGTTGGGGTCGGGGTTGCTGTAGGCGTCGCGGTCGGGGTGGGCGTTGGGGTGGGTGTAGGTGTAGGTGTTGGAGTAGGACTTGTCACAGGCAGTAGCCTGGGACTCGTTGTCTCAACTGCTGCTGCATCTCCAAGTATGTTGCTTTTTGCAAAATAGGTTGGATCGCAGGTACCAATGAGACAAGCATTAAACCAGGTGTCTGCCTGCCACATAGATATTGCTTGGTAAATTCCCCCACCCTGAAATATTAGATTCGTTGGACTGGGAAGTGGTTGGTTAACTGCATCAGCATCCGGGAGCCCGGTAGTAGATTTTCTAACCACAGTGTTTATCTGCTTATCCGCACACTCGCCTGTAGCTGTAGTGGTTATACTTACGCTGTTATCCGACAAAACACTCGGGGAACCCCAGGCTACACCCGAAACTACACATGGGGTTGGAGTGGGCGTTGGGGTAGGCGTAGGTGTAGGAGTGTATGGGCTTGTAAGATAAAATTTATAGGCGACGTCTTTTGCCGTTGTTACGGTAAAGGCTAGCTTGCTATCCGACCCCACGGTTATAGCGTCGGCGGCCTTAGTATAAGTACCAGCTCTGGTATCCCAAGTTTCTTGAGTATAGCCTCCTTGCGGCATGCCTGTTAATGTATAAGTGTCTGTGTCAGTTGCAGTATTGCCGGGATTCTGCCAGGTGTTGTTTTTGTTATCCACCCACACTAAGACCCTGCCGTTTACCATATCCTTAGAACCGTACGCCCTAAGATTGCTATTTGGAGAATAACCAAGAGTTCCATCCAAATCAGTCCCAAAGTCATAATGTTTGCCATTATTTACTGCCTCCCCGTTTGTATACTTTGTGTAGGCAGAATATATTTTGTAGGTGTCATATGTGCTATTCGGGTAGCTGCCGCCGGTTTCCCAAAATCTTGGGTACCACTCACCTCCGCAGGTGTAACCCAAGAGACCAACATGCGCCCATATTTGTTTGTGATAATAAGTACCGGTGCTGTCGCCATAAATTCCCGCTAATTGGGGCTGCGTAGCAGATGCGGCCACGCCAGTCTCGCCTCTAACAAAAGGTTTGGTATAACCGCCATACCAACTAGAGTAATCCTTAAAGCGCAGGTAACACTGTCGAATATTAGCTGTTGTGTCGGCCCAAATGTTGCTAATGACATTGGTGTCTCCACCGGCTTGATTAGCATACCAATGCTGATCGGAGTAGTCTAGGTATTTACCGTAAGTGCTGTTGGTATAAAAAGTGTCTGCCCAGTATGCATTGAACGAATTGGACGTTAGCAGCGGGCGCGGAGAGTGTTCAGAAATGTATTGTGCATAATCCCAACCTGCGTTGTAGCTTTGGTCGTTCAAATCGGCCTCATTTACGTATTCGACTGAATGCAAGGCCGGAGAATATGACCAGCGTGCTAGGAAGTACCTTTCATAAGCCTGCTCATACCAACGGGCGGCTTGATTAGAACCTGAATAAAAGTTATCGGGATACACGCAGTTGTTGGAATTGGTTGCAACGGACCCGTTTGACAAGAAACAGCTTAAAACGCTATCGTTTTTATGAAACAGCGTAAGTTTGTGGTAAACACCATTCTGCTCGGAAACTTTTAATACCTCATCCAAAAGTGCGCTGGCCTGTTGATCTACATAACTGTAAGTTTCCGGATCGGACCGGATAAGTATATTGTTGCCCCAAGTAGCCGGGCTAGCTTCCAAACGTTGGAACTTTAGCGAGTGTGTTCTAACTGATCCGCTGCTGCTGCCCCCAAGCTTAAAACCCACAAATACCACTGGATACGCACTGGTGATATCCGTCTCAAAAGAATAGCTGGTCCATGTGCCAGAGGTTATATCATGTCCGCTAATCAGGTTTGGATTTGTCCCCTCCCAGTTTGGGCTTATTACCGGCGTTAAGATCCTACCATTTACTACTTTTGCCCAAAAACTAATTCTGTATCTGCCGGGTGTAACGGTTACTCCTTGAACGGAACCGGCGGAATCGGGAGAGAAACTAAACTTTTTCCCGTTTGCTGTGTCAACATCATTAACCGTTGTCCACGCATTGCCAAAACCCCAATTCCAGCGCATATCGTCACCAAACGGGGCGACCATGTAATTGGTGCCTTCACCGGTGGGAAACCATCGGACGAAACTCACACCACTGCTTCCCAACTTAGGGATATTTGTCCTGATAGCAGATAGGCTGTTATAGGGTTCGCCGCCACCCTCGGTATTAACTAGGGGTGCAATAAACGGAGTGCCGTCAGAAAATTCAAAGAATCTTGAATCCGTAATGCTAACTCGAATGAAGCCCTTGTTGGCAGAATCAGTAACACTAAATGACTTTTCTTCAGACTCCGTTGTGCCGTAGGCATCTTCTATGGCGACTTTGTATGTCCACGTGCCCTTAGTGTCTGGTGTGTACCTGCACCGCCACTCCATTTGACCTTTTGGCATAAAGGCTGCATTGTCACCGCTGCCAACCTCCTCTACAGGCTGGTAGTAAAAGCACGGATTGACTTTGGCTTGCGCCCAATCTGGCACTCCAGGTTTTAGTAACAGCTGATTAACGGTTATCCCGATCTTGGGTGTGACACCTGAAATAGTCTCCTCGGTATAAGGATAAAATAGATTAGTGGCCGAAGTATTTGTAATATCAAAAGCAATCTCGTGTTTGGAATAGCGACCAACACTATTGCCACTGACGCTTCTAAGGGCGCTGATACGCTCACCGCCGCCTGTTGCGGGGTTTGTGACTGTAACAGTTCTAGGATTTGTTGTTTCAACAGATGCCGTATCTCCAACTACAGTGCTCTTAGCAAAATAGGCTGGATCACAGGTACCAATTATACAGGCGTTTGCCCAAGTATCTGCTGTCCAGCTCATGCTGGCTTGGTAAGTGCCGGTTCCGGATGGTGTTAAGCTCACTGGACTAGGTGTTGGTTGATTGACTGCATCTGCATCCGGAAGGCCTACTACCGATTTGCGGACTGTTGCTGTAACCTGCTTGCCTGTACACTCGCCTGTTGCCGTAGTAGTGATGCTTACGGGAGTACCCGACAAAACAGATGAGACTCCCCACGTAACTCCGGTAATTGCGCACGGTACCGGAGTGGGTGCGGGGGTGGGCGTGGGAGTTGGGGATCCATCCGAGGGAGCGTCTATAATTGCAACCAGCTTTTGAATGTAGAAAAGGTCACCCACTTTAAAACCGGGAACATCTAAATACTTAAGCAACTCCTCTCGTGTGGGTCTGGTAGAAGAGTTACTTCTGTCATAAACAGATGCCATGGCCTGAAGCAGGGTTGTGTCATACATAGGCTGATGAACGGCCTCATTTATGGTGTCATTGAACCCTGGAACAAACCAGTAAGGTAACGTCCTGTTATATTCCTCTAGCGCCTCTGAAAACTTAGTGTTGAGACTTGAGCTTAACTCCTCTATCACCTCTGGCGCCAAGTACAGAAAATTCCGCGAGGCGTTGTAGGCGCTGCAGTAGTTCTCGGGATATGAGGAAGGTACGTTCTTAGTAAAATTAGAAATCCTTTTGGTTTTGAGGGTTTGGTACGCTGAGTTAATTGTACTATCAGCCGTTAACCCCGCGCGTTCCTGAAGTCGCATATACCCGTAAAAGCCGCTAAGGTACGCGTTGTGAACAAAAGGAAAAGTAGCTAAGAAAGAATCTGCTGGCACGTTTCTGCTTAGACCAGACTTAGTATTGTTAAAAAGTGTCAATGACTCGGCTTGAGTCATATTAAGCGCTACAGCATATTTCCAAAGGGCATAGAAGTTATACGGCGGCACTCCTGTGTTGCCGTTCTTGTAGGACCAACCGCCGAACTCGTATTCCCCACGCCAATTTGTTGGACCCCAAGAGGATCGGTCGGCATCAGTCTCCGGAGGCAGGGTAAACCACTCGCGCTGGGCGCCGCTCCAGCCGATGTGCCCAAAAGAACCGGGGCTATAGGAAGCAAGCTCGCTTTGCAGATACGTTTTTAACTGACTGGCTTGAGAGGCTGTAAGGTACGGGTACGCGGTACTTAAAGCCCAAAACGTATCGCCGGGGTTGTGAAAATAGTCAAGCATATCAGCCCCGCAAGTTGAAAAACTTGGCCCATCAACATGTCCAGAGCTAAAATAACCTGGCCGAAGGTGACCAGCAGAAACCATTTTTTGTACCTCATCTGCCAGTTTTTGTTTAAGAGTATCCAAACTAACCGACGGGTTAAAAGCTGCAGCGTTTGTGGTTTTAGTCTTGGCCGTTGATAATTGGGTGCCGGTGGAACGATTTGTGGGACTAAGAACCAGCAAAGACCCACCCTTGTGCATATAAACTTTGCCCTTATAAGGAATGGGTGGATTGCCATCTCCATTTCTGTCGTAAGACCCATTAGGACCGAAGGAACCGCGACTAACCCCAAACCATGTACCGGTGCCAGTTTCGCCATCTAAGCCATCACGTGTAATCTGGTAGTTTGGAAAAGCTGCTTTGGTTGGTGGCCACGAACCATTGCCCTGATCCCAGTATATCCATTCGCGAGTGGAAACCGGAGCGGATATATTAGTGTTTGGTCTGGAAGTGTCAAAAGAGCCGACCTCCAAATCCTGATGCCACCAATAGTAGATAATATTTCCGCCTGCGGCGGCATATATTGGCTCATCTACAATGTACTCTGAAGACTCCGGCAAGCCAACTTCGTTAGACCCGGGTACCCAGCTAAGCATGCCTCCCGCGTTAATTGTAGTGCCTACATCTAAGCTCCGATACTTTTTTCCGGCTGTTTGATAAACTTTATTGTCCGGCAATATCAGTGAGGGGTATCTGTTACCGCTTTGACTACCCATCCAAAGGAAGGGGGCGTAATCTGCCTTCCCGTCGCCGGTAAAATCGGCCTCTTTGCCGCTACCGGCATCTAATACAAAAAGGGATCTTCGGTGCGGTTTTGAGCTAAAGTAACTTGAGATACTGTAGGCCATACATGAGTTTTTAGTGCTGGTGTTTATTACACCGTTGGAAAGAACACCAATATATGTTCCAGATGGACAGGTACCCGCACTATCACCGTATTTATTTATACCCTGCCATACCTCCCTATCTAAGTTCTCTAAATTCTTCTGACTACCATCGGTCTCGGGTATTAACCCATCTCGATAGTTGTGACTGCCGGGAAGAAGGACGTATTCTTTTTGCGTATTAGGATCTGTATAAACTACCGGCCACCAGGCCGAGAAGCCCTGACCCGGAAGCTTGTCCGATTTCCAAATCAACGCACCTGACGCAGAATTCAATGCATAAGCATAGGAATCGTTAGAGGCAAAGTATATCTTGCTGTTATCTTTGGACGCAGCTGCAGAGAAAAGAACCGGCCCCTCTGTTTTAAATTTCCAGTATTCTGAAGCATTACCCCCATTATCTTTAATGGCATACATGTAACCGTCTCTGTTACCGGCAAAAATATAGACACTAGATCCGATATCCAAAACCAAGGGATTGGTTTCAAAGCCGCCACCAATACCATCGGCTTTTGCTTCATAAGTCCAAATGCCTTCGCCAGTATCAGCGTTTACGGCATGTATTTTATGATCGAGTCCTCCAACATACAACCTTTTGGGGGCTGCAGAGAAATTGGTTACATGGTACGTTGGGGAGTGGCCCAAAGGCAATTCGGTAGCATATACCCACTTGTCGGCACCGGTGTCTGCGTCAAATGCATATAACCCTCTTGCGGTGGAAAGAAAGACCATATTATTTCCCACTACTACTTGAACTTTGTTTGGAATATAAGGACCTATAGGTTTGTACCAAAGCGGATACAGTTTGCCATCTCTTCCGTTGGAAGAGAGTTGAGCTTCAGTGGGAACCTGGTCAGCAACCCAGCTTGTACGTTGGGGGTTAGCCCCGGCCATAACCCAAGCATCTTCAGTAAGTCCAACTGCCTTAGCTACACCCAGTGTGTTATCGGCAAGACGAGCAGTAAGAAATGTATAAAGTGAGTAGGCACAAACAAACAAGCCAAAAAGCAGAACACTTAGTTTTAGATAAGATCTTAAAAACTTGATAGACATAAACACCTGGCCCACTTTAGTATACATAAAAGTGTAAGCTTGTAAAATAGTTATATGATTTTCGCGGACGTTTATTACATACTGATCTTTTACCTTACCGGCACGCTTTTCGCACTTGCTGGCTTTGCTGTGGTAAAAAGCGTTTTCGCGGACTTTCCTGATAAAGGCTATATTCTCGCCAAAATATTTGGCTTGCTTGGGGTGTCATTTGTAATGTGGACGTTAACCTACGTGTTCAAGCTCCCCTATACAAGCGCCGCTGTTGTTTTTGTTCTTCTTGCTTTTATCACGGTTGGTGTTGTGGCAAACAGAGCCGAATTTTTTGCTGACCTTAGAAAAAACCTAAAATTCATAGCGGGCGAGGAAATACTTTTTGCCTGCTTTTTTGGGTTAATGCTTATTTACCGCAGCGCCGTTCCCCAAATAGTTGACATTGAAAAATTTATGGACTTTGCAATTCTAAACGGCCTATACCGCACCGAACAACTGCCCCCGCAGGATGTGTGGTTTAGCGGCAACACTATTAATTACTACTACTTTGGCCATTTTATTCTCACCACTATGAATAAGGTTACACACATACCGCTCTCGACTGCCTATAACCTAAATGTTGCATACATTTTTGCACTTACCGCAAGTGCGGGTTTTTCAATTGTACTAGCTCTCACCCGCAGTAGAATTGCTTCGGTGCTA
>LCJU01000029.1:8160-17599 GCA_000994815.1 candidate division WWE3 bacterium GW2011_GWC2_44_9 | reverse complement strand
ATATCCGTCAACTCTTTTTCTGATAGATCCAAGATAAACTCCGCAGTGAAAAACTTTGGATTTACTGCATTAAGTTTTCTGGCACCTTCATACAAAAGTGTAGACTTAATAGCATAATCCAATTGAGTAAGGAAAAACAGAAAACACGCTTTTCCTTTTGAATCAAGATCTGTTGGTACCCAGTCCTCAACATTAAATCGATTGGCAAAGATTCCTTCTCGCCTTTCCATAAGTTCAGTCAAACTACCGGGTTTAGCCATAACAACAATTCAAACTATCTGAAAAAAGCGCCAGATTTTGAACGGAGTCCCGACCAACTAAAGTGAAACAGAGGTATAATGTTGCTATGACAGATTTCAACATAAAAGAAGCTAGGCAACTTATTAAGGATAAACCATATCTTATGTGGTCAACTAAAAGCTATGACGAATTGTCCCCGCAAAGTATTTTAGAGAGCGTAATAAACTACGGAGATTGGCCGGATTTTGAGAGACTTATAGCAATATTTGGGTTAAAACAGAGTTCAGAATTGTTTAAAGATATCAAAAACAAACGAAGAACAAATCTAAGACCTAAAACAGTCAATTATTTCACTAAATATTTTGAAAAACATGCATAAAGAGATACTTATTGAAAGTCAACTAGAATTGTTACCTCTAGTAAAAAGCTTTTCGGCAAGCTTTGGACTTGTTGGAGGAACAGCGGTAGCGTTGCATCTTGGCCACAGACGATCTATTGATTTTGACCTGTTTATTGATAAGGAGTTTTCGAGCAAGTCAATAAGGGAAAAAATTAAAAGGAATTGGTCGATCCAAACCGTCATTGTAGATGAACATGGCGAGTTCACACTAGTTGTAAATAATGTTAAACTAACTTTCTTTAGATTCCCTTATAAGATAAACTATTATGATCAGTTTGAAAATGTTATAAGAATTCCTGATATAGTAACCCTTGCCGCAATGAAGGCGTTTGCGCTTGGAAGAAGAGCAAAATGGAAGGACTACGTAGACATTTTCTTTGTGCTTAAAAGTTACGCCTTTGAAGAAATTGCTAGAAAGGCAAAGGAACTATTTGGCCCCGAGTTTAACGAGCGTCTTTTTAGGGAGCAGCTCTCTTACTACAAAGATGTTGACTATTCAGAAGCAGTTGAGTTTATGGGTGGCAGGGAAGTATCAAATAACGAGATACAACAAAGTTTAACTGAGTTAAGTTTAGCATAAATGTATCACCCAACTGTGGATCGGGTTAAAAACCTGTTAGCCAGCCATCAAATTGAGTTCGACTTTTTCGACCACGAACCCGTGCGAACCAGTGAAGAGGCGGCAAAAGTGAGAACTGGCTACTCCATTAACCAGGGGGCAAAAGCCCTAATTGTAAAGGTAACGGGCAGAGTCGGAGTAGAAACCTACTTGATGCTGGTACTACCGGGAGATAAACGGTTTGACAGCAAATTAGCAAAGAGCTCTCTAGAGGCTAAAGCTATGCGTTTTGCAACCGAGGCCGAAGTCTCTTCACTAACTCAAGGTGTGCAAGTTGGGGGAGTGCCGCCATTTGGGAGTTTATTTAGTCTACCGACCTTTGTTGATCCGTTGGTTTTGGCAAACGAGAAAATAGTCTTTAATGCTGGTGACAGGTGCGCCAGTATTGGAATAGCATCACGGGATTATCTTAAAGTCGAAAACCCCACAGTGCTTGCTATTGTTTCAGACTAGGTTTATGCGTGTTGAGTTTGTGGTTTTACCAGTTTAATTAAGTCAAATACTAAAGATATCCCTAAGCACAGCCCAGCCACCAGCGCCCAGTTTTTTACGCCTATAGGTGTTGTCTCAAAAAAGACATTAAGTGGTGTATAGATAATAGCTATAGTTGCTGTGAGTGACCCTAGAGCGGCCCAAACAAGCGGCATGTTCACAAAAGGCGATCGACTTAACACGGGCTTTCTAAAAGATCTAAAAGTGAATGCCGTTATTACCTCCACACATATCAGCGTTGCCAGAGTGGTAGTTGCGGCTAGTGTGTTGTTTTGATTCCAAACATTAAAGCTAAAATAGCTCGCCGCCAGGGTAAAAACTGCCATTACGGTTCCTGACAGCACTAACGTTCCCAGCGTAAATCTGTTAATAATTTTTTTGCTGTTTATGGGTTTGCCTAGCATTATGTCGGGCGAGGTTGGGTTAAAGCCTAGAGTAATCGCCGGAATACTGTCTGTAACCAGGTTCATAAACAGAATTTGTATCGCTGTAATAAGAGGTATATGCCAGCCGAGGAAGGGCGCAACCAGCGTGCCAATAAATAATATTGCCAGTTCGGCAAAATTACAGCTAAGCTGATAAGTAACAAACTTTTGAATGTTGTTAAAAACCGCCCGCCCTTCCTTTATTGCGGCAACGATTGTTGAGTAGTTATCGTCTTTTAGAGTAATATCAGCGGCGGCTCTGGAAACGTCTGTACCGTTTCTGCCCATCGCAATGCCAACGTGCGCCTCTTTCAGCGCGGGTGCGTCATTAACCCCGTCGCCTGTCATGGCAACAATATGGCCGTTTTGTTTCAAAGCTCTTACTATTCTAATCTTGTGTTCCGGACGCACCCGCGCGAATATCCTGATCGACTCTACAATTTTGGCTAGCTCCTCATCGCTTAGATCGTCCAATTCCACGCCTTCCATACTTTTGCCTTCCAGTCCTATTTGCCTACCGATAGATATTGCGGTGCCAATATTGTCGCCTGTAACAATTTTGGTTTCTATGCCAGCCTTCGCCGCAACTGCAATCGACTCCGTTACCCCCTCGCGTGGGGGGTCTTCCAGTGCCAGAAGACCCAAAAGGACTAAATCCTCCTCTTTGTAGTCATACTTGGTGATGCTAAACTCCTCGACCCGTTTGTACGCCAGGGCCAAAGTCCGATACGAGGCTTTTGCTAACTCGTCAACAAGAGTTTTAATTGTGTTTCTGTCAGATTCAGTCAGAGAATTTTCCATACCCCGCCTGGCCACCAGGGTGCATTTGTTTAGTATCATTTCTGGCGCGCCTTTAGCATAGATGACCCTTTCCACCCCTTCCTCAACCAGCACTGACATAGCTTTTCTTTCGGAACTAAACGGCAATTCTTCCAATCGATTTAGTTCTAAGTCCTCTTTGTACAAGCTGGTTTTTGCCCCCAGCACCAAGAGTGCCGCCTCCGTGGGCGAGCCTAGTATTTCCAGGTCCTTGCCGTTCTTTCTATTGCTTATGATGGCATCGTTGCAAACAACGCAGCATTTGATAAGTCGTTGCATCTCCGGGGTTAGGTTATTTGGTTTTATTTCGTTAGGTTTACCGGCTTGAGGTGGCAGCAGTAAAATGGATCCCGCCAACTCCAGACCGGCGCCCGTGACCTCATACATGTCCTCGCCGCAAAAAATTCTTTTGACTGTCATATGTCCGGTGGTAAGCGTTCCGGTCTTGTCTGAGCAAATGACTGTGGTTTCGCCCAGAGTTTCGATTACGGACATTCTGTTGACAATTGCGTTATTTCTGGCCATTTTTGAGGCCCCAAGTGCAAGAGTCGTTGTTAGAACCACCGGCAGTCCCTCCGGAAAGGATGAAACAGAGAGGGCAACCACAAGGATTATGATTTCTGTAAGATTTGCCCAGTCTAAAACAGGATTTCTGGCGAACATAAGCCCGCCTGTAGCGATTGACACAAGAATACCTGCGATTACCATATACTTTCCAATCGCGTTCACCTTCTTTTGGAGAGTTAGTTCTTTTTCGGCTGTGGATATTAAAAGAGCTATTTTACCAAATCTGGAGTTCATGCCGGTATGTAAAACTTGTGCAACACAATGCCCGCCCACAATAAAAGTGCCCATATAAACGGTGTTTGACTCGTCACACTTTTCTGCGTTTTCACACACGTTTTTTGCTATCTCCTTGGACTCTCCTGTTAAAACGGCCTCATTTACGAGCAGCGACTTTTGCTCCAACACTGCAGCATCGGCCGGCACTCTTTCCCCATTTCTTAAGATCACAATGTCGCCGGGAACCAGCTCCGCACTTTGTAGCTGTTGTTCTTTGCCATCCCTTACAACCAGTGTGACCGCCGTAAGCATGTTCTTAAGGGCTGAAACGGCCCTCTCTGCTTTATATTCCTGGATAAAGCCGAAGAAAATAACCACTAAAACTACCGCAAACAGGGCATACGTAGTTTCGATTTTGCCTATGGCAAAAGAAATGGCGGCAGAAAACGCCAGAAGATATACAATAAAGTTCCCTTTAATCTGCCTTAGGAGAATTTTTAGGGCTGTTGAGTGACTTGCGTCATTAATCTTGTTTGGACCGTACTTTACCAACCTCTTTTGCGCTTCCGAGGTGGCAAGTCCATAGAAACTTTGGGGCATGGCTTGATTATATAATAAAGTTGAGTAATAAAGTCGACTAAGAAACTCCGCTACAGCAAGAAGAAGGTCAGAATCAGTATTGATACCAGCAAAAGGCCGTATACAGCCAGTCCTACTCTGTCTGGTCTTTTTTTGAAGGCCCAAAACCAGTCATTGGTACTTTTATACTCTAAATGTTGTTCGGCTAGTCTATACATGGAGTTTATGTAAATGGCAATTACAAAAGCCTTGGCAAAGTTGCTGGCCGTGGAAGACACCACAAGGATAGAAGCTCCACCTAGCACCAGTTGAAAAATCACGCTGTTCAGAGTTCTTTCCTTAAGGTCATTTTTGTGATAGTAGATATAGTTGGCCAAACCCTTTAGGTCTTTGTGCTTGACAAAGCCCTGCACACTTAGTGAGAACTCTGCCTTAGGTTCCAGAAAGTAGGAATGGATTAGGTAGTCCAGATCCAGAAAAAAGCAGCCACCTAGTGAACCTAAGATCACAAAGGCAATCTGCAAAGGATCTTTTTCAACCGTAAGCGCCAGAAAGGTGATCGTGACAAGGACAGAAAGCAGCAAGGGGAACTTATACAAATCGCCAATTTTTCTGAGTGCTTGGTTCTTTTTTAAGTTCTGTTAGTTTCCACATGAATGTCTTACCCAGTCCTAATCTTTTGTCGGTGTCTAAGGCAAAAGCTAGGGCGGTGTCTAGTAGCTCTCTTTTTTCCAACTTTGCCAATTTTATGTATAGAGTTCGGTGTTTGGTGTCGCGCAGAGTCTCCGCCAATTTATTGCCGTACGCCTGAAACTCGTACTTGTTTCTGGGGTCTTTGGCAAGCTGTCTGCTTTGTAAAATATCGGAAACTGACTTCATTTGTATTCAGTTAGCTAGCTGTATTCAGCTTGCTAGCTGTAAACCTGATTGTGGGCGATATCTCCTATAAACGGCAGTCGATATTCCTCGTTGCTATAAGCTTTCCACATTACTATGACCCAAACAGCAACCCCAACTACATTTACAAGCGGGGAGAGTATAAAACCCACCAAAACTGTGCGCAAATTTGAGGCAATCGCCCAGGCTCCAAGCCACACAATACCAAAAATGATTGATTGAACCGCATGAAACCTAATAAATTTGGTTTCCTTTTCCAGAGAGGACTCTTTTAGCCAAAAATACATCACAAGACCCATAAGACCGGGGATTATATAAGAAAGCGTGGCCAACACGTTTGGTTCATACCAATCTTTCTTGCTTTGATCCTCCTGCATATCTTTAGTATATCACGACCCTTTTCTTGCGAGTTTGTGCAGGGTTAGTATTTCTTTTGGGCTTGTGGTTTCTGTGGGGGGTTTGTCGCTCCTAAAAGTTATGAGTCTGGGGAACCTTAACGCAAATCCGCTGGTGTGGGTTTTGGAGATGGTAATTTCGTCACCGCCCAACTCCACTACAATTTTTGGTTTTGTTACCACGTCCGGTATGAGGGCCTTAGCAACCTCTATATTTGTAGCAGGCTTGTTAAGCTTAATCTTGTCGCATCTTTGCTTGAGCTCTATCCATTCTTCGTCCCTCAAGCCTGTTCCCACCTTAGTCAGCGTAACGTACCTTTGTTTATCTGGATCCCATATACCGCACAAAAACCCGCCAATGCCAAAGTTAACTCTAGACCCTCTGCCTAAATAGTAACCTAAGACAACACAATCTATAGTGTCTTCCAGCAGATCAGTATTTGATTTTTTTAGTTTTATCCAGTTGAACTCTCTAGCGCCAGCTCTATAGCCGGCATCCGGGTTTTTAATGATTACACCCTCAAGGTTTTTTGCCTTGGCTAGTTCAAAGTGCTGCCACAGCTTTGTTGGGTTGCTTGTGGCAATATGCTGTGCAATTTCAATCTCGCCGCCTTCGATTAGTGATTGTTCCAATAATGCATGCCGTTTCGTCAGCGGCATGCCGGTTAGTGCCTTGCCGTTGAGAAACAAGATGTCAAAGACTATGTATTTCATGGGAATTTGCTTGGCATATTCTCCTACATCGTGCTTTCTTTTTCTTTGAATAGTGTCTTGGAATGGAATGTACTTGCCTGTCTTAGGGTCGTAGCCTATAGCTTCACCATCTAAGATAATGCTTTGAGCTTTAATTTGCCTTAACGCAGACTCAATGATGTCAGGGAACTGATGGGTGTTTTCTTCTAAAGTTCTTGTGAATGTCTTTGCCAGTATTTTGTCTTTGTTAAAGTCAAAAAGCTCATTTTGGGCAATGAATGTATCCATATTGGGTTTATTTCTGTCTATATGGAGCTGAACTCTAGTTCCATCCAATTTATACTCCACCCAGGCGATGCCGCCAACTTTTCCTACAATCTCCGCCGGTTCAGAAAGTCTTTGGGCTTTTTGGGAAAGGACTGGTATACCGGTTTCAATCTGTACTTCATCCAGACCTTTAAGACCGCCCTTTTTTACACACCGCGTAATCATGCCAATATCTGGGTGGATGTTGTATTTTTCTTCTATCTTAAGACTTGCAGACTTATCACCGGCCACAATGTTTGACAGCGCGTCGATAAAAGTTTGTTCGGTAAAGCCAAGTCTGGTTGTTCCCAGAACGATTCGCACTGTATATTTGGCTGAAAGGGGGTCCAGGTTGCCCAATGTGCCTGCTAACAGCTTAACTTTTCGTTCCTGTGATCCCGTTCCCACGTCCTTTGCTAATTTGACCAGCTCCCTATGCATTTCCGTAATTGAAACCGGTTTTGTCTTCTTGGCTTTTTCCGCTAAAGTCTTGGCAACGCTTCCCAAGTCACCGCTTGTGCCGTAACTAGCTTCTACAAAGCTTTGTGTTAACCCAAACGCTTGAGCTAGAGCCCGTACAACCATTTTGTCGGCCATGTTGAATTTTAATTGGTTGTAAGGGGGATTGAGGTAGCCTAGTGAAAGGTATACACCAGCGGCCACTTCCCTTTCATCGAGTCTAGTTATGAGTTCTACTAAAATTTTGGTGATTTCCAACCTTTTGCTTGTTCCTTCGAGCCTTTCAAGATAGTCGCAAAATAGTTGGTATCTCACATGGTAATTTTACCATTAAGACTTTAGTTTGTACTTGGACGACTTTGTACTGCCCGATTTCTCAATCAAGCCTCTGTCAATGAGTACTTTTAAGTCTCTAAGGACGGAGTCCTCTGATATGGAAGGAAAGAGGCTGCCAAAGTCCTTGTTGATCATTGTGCCATAGTTATGTAGGAATTGCAGAATGCGCATCTGTCTTTCTGTAAGATCCGTAATGCCTTGGGCAACCGCCGTCTTTGTTTGCCTTTCGCCTAAAACAACCCGTTCTTTTATGTCCATGGCGTCATAGGCCAGGATTTCGGAATAATACTCAAGCCACGCGGTTAGGTCCCCGGCATCTTTGAAGATGGAATAGACGGCTTTTTGGTAGCTTTGTTTGTCAGCCGAAAACCGCTCTTCATACTTTAGAAAGTTCTTTATCCCGTAGCCGCGCCATCTTAAAGCCATTCTAGTAAATAAATTACTCACTATAGGGTTATAGGTCTCAAAACAGCTGATAACCTCCATCCGTGCCCGAATAATGCCGCCAAAGATTACGGGGTGGGTTTCCAAGGCATCTATGCTTTGACACCAATCCATGAGTTCAATGGTGTCCGCCAGGATTTCTTCCGGGTCAACAAGGTTAGGTATTTTTTGCGATCTGTAGCCGGCGCTGCCGGTAAGTATCTCATGCAGCGATTTAAGGGTTGAGTTTGTGTAGTCTTCTTGGCTTTCCAGCGCGTCTAGGGCAGCGCCGATTATCCCTGCTAGGTCTTTTGGCAGAGTAGTTTCTATGCCGTCCAGGCCCATCTTTATGTCATTGTCGGTAAAAGTCTTGGCCATATCCTGGGCAAGTGTCTTTATCAGTCTAAAAGCCGCGTCTTTTTGCACTGATTCCTCAAGACTTGGCAGAATGGGAGTATTCTCTGCAATAGCCTTGGCATATTCAACAGAGGCAATGTTCTTTAAAATCTTGTTGGTAATTGTGTATTCAGGAAGAAACATCTATAAGAATCTTTGCATATTTCCCGCAGAGTGTAAATAGTTGTTAACTTTTTTCAAGGCTAATAGTTTTGTCTACGGTTATATTGGCGTGGGTGGAGGCTATGATGGTTTGTTGTTTTTTCACTATTTCTGATAACGATTGTATATGCTTGTCGTCGAGTTCGGAGAAGATATCATCTAAGAGCAGCACAGGCCTTGATTGATGCATACGGGATGTCATTTCCAGCTCGCTCATTTTCATGGCAAATACAGCAGTCCTTTGCTGTCCGCGCGAGCCAAAGTGCGCAATGTTGTAACCGTTTAGAGTTAATTCAAAGTCGTCCTTGTGAGGGCCGACGAGGGTACTTTTCACTTGTATCTCGTGCTCTTTGGGCTTAGCTAGTCTGTCTTCGGTTAGCTCAGAAATTTTGTACTCGATTCCTATATTGCTGCCGTTCTGGGAGACTCTGTTAAAGAATTGTTCTGAATTTGGGCCTAAAGCCTTAAGTAGGCTGCCGCGCGCTTTTTGGATAAAGCCACCCGATGCTAGTATTTTCTCCGTCCAGAAAGGCAGCTCATCCCAACCTTTGCCTGTTTTGTTTATCTTCTCCAGAACTTTATTTCTTTGCCTTAGCGCCCTTGAGTACAAAGAGTGCTCTCTTTTGTAATTTGGCTCCATTTTAAAGAGCAAGTCATCCATAAATTTTCTGCGGACAGCCGGGGCGCCGGTAAAAAGCTCCAGATCCTGCGGACAAAAAAGCACGGTTACAAAATAATTGTAAGATTCTGCAATCCTTTTTCTTAGCCCATTTGTCTTATATGTTTTACTGCAAGTATTTCTTAAGGCGCTATTTTTCACAATGAGTACTTCCAGCACATCTATAGCTTCAGCCTTAACCCTGCCCTCAACTCGGGCAAATTCCCGCTCCGGTACTTGATTATTGAAAACCGCCGCTGGGCCGCCGGTTAGTTCAGCTTTGTAAATCATCTCCTCATCTCTCTCGGCTCTAAATGATTCACCAGTTGAGAGTAAATGGATTGCCTCAAGTGTATT
>LCJU01000029.1:0-8112 GCA_000994815.1 candidate division WWE3 bacterium GW2011_GWC2_44_9 | reverse complement strand
TAAGTTCTTGTATTATCACTTTTGACAGTTGGGGCAGAAATAGGTCCCTCGACCGTTGATTTTGGTAAAAACCACTTTTGTTTTGCATTCCGGACAGTTATTTTTACCATAGATACGGAAGTAATTTTGGTGTTTTCCCGGCTGGCCAAAAATGTCCACGTAGGCTTCGTCCGGCAACGTTGAACCTCTGTGCAAGATGCCTTCTTTCAGGATGGCTTGTATGCACTTTAGGAGAGTTTGAACTTTTTTGTAAGTAAAAACTGCAGTTTTGGTTGCTGGGTGGATTTTTGCCAGCCACAAGGCATCATTGGCGTAAATATTGCCAACGCCGGCAAGTATTGACTGGTCCAAAAGCGCATTTTTTATGTTTGTCCTCTTTTTTTTCAAGCTGTGCAGAAACTCGTCGGCAGAGATTTCATCCCCCACTGCATCGGGCCCGTATTTTTCCCTTAACGCCTTAGCCTCCCGCCCCGTTAACAGACTTGCCTTACCAAACATGCGCATGTCACAAAATCTTAAATAGTGCGTTTTGCGGTCTCTTACTAAGGCTATTTCAAGTCTCTGCCATGGGTCTTTAGTAGTGTTGCTTGTTCTAAGCAGTATTCTACCAGTCATAGCCAGGTGGAAAGTTAAATAACTGCCTGTGTGGATTTTGATAACGATATTTTTTCCGACTCTGCCGATTTTCTCAATAACTGCATTTTTCAGCCCTTCTATAAACGCGGCGTTTCCCGGATAGGTTTTGTAGCTGTTCTCTATGGTTACATCTATTATCCGGGATTTTTCCAGTTGTTTTTTTAAATCTGCCACTATGGTGTGTACTTCTGGTAGTTCAGGCACGTTTTGCTTCCCACTTGTCCATTACAAAGTTGTAGAATTCGGCTTTAAATCTTTCGGCAGAAAAGCGGTTAGCCGACAAGATGCATCGCTGCGGATCGAATTTGCCTGCATTTATTTCCGTATCAAAGCTCATAATACTGTTAGCCAGACTTTCCGGGTTAACAGTGTCAAAGAACATACCGGTTTTCCCGGCTTGTACAATTTCAAGCGGACCGCCGGACCTATGACATAAAACAGGTTTGCCATGTGCTAACGCTTCCACCACAACTATACCAAAATCCTCATAGTCAGTAGGGAATATAAAACCCTTACATTCGGTAAGCAGGGAGTTTTTTGTCTCTTCAGAAACAAAGCCCAGCAGCTCAACGTTTTCCTTAGCAAGTCTTTTTAGTTTTTCCATCTCTTTACCCGTGCCAACAACCTTGAGTTTAAGGTTAATTAGGTTAAAAGCGCTTATTAGCACGTCGATGTTTTTATATGCTGCCAGTCTAGAGATACAAAGAAAGAAATCTTCCGATTTGGCGTCTGAATAGTTGGTTACAAGTTCAACCGGTGGGTAAATAATTGTAGACTCACGGCCATAGAACTTTTTTACTCGTTTCTTTATTTCTTCTGATATTACTAGCACAAAGTCCGGGCGGTGTGCGGCGGTGTAATCCCAAATGCGCAAGAAGTGATTAACAATATAAGCGTAGATTTTTATTGGCCAATATTTTTTCCATTCGATAGCTGTCTCATAACCGTAAAGATAACGAGGAGGGTGATGAATGTATGAGATATGGATTGTTGGTTTCTTCGTTTTTATCCCTTTTGACATCCAACTGCCTGAAGAGGAGATTACTAGATCGTATTTTGAAAAATCAAAGCTTTCCCAGATTAAAGGAGTCAAAAATCTAAAAGGGGAATAGAAGCGATTAACAATTGGTATTTTTCCAAACCAAGAAACGAAGATCTGCCATTCTTTAATTAAATTCTTATGTGAACCCAAAGAGTTTAAATCAAAAGTCGTCGTATAAACATCTGCTTTGGGAAAGATTTTTTTCAAAGCGACTAGGACTCGTTCAGCTCCTCCAAATTCTCTAAGTTGATCGTGTACTAAAGCGACTCGCATAAGAGTTTATAAAGTTTATAAAGATTGAATCAATTATAATTTATTGATGAGCTTTATTCACGTTGTTATATTAGGATTAGTTGAAGGAATTACAGAGTTTCTGCCGATTTCGTCGACCGCCCATCTTATCATTACTTCGCGTCTTCTAAATATCCCTCAGACAGAGTTTCAGAAGTTTTTTGAAGTATTTATTCAGTCAGGAGCCATCCTAGCAGTAGTTTTCTTATATATACAATACATAATAAAAAATCCTAAGGTGATTAAAAATATAATAATTTCTTTTATCCCAACGGCCGTAGTCGGCTTTCTCTTGCACAAGGTCATTAAAAACTATTTTTTTGATTCACTTCGATTAATCGAAGTGACCATGTTTAGCGTTGGAGTTTTATTTATTGTTTTTGAATTATTGGTTAAAAACAAAAAAATAAATCTAAAGAAATCTATTAATCAATTAAGCGTCCGGCACGCTATCGCTGTTGGAATAGTGCAGTCACTAGCGGTTGTCCCGGGAGTCTCAAGAGCCGGCGCCGTGATGTTGGGAATGATGGGGATGGGTTATAAACGTGAAGAATCGGCGACTTATTCGTTTTTGTTGGCAATGCCAACCATTTTCGCGGCGAGCGCCTTTGATCTTTATCAATCAAAACAACTGTTGTTTTCAAATTTGAGCAACATTTGGTTTTTGGTTTTTGGATTTTTGATTTCCTTTGTCTTTGCTTACATCTCGATTAAATGGTTGATAAACTATCTGAAAAAAAATACCTTGAGTGGATTTGGAATTTATCGGGTATTGATTTCTCTTGTTTTATTGTTTATAAAATAATTATGTTACTTTTTTCAAAAGTCCAAATACACTTGTATTATTATTTTTATGTGTTAAACTTATAAAAGTTTGAGAAGGCTTACTTTTAAACTACGCTTGATTCGGTTTATAGGAGCTTCTTCAAGATTCAATGAAAATATCTAATTCAAAAAAACAAAAGAGAGGAGGTGAATATAATGGATAAGAAAAAACTTTATGTAGGAAATCTTCCTTGGAGCATGACTAATGATTCCTTGAAGGAAATGTTTGCTTCATACGGAGAAGTTGTCGAGGCTGTGATCATCACAGATAGAATGTCTGGCCGATCAAAAGGCTTTGGTTTTGTTACCTTTGCCGACGAAGCGGTTGCTGAAAAAGCTGCTGCTGAAATGAACGGAAAGACTGTTGAAGAAAGACAAATAGTTGTTAATGTAGCTAGACCTCGTGAAGAAAGGCCAGCCGGCGGAGGTTATCGAGGCGGTGGAGGCGCAGGTGGAGGTTTTAGACGAGACAATAGACCAAGATATTAATCAAACAAAAAACACTATCTGATTTGAGCTTGTATAATATACAAATATACAGGTAATAAAAGGGTAGTGTTTTTTTGTGGACCTACCGAGAATTGAACTCGGATCCTGGCAATGCGAATGCCATGTTCTGCCGTTGAACCATAGGCCCTCTTTGTGCACCCGGGGAGAATTGAACTTCCATCTTAGGTTCCGGAAACCCACATTCTGTCCGTTGAACTACGGGTGCAATTTTATAGCTTTATTATAATGGATTTTGTATAATAATTTAGTTTTAAGCGTCCGTAGCTCAGCGGTAGAGCGCTACTCTTATAAAGTAGATGCCCTTGGTTCGATCCCAAGCGGACGCACCAGCAGAGGTAGCCAAGGCGGTCACGGCGGGGGTCTGAAAAACCTCAGATGCGTGTTCGATTCACGCCCTCTGCACTTTGAAATGCGGGATTAGTTCAGTGGTAGAATGCGTCCTTGCCAAGGACGAGGCGCCAGTCCGATTCTGGTATCCCGCTCATCGCCTCGTCCGCCTCTTTTTCTGTAAGAAAAAGGGCGAGACGGGCGTATTAAAACTAAAAAAATGTATGCAGTTTATGTTCTTAGAAGCATGAAAGATGGAAGAACGTATGTAGGTTGTACAAAAGATTTGAATAATAGACTCAAAGAACACAATGCTGGAGAAGTTACATCAACAAAAACAAGATTACCATTTATTGTCTGGTATAAAGAAGAATTTACTGATAAGTATAAAGCGTTTGAACGTGAACAGCATTTCAAAACTGCATGGGGAAGAAGACAGTTAAGAAAGATCTTAGATAATTTACAGCATGACAAAAATGAATAGCAATTCACCAAAAATTAATGTCGACATTTTGATTATAAAAGACAACAAAATTTTACTTGGTCTCCTGACAGAAAAATGGAACTATGAAGGAAAAATAGTCTATGGAGTTCCAGGGCGTGATATTAAATTCAGGGAAAAAATTGGAGAAACTGTAAAAAGAAATATCAAAGAAGAATTTAATTGCAATGTTACTGATTACCGAATTATGTGTGTTAATGCGAATTATGCTCTTGGCAATCATTATATTGGTGTCGGCGTTATTGCCGAAATCGACGGTGAACCGAGAAATTTGATTCCAGAAGATTGGGAGAAATGGGAATGGTTTGATAAAGACAATATACCTCCTAACCTTTTTCCTGCAACTAAAAATCTCATTGACTGTTACTTACAAAATAAAGTTAATGTAGCAGAGTAAAACTTTTTAGTTCTAAATGTTGTTTTAGGCCGTTCAACTGAATTAATAAGTCAGATGTGATATAGTTTGATAGGCCCGCTTCGACTCGATGGCCGAATCGAGGCGAGTTCGAGCGAAGTACCGTCACCAGCTCACAAGGCTTTAAAACTTACTTCAAGTGTCTGCTTATAAAAACTATCAACCAGAAGAAGATCAAAAATAGATAAAAGATTTCAAAGATGGCGTTGAAGTTATTGGTCAGGACGAATAGAAAAATAGTGATGATTTGGATTAAGAGTAAGTTATTTGTTAAGAACTGAAATCCTTCGTTCTTAGTGAGTTTGGCAAAGAGGAATTCCGAAATCGTCCAAAAGAAAAATAAAACATAGACTATAGCAAGATGAATTTCTTTAAACTGGTGAGCAGGAAAAAACCCGAGCAATCCAAAAGATAAAACGGCGATCAGCCAAGAAACTGCAGTTGGGGAGAAAACATAGAGTCTAAAATATTTAAAAACATAGAAAGTGAAGCTCAAATCCAAGAAACTTTTTATAAAAAAAACTGCATTAAAGTAAGAAAGTTTATCCTCGGTTAAAAATCGACTCATTGCTGAAATCGTATATTTGGAAAAACTGTAATTTTCTATCTGACCGCTTAGATAAAAAGTAGATGAAAGGAAAAAGAGAATGGAGAGAATAGCGTTATATTTAAAAATCTTTAATCGTGTTTGACGGTTTTCCATATTTTTTCAAAAGCTTCTCGATCGGATTTATAAGTCAAAGTATTTTTTACTTCATCGGCAGAGACAAATTTTGCATCCATCATTTCCCAATCATGGTTCTTCGGGTCCCCAGAAATATATTCCATAAAAAAATAGTAAACAGTTTTTTTAATTAAGTCTCCGTTCCATTTATATTCATAATTGGTAATTATTGGTTTATCGATAATTATTTTTGCTTTAATACCGCTTTCTTCTTCGACTTCCCGCAAAGCAGCTTTCTCCATCGATTCGTTACCGTCTTTGTCACCAACTAAGCCTTTCGGAAACACCCAGCCTTTATGTTGGGAATGCTGGGTAATTAACCAAAGATTTCCTTTATAGACAATGCCACCGGCAGAAGTTTGATATATTACCTTCATAAAGATATTCTATCTAAAAATTCGTCGAAGTTGGTGACGACCCGGTCAGCTTTTTCAATGACCGTTTGTCTTTTGACATTTTCGCAAAAAGCAGTGAATCGGGCTAGTCCGTTTTCTTTTAGTTGGTAATCAGTATAGCCGTCGCCGATAATATGAACCTCGCCTTTTAGGTTCAGTTTTTTTACTACGTCAACTTTGCCGTTTTTTTTACTCAAACGATTGTTAGTATCGTAACCAATGACCTTGTCGTTTTTATTAAATAAAAAAGTGTTAGCAAAAATATGATTTTTTATAATGCCAAAGTCGGTAACGACAGGTTCGATAAATTCCTTGAATCCTCCGGAAACTATGTATATTTCTTTAAAGTATTTTTTGAAGAAATTCTTGTTTGATAGTATTGACTTTGTTATTTTGTTTTTTAGTATTTTAGTCAGTCGAACAAGGTGCTTTTTATTAATAGTTAAAAGTTTAATCCTTTTTTGTAAACTTTCCTCAAAGTTGATCTTTCCTTCCATACCGAGTCGAGTGATTTCTTCTATTTTTTTGACTTTTTGTTCTTTTTTTAGATCGTTTTCTAGACAGATTTTTGCCAGTTCATCAAGACCCTCAGTTTTTATAAAGGTACTGTCAAAATCGATGATAAAATATTGTTTATCCATATAACAAAAAATCCCGCCTTTCGGCGGGGATATTTTTAAAATAATAAATAACTATCCCGCCGTAAAGCCGGTTGAATTCGATGGGGAATAGTTGTTTAAAACGTCAGTTCTGTCGTTCATGTTAGTTAAGATAATATAATATGAATTAGCGGCTGTCAATGCCTACGGCTTCTTTGATATTCTTAAATCCGTCTCGCTTAGCGAGATCAATCAGTTCGAGATTGATTTGGGAAATCAACTGCGGGCCTTGGAAGATCATTCCGGTAATCAGCTGGACGAGTGATGCGCCGAGCTTGATTTTTTTGTAAGCGTCTTCGGCATTAAATATCCCTCCGCAGCCGATGATAACTAATTTTTCACCAAATTTTTTATAAGCCAATTTTATAAGTTCGTTTGATCGTTTTTCACAAGGCTTGCCGGAAAAAAATCCGACTTTAAATTTTTTAACTTCTGACTGAAGAAGCGACGGATCTTTTCTGTTTTTTTGGAGATTGCCAAAAATAACTCCTTTAATCGATTTATGTTTGACAATTACGTCTAACATCTTGACTACTTCCTGATTAGTTTTTTCAATCGGCATTTTGATAAATATCGGTTTTTTAAGTTTCATTTTATCGAGGGCCGCCAACAGCAGATCAAGGTTTTTTTGAGGATAAAAATTGAATTTTTTTGCGTTGACTAAATTAGGACAGGAGATATTCAATTCATAATAACTGTTTTTGACCCGGGCTTTCTCAAACGTTTTAAATGAGATAACTATATCTTTTACAGCTTCTTCCAAACTTTTTATTTCCTGGGAATTAGTGACGCCGATACTGACGCCGACCGGAATAAGGAAATGTAAATTGCCAAGTTTTTCCGATATAGCCCTAGCTCCTTTGTTCTTGAATCCTTTGTTGACCATCAATGATTTAGAGCGGGGAAGCCGTCCCAAAAGTGGCTTCGGGTTGCCACGGTAGGCGCCATTGGTGATTGTTCCAACAGATTGAAAACCAAAGTCGAGATAGTATAAGGCTTGGGTAAGATCGGCATTATAATCAAATCCGGCTGCCAGGCCGATCGGGTTTTCGAAATTGATTCCAGCCAGTTTTTGTTTGAGAGAATTATCTTTATAAATTAATTTACTGCCGACAAATTTAATGAGAGGAGTTTTGGCTAAGAAAGCCCCTCTTTTTATCATAATGCCGTGGATGAACTCCGGATCTAAGAGGAAAAAGATTCTTTTGACAAAATTTTGATAGATAAACGCATAGAGCGAAGTGTGTAGTTGAAAACGCTCTTTTTTCAAAAAAATATAGACTAAAACTAAGATAGTAAAACTGATTAGAGAAGAAAGCGTGCAGTAAAGACAAAGACTTCTTATAATTGCGAATTGGATATACATAAAGTACAAAGAAGCTAAGGCGCCGAAGATTGATTGGATAATAACCCAGTAGCTAAAGACCCTTTTTTTATAGATTATGACTCCGAGAACCGCCAGCGTTAGTAAACCATAGTGTATAACTCCGATAACAGCCAAGGGAATGCCAAAGATGACTGAATACGGGCTTTTCAAAACTTTTCCACAGTCGGAAAGGATTGGAAAAAGATTGTTGACAGAACAGGGAGGAAGGACGTTATTAAAATGTTCCCATGTTAGATATATTGAATCAATAAAACCTGCCAGGGTTAAAAATAAAATCAATGAAAGGAAGGTTTTTTTCATGGCGCGAATATACAACTTCTTACGAACCTATTTTATCAAGAATTCTTAAACCAAACAATCGACACTTTTTAATCTACAGTTGCGACACTTCGCTTTCAA
>LCJU01000028.1 GCA_000994815.1 candidate division WWE3 bacterium GW2011_GWC2_44_9 | reverse complement strand
GGGTACAAGCCAATCGGCGGGGGCGGGGGCGAAACCTGCTGCGCCAAGTGGTAATTTTGCTACTCTAAAACCGCGTAGTATATTGCTTTTGTGCTAGGTGTTATGACCGACAGTGTTTGGACAGTTCTCACGCCACAGATTAAAATCATCTAAAATAAGTTTCATTGGCAAACTTAATCTGTTCTATAAACAACTTTTTGATTTCATAAATACTTTCCTGCTCGTAAAACAAAACTAAAGCCTTTTTAAATTCATCTTCGTCAACACTGCGGTATGAAAGTGGATATAAATCGTAAGCCAGCAAAATCGCATTTGTCAGCATTCTGGCCGTTCTTTTATTACCATCTGCATACGGTTGAATATAAGGAATCATAAAATGAACAATCAACGCTTTTTCAAAAGGGCTTTTAGTCCTATTTACAACATTGACCGTTTTTTCAAAAACCTCTTTTGTCTGATATTCATTATCAAGAGGATGATAAGTTGTTCCGGTAATTCCCACTGCTTGTTTTCTGATACCAAAAGAGATCCCCAATCCTTTAGTTAAAATATTGTGCAGCTGATTAATTCCTGAAACAGAAATAGTTTTAAAATCATTTTTAGCTTTTAGTATTTCATCAAAAGCTGCTTTGTGATTAAGTATCATCACTGCCTCATCCCTGCTCTTACCGGCCGCTTCTTTTTGTTCTTTAATTAAAGACTCTGTTTCTAGCAGCGTATAAGTGTTGCCTTCAATTTTGGATGATTTCCAAGACAATTCAATGACAAATCTTTCCAGTTCCCTTTTCAAAAGGTCAGGACTTAGTTTAAGCGTTTTTTCTCTAAAACTTAATGCTACTTTCCGTAAAGAATTTATTTCTTCCGGTGTCAATAAATCATGCAAATTTATAAATATCTCGAAATCAAATGATTTTTTGGCGCCAATTCTATTGTCTGGATCATCGGCGAAATATCTCTCAAGGTTAAACTCGCGAAGAAGCGGGTTTGAAACTTTGGGAAAATATATTGTAGCTCTAGCCTTTCCTGTTACATTAACCAGTTTTTTAATCAATAAAACATGAATATCCCTTATAACAGTTGGCTTTGAAACGGGATATGCTTTAGAAACTTTTTGCTGAATCTCTTCCCTAAGGAGTCCTTCCGATTGATTAATAACATTAAGAACGTATTTTTGCCTGGCGGTTAATATCGTCTCATCCATACATATTATCGTATCATGTTGAAACGATTTGTCAAGAGATATTCATTTCTAGCCAACCGCAACCTTTTTCAAGAAGCTGCGTTATATACTACATAACCCCCTTTTGGGTGCGATGGCGGCTTAATTTATGATCTAACTTGGATCCTTCTTCTTTTCCTCAAACTCCTTCTTGTTGATTTCTCCTCTAGCGTAGCGCTCCTTGAGAATATCAAGAGGAGTTTTATCCTCCCTACTTTGTCCTGAACGGGCAAGATAACGGACTAAAGCAACTACCCCCAGGATTAGAAGAACCAAGAAAAGAAGCATTGAAAGCCAGCCCAAGATACCAAAACTGCCCCAGCCACCCATCATCCACATCATTGGCACAAAACCTACCCCATTTGAAGGTACTTGGGTTGAAGTATCACAGCCGCTTAAGCGCTTGCCCATAACTATGTGCATCTGTTTTTCTCCTTCTTTACCCATCATGCTAGTCATCATCTGGTTCATAACGGCATGTCTTTGGGTATCACCGATTGATTGACCCATAAAATACTCACCAAGCACTGCATAGTTGTTGTCGGTGAGGTCTATACACTCAAGCTGTTTGGCTTGGAGTTTATCCCAAACATCTTTTCCTTCAGCTTCTTCTAAAGCTGTATGATCATCTGCGGCGATTGTTTGCTGATTCGAAGACTCCGCAGTAAGAATATGCGTTGACGAAGTAAATGATAAAACTGGAAGCATTACTAAGCAGCTAAAGATAAACTTTCTCATATTACTATTATCTTACCAAATCCTCCGGTTGTTTGGGGCCGTGGACCATAATCAATAGTGATTTCTCCAGGTAACATCGGGGATTTTCAAACATCGCTTGATTGACTAGATAAGTGCTTGGTACTACAATCATTAGTAGTATGAATAAGAAGAAAGTCACTGGTAAAGTTTTAGGGGAACTAGAATCCGAGATTATGGAAATTATCTGGCGTCAAAAGGTCACAACTTCAGTTAAAGATATAACAAAGCTTCTTGAAAAAAAGCGGAAAATTGCCTATACAACCGTAATGACTATTATGGCAAGGCTTGCAAATAAAGGTGTTTTGGTTAGACGTCTTAACGGACCAAGCTATCTGTATAAACCGAAGGTAACAAAGGAACAGTTTATTGCTAAAGCCGTCCATGGTATTTTTTCATCTGCAGTCGCAACTTTAGGTGAAGAAGCACTTACCCATTTTGTAAAAGAGATTCAGAAAATAGATCCAAAAAAAAGGCAGCAACTGCTAAAAATACTCAGCAAAGACTAAAGCAAGAATTTGGTATTGTATTAAATATGAAAAGAGCTAATTATAGTTTTATTTGTTTGACCTTTACCGCACTAACCGTTAGCTCAATTGTAACCGCTCTTTTATATAAAGCTTTCCCTTTACTTACCTCAAAAGCTCTCTACTTTTGCCAGAAATATATTTCTACTGTTATGTTTGAAGTTCCCCGCTCGCTTCCAAACGCGCTTATTTTAGCAATAGGAGTTGTTTTGGTAATAGGTATCGCGTCTTTTTTGTTACAGCTTATTAAAACACGTGTCTTCCTAAGAAAATTACTTATAAATAGAGTTGATTTATCCTCAAACTTAGTAAGAGTTTTAGAAAACATAAATCTTAAGAAAGCGGTTTTAATTAAAGATAAAAACCTAGTCTCTTTTTGTTGTGGTACTTTCTCCCCAGTTATTGTGATCACCACAGGCCTCGTTGGATCACTGACTACTAAAGAATTGGAAGCAGTTTTGCTTCACGAGCAAGCCCATCTATTAAGCAGAGACCCATTTAAGGTACTTATAGGAAAAACGTTTTCCTCTATGTTTTTCTTCTTACCTATTTTTAGAGAACTACATAAGAATATAGAGGCCGCCAATGAAATGTTAGCGGATCAGTGGGCAGTAAGCCGCCAGCAAAATTCCGCTTTTTTGCGTGGCGCGCTTAAAAAGATTTTAGCTGCACCGCAGTTAGATTTCGTTGCTGTCTCCAATATATCTGGATCCGACTACTTTGAAATTAGAATTCATCGTTTGGTAAATCCAGGAAAAAAGCATGAATTTAAGCCTTCGTTGGCAAGTCTGGCAACAACCTTTTTATTCTTTTTCGTAAGTTTGTTTTTATTGCGAACACCGGTTAGAGCCTTTCATACGGATTCAATGAGCAACTCAAGTTATTTCCTATGTTCAACAGATCAAGTTTGCCCAAGTCTTGAAAAGTCACTAGCCTATATTCCGTCGCATCCGTTTTTACCTGAAGAGGGATGTAACGATAATGTGACTATATCTAACCCCATGGCTAAATAAACTATTTTTGTATTGCATTTTTCCTGGATCAGTTTCTTATTGACAAAATAGAGGTTTATCTACTACACTAAGTAGTAACCAAATTAGAAAGGAGTAACTTATGACAGAAAATCAGTTGGTAGGGCAAAGCCCTTCTATAAATAATACCGTAGTGTTGCGTGTTCCTAAGCCTAATATACAAATTGTGGTATTAGGACTCATTGCAGTAATAACTCTTTTTCAAACTTTCCAATTAGTGCGCATCAGCTCTAGGGCCAGTTCAACTTCGGCAAAGGCTGTTCCGGCTGCTGTAACCACAAACGGTGGAACTGGTACAGGAAGCAACGCAGATGTGCCACAATCGATGGTTGGGGGATGCTAAGCGTAAAGCACGCATCATCATGTATTATGAATAGGAAAGATAGGGAGCTAAATGTTGCGTGGCCAAAGCTGATATTGGCTATCACACTTCTTGCCACTGTTATTGGGGCGCTCGTTTCCACCAAAACCCTCGTTGCTATTAATAAAAACATTACAGCTGCAAAAGAAGCAGCCCGCCCTGCTAATGTAAAGATTATTAAACTAACTACCCCAAATTGCCAGGACTGCTTTGATGTTAATACTGCTGTTAACAACTTTAAGAAGCAAAACGTCAAAGTGGAAGAAGAAAAGACCTTAACTTTTGATTCCTTGGAAGCCAGCGCCTTTATAAAGCAATTTGCTATCAAAAAAGTTCCAACATATTTTGTGACAGGAGAAGTGACTAAAAATAGCCTTGAAAATTTTGTTAAAGAGAGCGGAGAAGTTCGCGACAACACCTTTATCTTTACAAAACTATCGCCGGTTTTTATGGATACCGAGACCAAACAAGAGATGGGCAGAGTCATAGCCACACTAATTACTGATCCATTTTGTTCTAAGTGCGCAGACGTGAAGTCGCTGGTGGATTATTTTAAAAAGACAGGCGTTAAAGTAAAGGAAATCAGGGAATTTACTTGGAATTCTTATGACGGGCAGGGTGTAATTAACCAATATAAGATTACCAAAGTGCCTGCTTTTATTTTCTCCCCCGAATTTGACTTGTATGACAATGCAAAGAGTACCTGGCAAAATTTTGGCACAGTTGAGAATGACAAAACTTATATTGCCAGAAATCTGCCCCTTCCATATAGGGACTTGGCTAAAGGCCAAATAGTGGGACTCGTTGATCTTATATACCTAACTGATTCAAACTGCACTGACTGTTATAAAGTATCCGAGACACAAAAACCTATCTTAACCCAAGGATACGGCGTTGCCTTAAATTCTGAGCGAACTGTTGATGTTTCTTCAGTGGAAGGCCAAGGTTTGATAAATAAGTATAAGATCATATCGGTTCCTACTGTCTTGATGTCGCCCGAAGCAGATCAATATACCAATTTAAAAGGTGTTTGGAAAAATGTAGGAACAATTGAGTCAGATGGCTGGTATGTTTTTAGAGAGATGCAGCAACTAAGAGGCGTAGTTTATAAGGATTTAACCTCACCCACGCCAAGTAGGGCAAAACAACAACTATGAATCAAAGAATTGTGATTATACCGCTACAAAAAATTCTTATTTTTTCTCTAGCAGGACTTTTGCTTGTTAACCAGCTTCTAATGTCCCAGGTTGCTGCGGCTATGGGTATGACGTTAAACAGAGGACTTGCAGCAAAGCTACTGGGTGTACAAACTAAAATCACTTACACGATTATTGCCCCTAAAATAAATCCTGACGGCAAAACTACTTTGCTTGCTGAATGGCCAACAATTACAGAAGTATTGGATAACCCAAATAGTGGGAATGCTCTCGCAGATGCCCAAGTTGTAATGATTGCAACCGGTAAACCTTTCTATGCTCCCGAGGATGTTTCTTTTGATGATCCTATCAACGCCCAAAAGAAATGGGGGGTATTTGAAACAGCTATAAAATTGTCAACCGAGCAAGAAGCAAGGTATCAAAAACTTATCTCTACTATGATGACTTGTAGCTACTGTTGCGGTAAACCTAATAATGTGACAATGAATAAAAACTGCGGTTGTGCCCATGCAAAAGCAGTTCGGGGTTTATACCGCTTTATGCTCCAAAAGTATGGTGATAAGTACTCTAACGAGCAGCTGGTTGGCGAATCACATCGCTGGTATGCTCTGTGGTATCCAAAAGGAATGCTTGAAGATTATCTGTTAGCCGTAGGAAATGAGAGTGCCTTGCCCCACGAGTTACATGGGGGTGCAGGCTCCGATGGAAGGCACGGAATTGCAAAATGAGCAATTTATCTGATTACAGTGATTTTTTCTTGTTCTTGGGCGGTTTCCTAATAATTGGGGGGATAATTTACCTTCTCTTTCGCCGTTCTTTGCAAAATATTTTCATCTCGGAAGAAGAGCTATCTAAACTTAATACTTCAAAAGAATTGCCGGATATCAAAGTGCCATTTTACGCAAGCCCTAAAAATAATGCACTTCTTTTGGGCATAATTATTGGAGGATTCTTATTCAATCAATTCTTAATGTGGAGAATGGGTTCATCCGGGATATTAAATGGACAGGTTATTTCCTTTGGAAAAAAACTTTTTCCTATAAGTATAGAACTTACCAAAAAATGAAAGGATGGCGGTATGGATCCGGTTTTGTTGTCCTTTTCGTTCCTGGCAGGCCTGCAAGCATTCTTTGCTCCGTGCAGCATTGCCTTAATCCCGGCGTACGTCAGCTATTATGTTAAACAGGAAACGGGAGAAAGCAGTAAAACACAACAACTTCTTTTTGGTCTTAGGGCAGGCAGTTTTGCAAGCTTAGGGCTGCTAAGTGTTTACGTTGTTTTTGGTATCATCCTTTCCTTTTTTGGCCGCCTTATTGCTCCGGTATTCCCTTGGATAGAATTTGTTACTGGAGGACTTTTAATATTTATGGGATTGTCAACACTGCTTGGGTATGAATTTGCCATTAGGCCATTGGTTGTCATTCAAACTAATTCAAATGGGGCGAAACGATTTTATCTTTTTGGCGTTGCTTATGCTTTTGGAGCTTTAGGCTGTACTTTGCCAATTTTTTTGCTTGTTGTATTCCAATCCCTAGCCCAGAAAGGGATCCTTGGAGGAATCACTAATTTTGCCGTCTACGCTCTGGCAATGTCTTCCTTAATGATTGTATTTTCTCTTATCTCGTCCCTATCAAAAAGTGCAATGCATAAGTTTTTAACAAGGTACATACAAATGATTCAAAAAAGTGCAGGAGTGTTAATTCTGATAGCTGGTGTCTACTTAATTTATTTAGCATTGCAGGTAATTTCATTATAAAGGACTAAAAATGTGAACTTGCCAAAGATTCTCTGGACGGAACAACAAATCTTTAAAAAGACACCACTATTTTTAGTAGTACTTGCAACAGTGTTTGTCGGTTTTAATGTTTATATGAGCTTGGGCATTAAAAACACCAGCCAAGAAATCACCCAAATCGAAAAAATGGCAGATAAACCCATAAGGGTTGTTACAGAGCAGTTCGGCGAGAAAATTGAATTGGGAGCAAATAGTTGCCCCAATATTAAAGCCGGTAATCCCAACGCACCTTTAAAATTTAAGTTATTCGAGTCAGAAACATGCCCTTACTGCGTTGCTCAGAATAAAGTTTTAGACCAAATACTGCCCGAATATGGCGACCTTTTTTATGTGGAGTGGTACGGACTTGCTTCTTGTGCTCAAGATGCTCAAAAGTATAAAATATCTGGTGTTCCCACTTTTGTTTTTACTGCCAAAGGAGTGGAAAAGCCGCCAGCGTTTGGTTTCTTGGATAAACAACAGTTGACAGACTATATTTGTAAGGTTAGCGGACAATGTTAATCAACAACCACCAGCTTATGCAGGTAGTTTTACGCTCGAATTATAAATAAGCTAGTACAAGTTGGTACTACACAACGTAGTATCTTTTATGCTAAACTTACCTAATGAGTAATTTAATCTTTTACCCAGGCATTTTATGGAAATCAGTAGCCCGCGGAATCGTGGCATTCCTGGCACTTTTAACCGTGTACTCTTTAGTTTTAATTCTCATTTCAGGATGGAAGTTTACTTGGGAACAGCTCACTCAATTTTGGTACTACATCCTTAGCCTTGCTTTAGGATTTGGAACTCAATTTGGTCTTTACAGCTACCTCAAGGGTATCATCAAACATCAGCCGTCAACTGGTCGGGTTTTAGCCGCAACAGGAGCAACCTCAACCACAGCCATGGTTTCCTGCTGCGCCCACTATTTAACCAATATCCTGCCTGTCCTGGGGGTAACAGGAATTATTACTCTTATCGGTGAGTATCAAGTCCAATTTTTCTGGATCGGCTTATTTTTTAACCTTTTAGGAATACTGTATATAGGGGATAAAGTTTTAAAGGTTTCACACCAACAATGAAAAGAACTACAGCTACTCTCACTGCTATATTACTTATAATTATATTACTTATAATTCTATTACTTATAATTCTGGTTGCCGCCATCAAGGGCAGTTTTTCTATCCATGCAACCAAGCTCACCCAAAGCGAAAGCAAAAGCTTGGAAACAAAAGAGAGCGCTAACGGCCCTGTTTCTATTGCTGTTACGCCGCGTAGTTTGGAAGAAGATTTAGTTGCTTGGGATTTTGCTATTGTACTGGATACCCATTCCGAAGAATTAACCAGCGATATGGTTGCGGTGTCAGAACTTGTAGATGACGAAGGAAAGTCATATAAGCCCGTGTCTTGGGAAG
>LCJU01000027.1 GCA_000994815.1 candidate division WWE3 bacterium GW2011_GWC2_44_9 | reverse complement strand
CTCGGTAATTGTTAGCCTTTGTGCCAAGCCATCGGATTCGTTCTTCCACATCTTCGCTTTCGGCTGTCTGAAGTTTCGCCTTTCCGTAAACCCATCCAACAAAGCACCTGCTGTAAGCATAGAGCAAGCCATGGCTTATTTTGGCGATAATATAAGTTTATATTTGGATGAAGGTAAACTAGCTAATCCACCGTCTAGTGTTTACAAATATGACCGCGAAACATTTGTACGGTTGAGATAGTTTAGACTGCTTTCTCTTCAACTGACTGCTCCGGCACAGAAGAGGTAAAAAGGCGCTCTTTTACTTTAGTAGCCTGCTTGCCAACCTTGCCTCTAAGATAGTAAAGTTTAGCACGCCTAACTTTGCCGGTCTTTTCCACAACAAGTCGCTCGATGTTAGGCGAGAACAAGGGAAAAATCCTCTCAACGCCCACCCCGTCCGCACCTATTTTTCTTACCGTAAATGTCTTTGAAACCCCCTCGCCGCGCTTTGCAATAACAATACCTTCAAACGGTTGAGTTCTTACTTTGTCACCTTCAATAATTCTATAATGAACGGTAACAGTGTCACCCGCTCTAAATTCTGGTATGGTATTTTTTTGAGCTTTAGTTTCCATAAAACCTGCCCATGGTACCAAATATTCAGGCCTATTACAACCTCTTGGCTAAATTTACCTGTCGGCCATTACATTCTCGCGCACCCGCACTTTTAGCTCGTTTTTCTCCATAGCTATATCAACGGCATCCCCCTCGGCAGCCTTGCCTGAAATTAGCATGTGTGAAAGCCTATCTTCCAGCTCTTTTTGAATAAATCTCTTTAACGGCCTTGCGCCAAATTCCTCGCTAAAGCCATTTTCCGCCAAATAGTCCATAACAGCCGAAGTAACGGTGGCAGCAATACCTTTCTCCGCTAGCAGCTTTTTGACTTTCTCCACCTCCAGTACAACGATCTTCCTAATGTCCTCTCTAGTAAGACTAGAAAAGACTACAATTTCATCAATCCGGTTGATAAACTCCGGCTTAAAAGTGTCTTTAAGTGAATCCCTGATTTTTCTTTCCATTTCATCCTGCTTAACCTCCTCCGGCCTGGCCGAACCAGTCTTGCCAAAACCAATATCTGATCTTTTTAGAAGTTCGCTGCCTACGTTGGAAGTCATAATAATGATGGCGTTTTTGAAGTCCACTACCCTACCCCTGCTATCTGTAAGTCTGCCGTCTTCCATAATCTGCAAAAGGGCATTAAAAACATCGGGGTGGGCCTTTTCTATTTCGTCAAGCAAGATAACGCTGTAGGGTTTCCTTCTTACTACCTCGGTAAGCTGACCGCCCTCGCCGTAGCCTACATAGCCGGGCGGTGCGCCAATCATTTTGCTAACGGTGTGCTTTTCCATGTATTCACTCATGTCCAGTCTAACAAGTGCAGACTCGTTGCCGTACAACACTTCGGCCAATGATTTTGCTAATTCGGTTTTGCCTACTCCTGTAGGCCCCATGAACAAAAACACGCCTATTGGCCGCTTCATATCCCTAAGCCCAGCTCTGGCTCGCCTAATTGCCGAACATACAATGCTCACAGCAGTTTTCTGGTTAACCATGCGATTGTGGATTAGCTCCTCCATGTTCAGCAGCCGTTCTTTTTCCGCCATTGAAACCTCTTCCACCGGAATGCCTGTCATACGAGCTACTACTCTGGCAATGGCCTCCTTACGGACGGTTGGAATCTCTTCCAGTTTAGTCTGCATCCAAATGTTTATCAGTTCCTGTTTCACCCGCTCTAGTTCTGCGATCCGTTGTTTGGCGGCCACAAGCTCCTCGTCCGATGTTATGCTTTTTTGAGCATCTCTGGCATCTTTTAACTGCTGTTCGACTAGTTTCAAATTCTCTGGCTCCTTTATTTGTGACAAACGGACTTGGGCACAGGCCTCGTCGATTACATCAATAGCCTTGTCGGGCCAAAATCTGTCCGATATGTACCGACCGGAAAGTTTAACTGCATACTCAAGCGCGATATCGTCAATTTTTACTTTGTGGTGCTGCTCGTATCTCTCCCTAAGGCCCTTTATAATTTCCAGTGTGTCTTCAGCAACAGGTTCTTTTACCAATACCGGCTGAAATCTTCTTTCCAGTGCGCCGTCGCACTCAATATATTTTCTCTATTCGTCAAGAGTGGTGGCACCAACCAACTGCAACTCGCCTCGGGCCAAAGACGGTTTTAGGATGTTAGCAGCATCCATAGCCTCTGCACTGCCGCTGGCGCCGGCACCAACAACCTGGTGCAGTTCGTCAACAAACATAATTATCTGGCCTTGGGCTTTGATAACCTCATTGATAATATTTTTCAAGCGCTCCTCAAACATACCTCTATGGTTTGTCCCGGCAATAACTGCGGTAAGATCCAAAGCAAAAACCTTTTTGCCCCTTAAGGGCTCGGGCACCTGACCGTCAACAATCCGCTGGGCTAAACCTTCAACTATGGCTGTTTTACCAACACCGGGGTCACCAATTAGAACTGGATTGTTTTTTGTCCGCCTGCACAATATGTGAACTAATCTTTCAATCTCGTCTTTACGACCAATAACCGGATCCAACCGACCTGATTCTGCAAGCGCCGTTAAGTCTCTACCGAACTTGTCAAGAACCGAAGCGGAATTTGAGGATATTTGAGCCAGTTCATAATTGCATTGCTCACATAGCGCAAGGTAAACTTGCTTGCCGTCAATTATTTTATAAGCGGTAATTGTAGCGGGATTTTGCCCGCATCTTTGACAGATTACCATACTATTAACTTAACATACTTTTAGCACTTGCGCAACAGGTGTGCTAACAGGGCGGTTGCGCGTTGCACATCTCTTGTTACAGCAACAGAGCTTTTGCGTGCTCGATGCCTTCGGTGATCTGCGCTCGCAAAAGCTCTGCTGCTTCACAATTGGCTGGTCACGCGCAACCGCCCTGTTAGTGTTCCCAAACGTCACCAACAAACGGTTCGGATGCAATAGGCACATCTTTAATAATCAGCTCGCCCGCCCGCACCATTTCCTCAACTTGAATCTTTGCCCAGTCCTCCGCTTGATCTTCCCTAACCTCGCAAACAACTTCGTCATGCACTGTGTGCGTTACAAACCCGTCCACACCCTCTTTCTTTAACCGATCCTGCATAAAAACTAGCGCGTATTTTGTAACATCTGCGTTCGTTCCTTGTATCGGGTGGTTCTTAGCCTCGCGTTGTATTTGCGAAATTTTTCTCTTATAGTCCGGATCGGTTGTCTCTGGCATGTGATACCATCTTTTTCTGCCCGCTGGCGTAACACTCCAGCCCCGACGCACTGCATCATCCCCCGCCCTGTTCAACCACTTCTTAATATCCGGGTAACTTCTAAAGTAAACGTCCATAAGCTCCCTGGCCTCGTCCATGCTTTTACCGATCTGTCTTGCCAACCCGCCCGGACCCATACCGTACACCAAACCAAAATTAATAATTTTTGCCGCTTGTCTTTGCTCGGGATATTTTTTCTTAAAGTCCGCCGAGTACTCAAGCCCCCACATCAGTGAAGCCGTCCGCGAGTGAATGTCGTAACCATTTTTTATGGTATCAACTAACATCTTGTCTTTAGAAAGTGAGGCTAGAATGCGCATTTCCATCGATGAATAGTCTGTAACCACCAGTTTATACCCCGCCGCAGGCTTGAAACATTTCCTAAACGGAGCTTCCTCGGAATTTCTTGGTATCTGCTGAAGATTGGGGTTAGCACACGCAAACCTGCCTGTTGCCGTTCCAAGTTGCATAAAATCCGGATGCAGTCGACCGGTCTTTTTGTTAACTTTTGCCAAAAGACTTTCGCCAAAAGCGCTGATCAATTTTTCGTAGGCCCTATAGTCCCTAAGTATTTTCGCTACCGGATGGTCAACACCAACCAAAATCTCATCACCGGTGGAAGGCACAATTACGCCGAGCTTGTTGTTAAAAAGATCCATCAACTGGGGCTGACTATTCATGTTTATTACTTCAGAATTCACACCAAAAAGATCCACCTGCGTGGCCTCATACAACGGTCTAATTGCATCCTGAAACTGCAAAGCAAAACCCACGCGTTTCTTGCGCAACTCGTCAATTATCTTGCGCCACATGTCCACATCAATATAGATGCCCTTTAACTCCATTTCTGCCACTACAACCGTCACCGCAAACTCCAGCTTAGCAATGTTTACCAAATTCTCCTCTTTTAGCCTTTTAAACTGCTGGTCAAATATAGGAAAAAGCACCAGCGTGTCAAGCGCCGAATATTTAAGCTGGTCTTCGGTTATTTGATACTTGAGTTCTTCAAAAGATTTACGCACTGACTTGTTCAGCCGCGTTTCTAAATACTGTTCAGAAAGCGCCGCTAAAGACTGCAGGTGCTTTATACCCGCAGTTAAAATGCCTTCCGCCAGCATGGTATCGTAGATATTGGCTACTTTTGCTCCAACCTGCAGTTTAATAAACCCATAGTCAAACTTGCCGTTGTGCATTAGCTTTATAATTTTGGGGTTTTCCAAAAGCGCAATAAGCGGCTCTAGCCCAAATAAACTCATTCGTTGGGCGTCAAAAATATAGCTTTTCTCCGCAGTTCCCACCTGAACAAGCAAAAGCTTGTCTACGTACGGATCCAAGCCGGTACCTTCTATGTCAACACCGAGCATGTCGTGTTTTTCCAGCTCCGCTACAGCTTGCGCCGCCTGCTCCGGGTTTGTAATGTGAACGTATTGTGGGTCGTCAAATCTAAACTTGAGGTCCATGGCGAGATGTTACATTGTTCTTGGGCAGTAATCCAACAAGACAAACTGGTTTGTCACACTGTTTGCTTTAGTAAATCAATAATAGTCCGTGGATCAGCTTTGCCCTGGGTTTCCCGCATGCACTGGCCAACTAAAAACTGCAAAGCGCTCTCCTTGCCGCCTTTATAGTTTGCAACCACCTCCGGATTGGCAACTATAACCTTGCTGACTACCTCGGTAAGCTCTGATACGGTTAGCGTATGACTGGACCTTTTCTGAACTACCTCCTTAGCCAAGTCTTCCGAACTGCTTGTCCGAAGTCCCGCCTTATTTATCAACACATTTGCTGTACCAACAGGGTCATTGGTAAGCATTGCAACCCGCTCAAACTTAGGAACTAACTCAATACCCAACCCAGAAACAAAGAATTCAGCCGAAGCGGGCTTGAGCCCGTAGTCTTTTACCAACCTAGTTTTTAGCTGGTGAGGAAGCTCTGGCAGGCTCTGCTTGAGCTTAGCAATATACTCTGAACTAAAATGCAGTGGCGGAATATCCGGATCAGGAAAGTAGCGGTAATCGTGGGCTTCCTCTTTAGTTCTTTGACTAACAGTGCCTTGCTTTTTTTCGTCCCAGCCGCGATTTTCCTGTTTGGGCGTTTGGCCAGAGTCAAATAGCTCGGTTTGGCGGTTAAGTTCAAACAGCACGGCTTTTTCCATAAACCTAAATGAATTAATGTTTTTGACTTCCACCTTATACGTAGGCAGAATCCCTGCTTGTTCCATTTCTGCGGTGCGCAGGGAAATGTTAGCCTCCAGCCGCATGTTGCCTTTTTCCATATCTGCATCACTTACATCACACACCCGAGCAATGTCCTGCACTTTTTTGCAAAATTCCACCGCATCGGTCACCTGGCCAAAACAGGGCGCTGTAACTATTTCAATAAGCGCTATGCCGGATTTGTTAAAGTCAATTAATGTTTTACCGTCAGCATGAAAGGACTTTGCTGTATCTTCTTCTAAGTGCACCCGCTCTATATCAACGCAGTAACCAGAGTTTAGCTCAAGACAACCTCTGCCGCACAAAGGCTCTTTATACTGACTTATTTGATAACCTTTTGGCAGGTCAGGGTAAAAATAATGCTTTCTATCAAAGTGACTATTGGTGTTAATAACGCAGTTTAGCACCATACCAAGCTTGTGCGCTTTTTGAACCGCCTCAAAGTTAGGTACAGGCAAAGCGCCGGGAAGCCCAAGACAGGTTGGACAAGTATGACTATTTGGTTCGGCCTGCCAGATGTCAGCTAAACACCCGCAAAACATTTTGTGCTTTGCGTTAACCTGAATGTGTATTTCTAAACCTAAAACAAGCTTCATAGTTTTACTCCCAATTCCCCCACCACAGATTTAAGATGGCCCACAGAACCCTTGAGCATAAAATGTTGAACCTCAAACCCGCCTTCGTGCACCAGCGAGTTTCTAAGCTTGTGTGCCTCCCAAACCTTGTTATACGTTTCAGGGTGCAGCAGGTTTTTTGCGTTTTTCAGCCGCTCGCCCATGCTTTCACCAGCAACCAAGTCTTTTAGCAGAGTATCTACGGACCGGTCCGCATTAATTAGGGCCTGTTTCAATTGACTCGGTGTACCGCCTTTTAGCAAGGTTTCTATCTCCTGCCAATCCTTGGCCACAGTCTCTTTAGTGTGCGCGGTAATGACCTTTACGCCAAGAATCCACCGAATGAACTCCAAAATCATGTTAACTCCTTTATGCCAGAGGGCATTTGTAAATGGAAGTTAGTGGTATCCTGAAAAACTTTAGCCGCAGATAAAATACCTGCCTCACCAAAATGCGGACCAATAAGCTGCATACCGATTGGAAAACCTGAAACAAAACCGCAGGGTATACTTACAACTGGCAAACCAGCCATAGATCCGGGTAGCTGCATCATATCGGTAAGCTCACCAAAGATGGGTGATGAGTCAAGCATGCCAATAGGCACCGGAAGGTTAGGCATGGTGGGCCCAACAATAATGTCCGCCGCACTAAAGGCCTTTTTGAAACCCTCAACGATCAACGTTCTTACTTTTTGCGCCTTAGTGTAGTACTCATCATAATAGCCGGCGCTAAGCGTGTATGCACCCAGCATCATCCGCCGCCTGGCTTCGTAACCAAAAGCATTTCGCGATTGACCAAATCTGATGCCATCAAATCTGGCAAGATTTGACGACACTTCTGATCTTTGAATAACCGTGTATACCGCAACCGCATACTTAGGTGGCAGGAGATCCACATTCACAAGCGTTGCTCCGGCCTTTTCAAAAGTTTTTAGTGCGTCCAGTATTGTTTGTTTTATTGCCGGGGTTTCAAAATCTACGGCAAAATAACTTTTTGGCACGCCTATTCTCAAACCGGCCACAGAGTTTGTAAGCGCCTTAACGTCACCGTTGGACGAAGTAGCATCCTTGGAGTCTTTGCCCGCAATTACTTGCAAAACATAGTGGGCATCCCACGCAGTTTTTGTTAACGGGCCCGGACAGTCGGTTGAAGACGCCATGGATATAAGTCCATATCTGCTCACTCGGCCATACATGGGCTTAAGACCTGTAATACCACACCAGGAAGCGGGACACCTGATACTGCCGCCGGTATCTGATCCCATGGCAAACGTACACATGTGTGAGGCCACAGCGGCGGCAGATCCGCCGGAGGATCCCCCGGGAACCTTTGATAAATCCCAAGGGTTTCTGGTGACAAAAAAATCCGAGGCATCAGTGGAAACTCCATGTTTAAGCTTTTCGGTAACGGTAGACTCGTAAGGTGGAATGTAGCCGCGCAAAATGTTAGCAGCCGCCGTGGTTTCTATCCCCTTGGTAGAATAATTGTCTTTGCAGGCATACGGAATACCAAGCAGTGGTTTCTGATTAAAAATCTCCGGATCAGCTCTAATCTGCTCATCGGCGGCTTGCGCTGCTGCCAAGGCTTCTTCCGCCAATACTTTTATATACGCCTTGATATACCCATCTAGTCGAGCAATTTCAGCTAGACATGCCTGAACAAGCTCTACGGAAGTGAAGGCTTGTGCTTTTAGACCTTCAATCGACTCCTTTACTGTCAGCTCATTGAGTTTTGTCATGACCTGTCAAAAACGCCTTTAGTGGCAATTAACCCTTTTAGCCTGTCAGGCGCGTTGGCAAGAGCCTCTGCCTGGCTAAGTGTGGTCGACTGTGTGCCATCCCTGTATACGTCTGCAAGTCCAGCCACGTTACTGGTGGGTTCTACACCGATAGTATCCAGCTCCTGCAAAACGTCAATGGTGGCTAAAGTCTGCGGTATCAGCTCTGAAAACTTGTCAACCTCTTGCGGCGTAAGCTGTAGCTTAACCAGCCCGGCGATATGCACAATCTCTTCGGCCGACATTTTTTTATGGCTTGGCATATTTCTACATTGCTTCCAATTTCCTAATTCTATCCTGAATCGGTGGGTGGGTGCTAAAAAGATTGGCTAACAAGCCAGCCTGCCCGCCCTTGAGTGGACTAGTAATGTACAAATGGGCTGTTGCACCGTTTGCTGCCTCAAGCACCTCACGATCGTCAGCAAGTTTTGTTAACGCGTTAGCCAAACCTTTTGGATATCTGGTCAATAAAGCGGCTGAAGCATCTGCCAAGTACTCTCGCTGACGGCTTAAGGCTAGTTTAATTAACGTAGCAATTATAGGACTTAACAGAATTAATACGAAGCCCACAAGTATAAGAATACCGGAGCCTTCGCTTCGGCTGCGTCTGCTTGCTGAACCATAAAACACCCCGCGGGTAAGCCAGTCAGACACTAAAACTAAAGTACCCACCAAGACACTAACAATGGACATGAGCCGGATATCATAGTTACCAACGTGCGAAAGCTCGTGGGCGATAACGCCTTCGAGCTCCAGTTTGTCTAGCCGGGCAACAATACCGGAAGTAAAGCACAGTACCGCGTGTTTGGGGTCTCTGCCGGTGGCAAAGGCGTTCATGGCTGTGTCTTGAATTAGGTATATTCTGGGCTTGGGCATTCCTGAACCTATACACAAGTTTTCGACTAGTTTATGGAGGTGGGGGTTTTCCTGCTCTTTTACTTCCTTAGCCCCCGACACAGCTAAAACAATTTTGTCGCTTGCATAGTAGCTTGCAAAAGCCGATAGACCAGAAAATACCAGGGCGTAGCCCAAAAACACTACACCGTTACCATAGCTAAAATAGTCACCCATAAAATACGCTATAGCTGACACAACAAGAATGAACAGCACCATGATGTAAACGGTCCGGCGTTTGTTTTCGGCTATCCTGTTATAGATGTTCATAGTCGTACACTTTAAATATGAAAACGGGCACTTCCCTCACGATGGTCCTCGCTTCGCTGCGGAGATCGTTCAGAAAGCACCCGTTTTCTAAACAAAGATCTGGTCTAGAAAGAAACTTTAACCGCCGCCCGCTCTGCCTCGGTTGCTTCAAAAAATTCCTCCTGCTTGAAACCAAACATACCAGCCAGTATGTTGCTTGGGAAGGTTACAATCTTGAAGTTGTAGTCCCTAACCACCGAGTTGTAGAACTGGCGTGAATACGAAACTTTGCTTTCTGTATCACTTAGTTCACTCTGCAAGTTCAAAAATCCCTCTTGAGCTCTCAACTGCGGATATGCTTCGGCTACAGCAAAAAGCGACTTTAATGCAGTTGTAAGCTGGGTATTGGCCTCTAAGGCTTCTTTAGGAGAACCGGCTGACATAAGTGCAGAGCGCGCTCTGGTAACAGACTCAAAAACTTCCTTCTCGTGAGCGGCATAACCTTTTACCGTTTCAATGAGGTTTGGAATCAGATCCACGCGGCGTTTTAGCTGCACATCTATTCCGCTCCAGGCCTCTTTGATCTTCACCTTCAGAGAAGCCATGCTGTTATAAATTGCTACCACATACAAAACCCCGACACCAAAACCAATCAGAAGTAATAGTGTAAAAGTCATATTCCTCCTTTTAAAATTGACTGCGGTTATTATACCTCATAAACGCTTGGGTAAACTCAGATTTTGGGAGAGTGTTAACAACGCTGGACTTAGTTAACCAACCCCGTCTGGCAACGTCAATCCCGTACTGCATTAGATTCAGACTTTCAGTAGAGTGTGCGTCGCTACTCACCAAAAACTTAATGCCTCTTTTAGCCGCGGTGTACACTAAATCATCTGGTAGATCCAATCGGTTGGGTTGGGAATTGATTTCAATTATCTTATTGTGTTCTTCCGCCGCGGCAAAAAACCTGTCCCAGTCAATGTCCATAGGCTCCCGCTCGTTTATCAGCCTGCCGGAAGGGTGGCCAATAACGCTTACAAGCGGGTGCCGCACGGCACCAAGCAGCCTTTGTGTTGCTACCTCCCTGGTTTGGTCAAACGAAGTGTGGATGGAAGCCACCACGTAATCCAGTTTTTCCAAAACTTCATCAGACAATGATAGCTCCCCATTGGCTAAAATATTAACCTCGTAACCAAAATATACTCGTATTTGATCCTGTGATGCATTAATTTGTTCAACCCTGTTTCTAAACCCCTCAATGATACCTAAAACCTCGTATTTACCCCTGCTTTGCAAACTCGGCGAGTGATCGGAGATCCCCAGGTACTCATACCCATGTTCAATACCGGCCAACACCATCTCCTCAAACGTGTTAACCCCATCGCTGTGGTTCGTGTGGACATGCAAATCGCCCTTCATGTCGGAGAGCTCAACAAGGGCAGGAAGTTTGTGGCTCAACGCCAGTTCAATTTCATCTTTACCCTGCCGAATTTCCGGCGGAATATGGCTAAGTCCCAGTTTGTCGTAGAAGCCAACTTCATCACTAAATGCTGCTAACTTGCCTCGCACCTTAATACCATATTCGGAAAGCGACAGGCCTTTATCAAGGGCATAAGTTCTAAGCAGCACATTGTGCTGCTTAGAACCGGTAAAATACTGTACCATTGAGCCAAAACTACCTGGGTCAGACACTCTAATATCCACCTGAGTGCCGCTTTTCAGCCGCACGGAGCTCTTTTTGTCGCCCTCACCCGTTATTTCCCCCACTTCAGGAAAGCTCAAGAAATGCTGTATAGCTTCCTCCGGGCTAGTTGTTGCCACAGCGATGTCCAAATCACCCACGGTAGAGCTCCGCCTCCTAAGCGATCCCAAAGCCATAGCATTTAGCACAAATGGTTTTTGCTTCAAATACGTTAGGATCCGCTCGGCTATTTCCTCCGCTTGGGTAATTAACAGCCTAGGCATCTCGTTTTTAGTCATCTTAGCCTGGTCAATGGCCTTTAGGATGTCGGCCTCTTTCTTTTGGGCAAACCCCGGCAACTTCTGTATTTTACCCTCACTGCCGGCCTTTCTCACCTCATCGATGGCAGTTTCCGGTTTAGTCAACCTAAAGGCCGCCGCCAACTTAAAAGCCGTCTTGGCACCAACGCCCTTAATACCAATCAACGGGAACATGCCTGCCGGCAAGTCCTTCTTTAGTGCCTCAAACTCCCGCACCCTGCCCGTGGTAAACAGCTCGTTAATGTGGGCTTGGAGTGAAGCACCCATGCCGGAAATTTGATCGAGCTTGTTGTTTTGCCAAAGGTCGTATACCGAGTTAGTAATGCTTTCAATGGCGGAAATAGCGTTTTGGTAAGCCCTAATCTTAAAAACGTTGGCACCTTTAATCTCCATTGCGGCCAACGCTTCCTTAAGTATAACCGCAACTTCTTTGTTAGCCAGCTTGACTTCCGTTTTTGGCTTTAATTCCACAGTTAAATTTTAACAACAATCATTGACTATTGCCACTCGTTTTGCTAAATTTTGGTCGTCTGAGGGGCCATAGCTCAGTTGGTTAGAGCGCTTCCCTGTCACGGAAGAGGTCGCGGGTTCGAGACCCGTTGGTCCCGCCAAGTAAAATACACTCCCCAGAAAGGTAATTGTTATGAAAAACGATAAGGCATTAATTTTCCTCGCCTTAGTTTTTGCGGCTCTTTTTTCCTATTGGACTTTTAATCAAGTTAGGTATTATCAAAGTAAAGAAAAGGCTTTCAGTAACGTGCCCGACACCAGTTCAACTTTTACGGAGAATCTGGCTGACGAGTTAACGCCGGAAGAGTCGGACCAGACTGTTAAGGATCAGGCAGGTCAGGTGGCCGGTTGGGTTGCTAACGACTATAAACAAGGCGACATATCAAGCGGCATGTATACCGTTAAAAGCGGCGACACGCTTTGGGAAATCGCCGAGGGGGTTTACGGGGATGGCACAATGTGGGTGCAAATACTGGATGCTAACGCCTCACAAGTGGGCTATCTGTCTAACGGCCAGCAGGCGCTAATTTTTCCTAATCAGACTTTATTGATACCGTAAAAAGACGGTATAATGCCAGTAGCGTGCGGGTGTAGCTCAGCTGGTAGAGTGTCTCCTTCCCAAGGAGAAGGTCACGGGTTCGAACCCCGCCACCCGCTCCAAATCAACCTAATTCTCTTGGGGGGGGGTTACCAAGCGCAAGTGATACAACAACAGCAGTATATAAACACAAGTGAAGTTGAACTTCTAAGACGAAGCTACTGTCATGCATATAGCGCTAGAGATCGTGAAGCAAAGATCTATAGAAAGTGCGCACGAAATTACAATAGAGGATGTAATATACCTTAACGACAATGAAACAATTATTGTTTACCCAACAACATTCATCCTTTAGAGGCAAGAGCACATGGGTAATGTACTCTATATTTTTACTCGGTACAACCGAATGGTACTAGATAAAAAAAGCGAAACCTGATACCTTCCGTGGTAGTATTACCCTATGAAACTAACAGAAATCAGTTCGGTATTACTCTGGTCGGAAAATTACGAGGCTTTAGCTAATTGGTATAAAGAAAAGCTGGGGCTAAAAACCATCGAAGAAATCAACCATCCTAATGACACCGGCATTGGTCTCTCAGTTGGCAGCTCATATCTTTGGATAGGCAGACACTCCAAAGTAAAAGGCAAAAGTAAAGATCCTTACAGAATAATGTTTGATATCGCGGTGGATTCGGTTGACCAAGCCTATAACGAATTAAAAGCTAAAGGGGTTGAATTCATTGCAGAGCCGTTTAAAGCTTTCACTTTCGACTCCTGGTTTGCTACTTTTAAAGACCTTGACGGAAACATAGTGCAGTTTATCGGCAATAAGTAACCGGACCGCTTCCTTTAGATGACCAGTTCGAGTTTTTTGTCTTTCTCGTTGAGAGTAATCTTGTCAAAGTGATCCATAAACCCCACTCTTCCTAAAAGTGGAAATGGCTGATTTTTCAAGAAGTAAATTTTAGACATAAACTTAAAGTACGGATGTATTATTTCCACATCAAACCCATAAGCCGTAGCTGAACACCCACCAACACCAAGTATGGGCAGTTCTAAACCCTTGCTGATACTTTTCTGTGACATACCGAAAGAGGCTAGTGCTACCTCCTCTGGAAACACGTTATAGTGAGCGCCCGTGTCCAAATAGCACGCTAAACCTGGTGAGTACTTATGATTAGCGTGAAGAACTAAGTCAATTATGGGAACGTATACGAGTGCCTCTCGTCCAAGCTTATCTACAAACCTGTCTAGCCGATAATCGATGACGACTGCACACATGATATATAGGAGCGGCCGGCAGGTTTAACCTTTGTGACAACGTACTTACTAGCCCGAGCTTTGCAAGTACGCAGCTTCTTTAGTAAACCAGGTAAAGTACTGTCTGCAAAAAACATCTCACTTCTATCCTCGGACACTGCAATCCACTTATTCTCGTTCCTACTAAGTATTCTGACATATTTCTTCTCCTTATTGGTTATCCTCATGGCAGTATCCTAACAAAAATTAAACCGAGCGACAACCTAATCATTCTAACAACAGTAGATAACACAAGTACTAAAACGCAAATATTATATCAACACACATTGTTATGTCTTTGGCACAAACCCTGAAAAATAGTATAATAACGCCACAGATTCGGTATTACCTGAATCTTAGCCCTATCCTATAGTGTAAGGGCTCTCCCCTACCCATTACCTTAACAAATTGACCTATTAAGGAGTCTGCCGGTATGAACATATGGAAAAGTAAGCTGGACAATTCAGAGGCCTTTATAGAGCCAAAAGACTTTCCTAACTTCCTGCCGGGGTTCATCTTTAGGTATCTAGGTCCGTTTACCAAGGTATTTGCCTTAACAACAGCCTTGGACGCTATACACGCCATTATTATCTTTTTGTCCACCCTCCTGCTAACAGACGTCCTCAATATCTTGGCAGAAAACGGCCCACTATCGGTCTTTGACGGCTTTTTGTACAAATTTATTCTGCTTTACGCCGTATCCTTGGCACTTTCTTGGATTATTAGAAAATGGGGCTATTCTCTGGCCAACGTCTTCTCCAAATACCTCACCTTTAAGCTATACAAAACCGCCCTCAAGATGGACTTTGCAAAGCTGTCGGGCTTTTCTAAAGAAAAACTAACCGCCATGTTTGCGTTCATCACCAAAAGCGTGGATGGTTTTATCGGTGATAGGTGGCTTTGGGGCCTAACTCACGACTTTATCACCGTTGGTCTAACCTTATGGATTATCGGTTCACGCAATTTGACCATTCTACTTTTTGACATAGCCTTCTTTTCGCTTTTCATCTTTGTAGGCATCGCATTGGCAAAGAAGTCGCAGTACTACAGTCACAAAGAGTATCTGTCTGACGTAAAGGCCTGTTCAGTCACCACCAACTTTTTTATCAACCTCAACTCTGTTAAACGGCTTTTTCTGCAGGATTACTCGGCAAAAATTATTAAAGACAGCTACCTGGAAAATTACCGCGACATTCACAACAAAACAGCCTTTCACTCCAGCTACTGGTTGTTGCAGGACTTAATCTACGGAACCGCGTTTTTAACCACCATGGGCTTTTTTGTTAGCAGGGCGGCACGGGGCGAAATACCTGTTGGCTACATAGTCCTTTTGTTCTCAACTATCCTCCAAATTAAAGATATTTTTGAGGTTTTGGTAGACGACTTGCTAAAATACAACGACTTTGCTGCACGCATGAAAGAGCTTAAGGTCTCTCTAGCGGGACTGCCAGTTATAAACACCGGCGGAACAGAAAAACTAAACGGCTTTGCCAAGATCGAATTCAAGGAAGTGGGTTTTGACATGATAACCCCAAAAAATACCAGGCGATCAATTTTTGTTGACAATTTATACGTTGAGGCAACCGAAAAGATCGGCATCACTGGCCCAAGCGGCTGCGGCAAAACAACCCTTTTGAACATGCTCATGCAACAAGTAACTCCCAACCGCGGCCAGATTTTAGTTGACGGGGTCAACATAGCCAACTTTAGGCTCACCGAAACCTTTTGCTCAGTAATTTCTCAGTCCGACATTTTGTTTAACATCAGCATCAAAGACAACATTGTCCTGGGATCGAACTTTGATGCCAAAAGGTACCAGCGGATTAGTGAAGGCGTCAAAGCGGCGGATTTCATAAACCAGCTGCCCGAAGGTGATGCAAGCATTATAGGCAACACCGATGTACTATTGTCACATGGCCAAGAGCAAAGAATAAAAATTGCCAGAGGCCTGTATCGGGACGCCAAACTCTATCTGCTTGATGAGCCATTCAGCGGCTTGGACTGGACAGTCAAAAAACAAGTAATTGCCTTTGTATATGAGTTTCTAAAGGAAAAGAGCTTTATTATTGTAACACACACCAAGGATGAGCTGGACAATCTGGACCGAGTGTATGCGTTTGACCGAAGCGGCAAACTAAACTTAGCGGAAGTTAACCCGCCAGCAGAGGCAGATGCCGTAGGCGCAGAACCAGGCGCGGCCCAGTTGCTGTAAAGCACCCCTCCTAGTACAATCTTGATGCGATAGCCTCGCGCCAGAGTAGCTCAGTTGGTAGAGCAATCCCTTCGTAAGGGAAAGGTCGTGGGTTCGATTCCCGCCTCTGGCTCCAAAGTAACAGAAATTTACATAAACGTACAGGAAATTACAATTGCGGTAGGTTTAATAAGTATGCTAATCTGAATACGGAGTAACTTATGAATAAACAAA
>LCJU01000026.1 GCA_000994815.1 candidate division WWE3 bacterium GW2011_GWC2_44_9 | reverse complement strand
ATGGAGGCGGGAGGGATTGTGATAATTAAAAACGACCTTCGCGATGTTGTTAACGCAATTGACTTGTCCAAGGCTACAGTTAATAAAATTAAGCAGAACATGTTTTTTGCCCTGTTTTACAATGTAATTGGCATTCCAATTGCGGCAAGGGTCTTTGTTTCTTTAGGTTTGGTGCTTAAACCCGAACTTGCGGGACTGGCTATGGCATTAAGTTCTATATCGGTAGTGTCCAATTCTCTAACACTGCGCGGCTACAAGCCCGGAAAAAGGAACTGGGTTTCCGCGTTGGCCCCAGTTGCAATGACGGCCCTATTTAGCTTCCTCTTCTTTGAGTTTGCAAGATTCAGCTCCTCAATGGCGAGTGCGGAAAACTAAAAACTAATCCTGTATAATATCCTTAACCGTATGCACTCTAAATTAGTCAAGCTATCAGCACCTTTTATATGGCTCTTTATTGTTGGACTAACAGTAACCTTTGGTTCGGTTGCGTTTGTCCAGTCACACAAAGATAGTAAAGGCATCAGTTTTGGACTTTATAGCTCTAAAACATTGCTCGTTCCCGAATCTACTTATTCAACCGACAAAACCGATCCACGGGTGCTAAAAATAGAAAAGATTTTTGACAAGTTCCACTGTCCTCTGGCCGGTTATGGGAATGTGATAGTGGCAAAGGCCGATGAGCATCAAATTCCGTATTGGGTGGTCCCCGCAGTCTCCTTCCAAGAATCAAGTTGCGGCAAAAGAACTCCCAAACCTGCAGGCATTGACGAATCATACAACGCCTGGGGCTATGGCGTGTGGGGTGGCAACGTAAAGACTTTTGCTAACTGGGAAGCCGGTATAACAGCAGTAACCAAATACTTTTCTACCAATTTCTTTGCTGAAGGCGTAACGGACTTTTGTGAAATGATGAAAACGTACACGCCGCCATCAAAAGGCTCGTGGTGCGAGGGTGTAAACTATTTTGCCAACATGATCGACAACTTTGAAACCGAGTAGATGGTAAAATACGCTCACTTTGGGCGGATGGCGGAATTGGTATACGCGTATGGCTTAGGACCATATCCCGCGAGGGGTGGGGGTTCAAGTCCCCCTCCGCCCACCAAATCCTAGTATGATACTTATCCTTAACACAGAAGCTACAAATGAACAAATAAAGGAAGTAACTACTGTATACCCCGGGTACACAAAAGTTGTTATTGACGTTGATCAGGAAATACTTGCGGCAGGAGGCGAATATCACATAGACTGCGAACAAGTTCTAATCAACAATGGAAGCAGACGAGACAGTTTATGGGGCGGGGGTTACAGATTTAAGAGCGGGGAAATTGATTTTATCGGACTAACAAATTATAAACCATATATGAATCATTTTACTTACGAAGTAGCGGATTTGGATGTTAGAACAAAGATGGAGATCATAATTAAAAGGGTTTTCGGTGATGAATAGAGCCAAACTAAACATCAGAACAGATCTCTTTAGAGTTGCCAAAACAGCCTTCAAGTTTATAGAAAAAGCTAAACTAGAACTAGATAGAATACCTGTAGAAAGCGCTACATTGAAAAACGACTTAGTTTCTTATCAGGCGGAAATGAACACTATTCAAAACGACCCACTAAAAAGGATCAGGTGGGGAGAGAAAATAATCACTATCTCCACGCGACTTGGAATTGTGTGATTCACGGTAGCCGTGCTAATATCAAGAAAGCTCATGTTGGGAAAAAGGCTACTAATAATTGAGGACGATCCTGTGATGTCGGAATCGTTGAGTTTTTCTTTGACCAAGAGAGGTTATAAAATAGAAACCGCAGTTACCGGCACAACCGGCATATTTTTATGCCAAAAATTCTCACCGGACTTGCTGATCCTTGATCTCATTCTCCCCGACACACACGGTTTAGAAGTTTTGGATGAAATTAGAGCTAATGACTGGGGAAGAGATTTGAAAGTGCTCGTGCTAACAAATGTTGAAAACGACTCACTCAAGCAAAAACTCTACACTATGGGCGTAGTTGACTACCTTTTAAAGATAAACACTACATTAACCAAGCTGGCTGATACAGTGGATAGTATCTTAAGCACCGATCAAACAGTTTCATAGACGCTTTCGTAAAGCAGCCATGAGCATGGAGTACATCCTCAAATTGTGAATGGTGGCCAGGCGGTAAGCGAGCGTATCTTCGATTTCAAATAAATGCCGTACGTACGCCCGAGTGTAGTTTGTGCAGGTGTAGCAGTCACAGAATTCACTGATAGGGGAGAAGTCCCTTATGTATTTTTCCCGCTGAATATAGATGTAGTCGTACCATTTTTCTGGACTGGCAAAGTCGATCTGATCAGCCGGTTTGGTAAATACATACAGCCTTTTGTGCCGGGCATCACGGGTGGGCAGTACGCAGTCAAAAATAGCAAAGCCAATGTTAGCGCAATCGGCTATGGCTTTGGGGTTGCCTATACCTAAAGCATACAACGGTTTATCCGGCTCCATACACTCGTGGTAAAACCTACAAATGTCAAGATCCAAGTCCATGTTCTCGTCAAACAGCCAGCCGCCAAGGCCCCAACCGTCAAAGTTAAGTTTGCGCAGCCCACTAGCACATTTTTCAACAGAAGCCTTATCTCTGCCGCCCTGCAAAACACAAAAAAGCAGCGGTTTCTCGTCTGCACTTAGCTTTTTTTGCCTACAGAGCAAATCAAATTCTTCTTTGCATCTTTGTGCCCACTCAACTGTTCGCTTCACACTAATATCCAGATCGGTAGGGGAGGGGTTTTCGGGTGTAAAGTAGTCTAAACAAATCATAATGTCGGCGCCTATAGCAAACTGGGTTTGGATGCATTTCTCCGGAGTGATTTTGTGCTTGAACGTGCCGTTTTTGGTTTCTTTTTTAAAGGTAACGCCGTCTTTGGAGATTGTCCCCATGCCGTCGCTTCTGTGGATTAGGCTAAACATTTGCCAACCGCCTGAATCGGAAATTACTGTGCCAGGAAAGTTCATGTAACGCTTTATGCCTCCAAACTGCTCCAAAACCGTAGGCCCCGGCTGGGTTAGTAGATGGTACGTGTTAACAATAATGCCGTTAATACCCGCCGTGGTAATGTCATCCGCCGAGCACGCCCTAATAACACCCTTGGTGGCATCCGGGAAAAAATCCGGCAGTTCTAGTGTATGACCCCTAACTGTTAAGCTTTTCACGGGAAACATTTTAACACGTAATCGGAATGCTCTTTTTTAACCGCGCCATTTTATGGGTGTTAATACCCAATTCCATGACTGAAGACGTTGAGTGAAATTCCTTTAAGAAATCCCGTAGATTGTTCTTGTAATTATATTTGGTCACAATGGCTAACAAGTCACCAAAAGCCAAAGACCCGCTGTTAAAAAGAGAAACCAAATCTACAAAGTCTTTCCTTCCTTTGTCGGAAAGCCTCCTTTGGTAATAAGTAAAAATCTTAAGAACTGTTAAGTAATTTGGATCAAGAACACTAAAACCGTCAACTATCCCCTTATTTTGGCTTAATACCTCCGCCGGTATGCCCAAATTTGAATAGAACGGCAAGTAAACGTCAATTTGGACGTCACCCGAAACCGCTTCGTATTTTGATAACCGATCATTTTTGTAAACCGACGGGTACAACTCTCTAAGTTTGCCAAGCTCCGAATAGTCTAGAAGGATGTCAATATCTTTTGACTTTAGGGCTTTAGTATAAAGGTAAACAGCCCAGCCACCAATAAGGACAAAATTGAGCCGGCTTTTTAGACTTTTTAACTCCTCCCAACTTTTTTGGGTAATTATGTCATGATAGTAGGGCTGTTGATATGCCACGGATTTTCTCCTTTAATTGACTAATAAATTCGCCGGAATACCAGTCGGGTAAATTCCAGATGTCTACAAACGTCTGCGGAAGTGTTGTAATCTTGCCGAAGTCATCCATACCAGCGGTTTTTTTTAAGATATAAAAATTCGGGTTTTTTTCCCTATCCTCCAAGTCCACCTCCATACGTCTATAAATTTTTTGCTTATCTATATCGTTAGAATAGATATAAACTTTTGAATAATCCCCAGCCGGTTCTGTGTAGCGCATACGGTACGCGCTGTAGCACGCAAATACTGACTCCGGATAAACCAGCGATTCTATCTGCCTAACATCTTTATCTACGTAGCAAGAGAAAATAATATCTTTTTCCAATCTTCTTGAGCCGGCCCAGTAGTACAACAACTTTTGGAAGTCAGCTAAGGCAAAACTCTTACCGCTCTTTTTTATAGCGCCTAGCTCTGTAGGTATCACTAGGGCATGGTGGATTGTACTTATAGAATAACCAAACTTACGGGCTAAATCCTGCTGGGTATAGCTAGTTTGGCCCTTTTCCAGGGCCTCATTTAGAAGGTGGTGCCAGATTGTTTCGATTTTTAGCATAACAAAAGTATTATATTTCGATAATCGTCGAAAGTCAATATTTAGCCCAAAGTTGACTGAATGTGTGGTAAAATCCAAAGCTATGAATGTAACAGTGCAAAACTTGCCAAAGTCCACGATTAAACTGCTTTTTACGGTGTCGCCGGCAGAAATTGACCAAACATACCAAAAAGTTTTGGCAGATGTGGCAAAGGATGTTGAACTGCCGGGGTTTAGAAAAGGCAAGGCACCCGTTGAACTGGTAAAGGAAAAGGCCGATCCACAAAAACTAGCTAACGAAACCGTTAAAGAGCTTGTAACCACGTATTATCCGCAGGCAGTTAAGGAAAAAGCGCTTAACCCGATCATAACACCTAAAATTGAGTTTGATGACTTTGAAAGGTCAAAAGACTTTACTTTTTCCGCTACCACTGCAATAAGACCTATATTAACTATTGGCGACTACCGAGCAGAGTTAGCAAAGTTATATGCCAAAAGAATAGCCGAACAGGAAAAAACTCCTGCGGATAATAAGCAGGCAGAATATGTGCACATTACTCCGGCCGATGTGATTGACGCCATTATAGCCGTAACAACCGTGGAACTGCCGGATATGCTTGTTGAAGATGAAGTTAGCAAAATGCTTTCGCGACTTGTAACCCAAGTTCAAGCCGTGAAGCTAACTATTGACGACTACTTAAAGTCGATTAACAAAACCGTTGACGATTTACGAGGCGATTACGCAAAGTCAGCAACCAGAACTATTACCGGTGAAATGGCTTTGGGCGATGTGGCGGCAAAAGAAAACATAACCGTTGACGAGTCGGAAGTTGACGCCACCATTGAGGCCGCCGGGGACCCTAAATTAAAAGAAAGGTATGCGCAAAATCCTTTGGAAAAAACCTATATTAGGGCTATAATTGCTAAGAACAAACTAATTTGGAAGCTCGCTGAGGAAACCGAAGCGGCAGGCAAGGAGAAAGATGCTCAATAGCGTGGTGGTGCCTATAGTGGTGGAAAAAGACCCTAATGGGTTTGAGCGGTCGTACGATATTTATTCCAGGCTGCTTAAAGACTTTATTGTCTTTGTAACCGGGCCTATTGATTTGGCGGTCGCTAATACGTTTATTGCGCAGATCCTGTTTTTGGAGAGTGTGGACGAGAAACGTGATATTAGCGTGTATATTAACTCGCCGGGAGGCGAGGCATATGCCGGCAGAGCAATGTACGACACCATGAAGTACGTAAAAAATGATATAAGCACTATTAATGTTGGGCTGGCGGCGTCTGCGGGGGCCATGGTTTTGGCCGGTGGGACTAAAGGCAAGAGGTTTGCTTTGCCGGGGTCGTATACTATGATTCATCAGGTTTCCGGCGGCATAGAAGGCCAAGAAACTGATATTCGAATTACCGCCCAGCACATGCTTAAATTGCGGGAGCAGTATGCCGAGATTCTTGCCAAAGAGTCGGGCCAAGATTTTAAAAAAGTGATGGACGATATTGAGCGCGACAATTGGATGGATGCCAAGCAGACTTTGACTTATGGCCTGGTTGACAAGATTTTTGAAGCGCAAAAGTAGAGCTTAAAATACCCAAGGGCTCCTAGCTCAGCTGGTTAGAGCGCCTCAGTGACATTGAGGAGGTCACAGGTTCGATCCCTGTGGGGCCCACCAAAGGCACTTACTCGCAAATATAGAATATAATAGTTTACGTTGACATTTCCTACTAATATAATCCGCTAGATGGTATGTTCGGGGAATTACGCTTTTATTGATAGCCAAAATGTAAACCTGGCTATATTAGATCAAGGCTGGAAGCTAGATTTTGGAAGGTTCCGCGTCCACCTCGCAGACAAGTACCACGTTACAAAGGCCCTTCTATTTATAGGTTATGTTTCCAGAAATAAAAAACTATACGCGTACTTGCAAAAACAAAAGTATGTGCTGATATTTAAACCCACACTTGGGCTGCCTGAGGGAAAGGTTAAGGGGAATGTTGATTCGGAGTTAGTACTACATGCAATGATAGAGTACCAGAATTACAACAAAGCCATAATTGTAACTGGAGATGGTGATTTCTATTGCTTAGTGGACTATCTATACAGAAACAATAAACTAGAGCGACTGCTTGTACCTAACGTAAGGAAATATTCGAAACTGCTAATACCCTTTGCCGCAAATAAGATTGATTTCATGAATAACCTCAAAGATAAGTTAGAATATAGAGCCGAACAAAAAGAGAGGCAATTACACAAGGACTAGCCCTTGTGAACCTCCTCTCATCGTGATGACATTATGCTATCACAAAATACCAACCCGCGCAACCAAGTGGTATTCAGTTTTCTCCTTGAACCAGACCGTTTTCATTTCTGATATACTTACTTTATGGAATTAATCTCAAACTCGTCACAAATCAGGAGTATATGCATAGATAACGATATATCTTACCTAGCATTATTTGGTTCATATGCCAGAGGTGAGCAAGCCGATAATAGCGACGTAGACTTATTGGTTGAGTATTCAAAGCCAAAAAGCATGTTTGACCATGTGAGAATTCAAAGGCAATTCGAGAAGGCGCTGAATAAGAAAGTTGATTTGGTAACAAAAAGAGCGCTTCACCCATACATAAGAGATTATGTGTATAAAGACTTAAAGGTAATGTATGCCGAAAGATAATTCCGCATATTTGAAACACATTAGAGACTCAATATATAGGATAGAAATCTACATTTCTGGTATAGATAAAAGTATTTTTCTTGATGACCTTCACGAAATGGTAAGAGCCGCTGTAGTAAGAGAGCTGGAAATAATTGGGGAAGCAGCAAATGCAACGGAATAAAATTATCCATGACTACATGTCTGTGGACTACGAATTGGTCTGGGATATAATAATAAAGGATCTCCCACCCCTTAAAATACAAGTCGAGACACTGGTAGGGACTAAATAATCGAAGTTACTCACTAATCGCACACAAACTCTTGATTTTCCCTGATACAAGTGAAAGAATTAGACTCGGTGAGATTCAAAATCCTGTCCAAAAAGTGGTTTTCGATGCTGCTTGCTATACTCATGTTTTTTGAGCAGGCAGGTTTTGTTTTCGCCGCCACGTTTACCCCCAATATGGACAAGCGCAACTCTTCCGCTCCCTTTGCGGCTGGGGCGTTAGTTCAGGGAAAATACACACCTGTTGGTGGGGCAAGCGAATCCGATGCCCTTTACTTTTCTCGGGGCAATCAAATATCGGGGGACTACTATCAAAACTTTGACTCAACTCAAGGTTCTATTGTGTTTTGGGTTACTCCAGAATGGAATGGAAACGACGGTAAAATACATGTTCTAACAAGATCTGGTCTAACAGGGAGTTCTGGGATGATTTACAAATACTCTGATAATACCCTTAGACTAGCCCACGGAGCGCTTTTACTAGTCTCTCTGGATATATCCAGTTGGACCGCGGGTAATACCTACTTTATAGTAGCCAGGTGGGATAAAAAGAACACATTAGATGGAACAAATTACGGTTCTTTAAGTATTAACGACGTTCACACATTTTCTAGCACAACGGCGCCTACGGCAGAAAGCGGAGAGAGTACCTTTTATATCGGCTCCGACTCCAGCATGCGATATCCGGCAAGCTCTGTAATAGAGGGTTTAACGGTTTACCGCCGCCCTCTTTTTGACGGTACATACGGAGTAGATGCAGGTAACGGGGATGAAATTAATCTAATATACAACTCAGGTACAGGAAAAGACCCCACATTGGTTACAGGTAGCTGGGATGTGGTGTTTGCCATGCCTACCAACGCCTCCACGGGAGCAATAACAACAGGAACTGGAAATGCCTGGAGTCATCCTCATTCAAGTAATCTATTAGGAGGAACAAACGGAAAGAATGGTTTCATGATGGATGGTACATACACTAATGACGGATGGGCTGTAGAAAACCCTGCATTTGAATTTGCTAGTGCTTCTACTACCTTTACCGCAGGAGGAGCTAAACGCAATTCGGGAGGACCATTTGCAAGTGGGGTGATGGTATCGGGATGGCAGGGTCAAAACACTTATAGAGATGCATTAGCAGCTAGCGCCGGTAGCCAAATCAGCGGAAATTTTTATCAAAATTGGGATGATAATCAAGGATCAATATCTTTTTGGATAACTCCTGAGTGGAACGGTAATGATGGCTTACAACATACTATCTTTTCGGACGGAATCAGTCTTATGGTTTTTAAAAGAACAAACAATACACTTGCATTTCGTCGAGTGGGAATAGCGGATATTGTTTCTACAGACATTTCTTCTTGGGTTGCTGGTTCAACTTATTTTGTTGTGGTGCGTTGGGATACAAAAAATGCCATAGATGGAACAAATTACGGTTCTATATCCATAAACGACGTTCATACATTAGGAACTACGTCATCTTGGACTTCAGTTACACCCAGCGACTTGCAATTTACTGGAAATAATGGGGGAATACTGTCTGCACCCGATGCTATTATAGAAGGCCTCACCATCTACCGCCGCCCGCTGTGGGATGGAACTTATGGAATTGATGTTGGCAATGGGGACGAGATAAACCAAATCTACAACTCCGGTACCGGCAAAGACCCAACACTAGTAACAGGAAGTTGGGATGTAGTATTTGCCCTGCCAACCAATGCCTCAACAGGCGCATTGGCAACAGGAACAGGAAATGCTTGGTCTCATCCCCATGCTTCTAATCTCCTTTATACCTCTACCACCAATACTGGTGGATTTATGATGGGAGCAGATGTAGCAACGGATGGGTGGGGTGGAATTAGTGGGAATACGCAAAACTTAATTTTGCAACCAGACGGTACTAGTGGTATAGATACCTATGTTCGTGAAGATTTGTCCTCGACAAATTACGCTAATGCGACGTCTTTTTATGTTGCAGCTGGGGCAGGTGTTAGAAGAAATGCGCTATTGAATTTTGATATATCAAACATTCCTACTAACGCCACTGTGAGTTCCGCTCAACTAACGCTTACGACACTATCTAGCTCATCTGGACCTCGTAGTTTTTCATTATGGTCAATTTTACCTGCTAACAATGGTTGGGATGAATCTGCAACATGGGATTATGCTAAGCCAGGTACAAATATGAGGTGGCTTGGGGACAGTAGTAATGATGGTGGTACGGATGCAGGATCTTCCGTATCTGGCACTGATTATAACAGCTCTTTATTAGGGACACTCACGTATGAGGCTGGTTCTGGGGGAGGATATCCTATAACTTCGGATCTAGATACAGCACAGGTGCAGTCGTGGATTACAAACGGTTTTTATGGGGTTATTATGACTCATAATAGCAGTGCATGGTCTTGGGTTGCTTCGGAAGATGCTACTGCGGATCGTAGACCCAAACTGGAAATTAACTACACCGCACCTCCTA
>LCJU01000025.1 GCA_000994815.1 candidate division WWE3 bacterium GW2011_GWC2_44_9 | reverse complement strand
CCGGCCCTACCTTCTTGCTGTTTGGGGTTAAGGAGACTGTAAGCTTTTTTCCATCTGCCGAAACGGGGATATCAATCGTGCTAGAAATAAGGTCTTCAGCGGTAAAGCTGGAAACTTTAAGGGCCATATTAGGCACATCGGTGGGGACGAGGGGGACAGTTACTTTTGCTGAGTTGCCTTGTATCCGTACTACCTGGTATCTGTTTACTCGACCTCTTTCCAATGCTAGGAAGACATCACGGTTAGAGACTTTGCTGCTGATGGTAAGTTCTGCCGCATCTGTAGGGTCGTACTGTTTCTTATCTGCAGTTACAATCAATTCCGACATCCCTCCCGTGTCGCTATAATAATAATTGTCATCCGAGGAGTAGATATAGAAAGTTTTGGATACTATATTTCCTCTAGTATCTCTACCTGAAATCTTTATATCATAAGAACCGTTGGTGCGCGGGACAAAACTTAGTGTAGCCCCACCGTTACTGTCGGTAGTAAGCTTTTGTTCAGGCAGGACCTCCTCCTGTTTACTGGATGAATAAACTTTAGTATCTGGGTTGTAATTATAAGTCCAGCTCTTCCGTTGGATATTAGCAGTAAGCTCTGTACCTTTTATGCTAAAGTTACTTAGTACCGGGATGATGACCAAAGGTAAGGTGTAGTTCTCTCCAGTTTTAGCGTGCTGCCGGTAATCTTTTCTTAGGATGTCAAACTCGCCACTACGGACTAAAACATTTTTCCGGCTGAAAGCGGGAGTGTCTGGTCCATCCGAAGCTACCTCTATAGTGTAAACTTGCGGTTTCCCTTCTGTATTAGCAGCAGTCTTAATGGTAATGTTTGCTACTCCCCGATTGTCCAGTTCCACAGTTGACTCGTTTACTTTCTTGCCGTTCCAGTAACCATAGCGGTAATTATCACTAAGCACGGTCTCGTAGTGGTTATAGCCGTAATAATAGTCGTATGCATAAAAGTCCGAAGAGTAAACAGCGTATTTAATTTTATGACCAATTAACGGTTGACCAGAAAAGTATGTGCCGGTTACATTTATCCTTACGGTATCACCGGCCAGTATGTCGGTCTGGTTTGCTGAAGCAGTTAGGAAAAATTCTGGCTTGGTGTAATTTTGAACGTCAAAAGAAAGATAGTTAGTCGAATAATCACCGTACCAATAGCCATACCCGTTATTTTCCTGGGTACCCGAAGGATACTTTACAGTCAATTCATATGTACCGGTCTTGGCATTTTGAGGCAAAACAAATTCGCCGTTTATTGTTCCCTCGCTGGAAATTGAGAAGTTTTTTTGCATAACAGTCTCGGTTTTCCAGGAGTCACCTTGGTTATAACTGACCGTCACTTTTACACTAGCGGTGCCTTGCGGAACGGAAAGCCTGGCATCATCATCGTTCCTTAAAACGGTTTTAAAGTAAACGGTGCCGCCCGGTTTATAAATGGGGCGGTCAGTAAAAATGAAATATCTGGTTAATAAAGTATTTTCCTGAAAGGGCCGATAATTATACTCTGTGTTTAAATACCGCAAGTTTAGCGGTATCAGTGAAATGTTGTCACCATTTTGGTATAGGGCAATATCTGCACTAGCGGATAGATTAGTCTCGGCAATGCCTTCTGTAGAAAAACCCGCGCTACTTAATTTGACCCTGGAATCCCGCACCCGGTAAGTTGTGATCTTTCCTCCTGGAGCACTACGCCCGGTTTTAAAATCCTGCGCCCAGAAAATAAGTTGATCGTCACCCTCTTTTGCCAGTACACCGACGTTGGAACGGATAATATACGCGCCGATATTTGTGTTTCCGTACCTAAAGTTTACAAACCAGATTCCTCGGTCTTTGATAGGCAGGTCCACCTTAAGATTGTTATAGCTATAATCTGGGTTGTTGACCGCTTGTTTAAAACTGGTAACTAATTTTAAACCTTTAATATCAGGACGGGGATTAATTTGATTTCCTTTTTCATTGACAACTAAAAACTCCATGAGTTTGGTGATACTTGCTTCGTAAACATCAACATCGAACGTGCCTGCCAATTTATAAGAGTAGAGGTAAATGGATGGATCTTCCAGGGCAGACATATTTACCACTCCGCCGGTTCCGTTAATTCCTCCCTTGTCGTCGCCGTAGATGGTTATGTCAGACTCCCGATATCTTCCGGCCCCGCTTACAACCGGCGCCTGACTAATTGGTGTAGTAGGTAATGCTTTAGTTACAGCTACTTGCTGCGAGCTGTGTATGGATGGCTGGTAATGTTTTATTCCAAGTAACAAGAAAACCGCTGAAGACACTACAAAAAGTAAGCCAAATACCACCATAAAGTGTTTACTTAAGGTACTTATTAAGCTAATAGCTTTCTTATCCATCCGTTTTGCATTCAGACTAACATAAACAAACCTAAGTGCAAGATAGTATATAAAAAAATGTCAGATACATTTCGACCTTCCTGGTGGACCATTCTGGACTATGTTGGAACTTTTCTATCAACAATGGGGAAATCTCGTCAATACAATACAAAAAACCATTTGATTTGATAGCAAAACTACCTAAAAACGCTGATTTTGCAGACTGGTGGGCCGTGCGGAATCGAACCGCCGATCTCTGCAATACGAATTAAGTGCTCTACCAACTGTGTGGTAGCTTACCCAGATGCTATCATTTATCTATGAGAAAGTTTGAAGGTGAACCAACGCCAGAAACTACAAAACACGTAACTCAAGTCAATGGTGAAAATGTACTTGAAGGCTCTTCAACCAAAGCTGGCACACCGCATTTCACTAGGAGGAATTTTCTAAAGGCAATGATTGTGGGAGGTGGAGCTGCTGCAGCGTCCTATGCTATGGGAAAAAGTGGGTTAACTTTGAGACAAGAAAGCGATACGGCAGAGAAAAACAAACCAGAGTACGACTTTATTCCTCTAGTGGAAGATTTAAAACCTGTGGAAGTTGTTAAACTCAACGAAGAGCTTAAAGTCCTAAATGATGCGTTAACGGGTAAGTTGGTGGAAGATTTAAAACCTGAAAACATGGAGTATAGCCGGAGCGTTTTTGGCGTTTGTACGTCTGCGGTGAAACATTTACGTAACGCTTATGCTGCTGGGCATATTAACTCAGAGCAGCTTATGAAATGGTATTTTTTCATATCGAAGAATGCAGTCACTGATGTAGATTGGGGCGAACCGGAGTACTCCTTGGGTAAAGAAGAAAAGTATACCACCAAGATTTTAAACAACAGCCTAAAGGTAGCTATACGCTTTGAAGCTTTCAAATCTGCTCGGTACTTTGCCCTTAAGGAGCCCCGCTGGAAGGAAAGTACTGATATCCTTAACCCTCTAGGATCGTGGACCGTGGCCCTCCACCCTGCTGATTTGCAGGATGGTGATCCTAGATACAGACACCTAGTTCCAGGAAGTGACGGGGGGTGGGACGACATTCTTCGCCGTGGTGATGGAACGGTTGCCAATGCGGATCCTGAGAGAGGCAGTGTAGAGTACACTACATCACTCGTAAAGAATAACTGGCGTTATATTAAAGCTGCAAGCGGAATGTATGGAATTGATCCATTTTATATTGCAGCAATAATCTCGATGGAGTCCACTGATGTGAAGCTGTATAAACTGTTTGGTGCCCACGCAGAAGGAAATTTTTTTCAGGACGAAACTTATAAGGAAGATCCCAGGGCACTCCTATCGAGAGCTCTGTGGGAGGGGTCTGGTATTGGCGAAAGATCAGGCCTAAAAGGCGCATTAATCAAAGGCCTATTATTAGTTTGGCAACAAGAAAAGTATTTGAAGCGTATAATTGGCGATCTCACCATTACCGAGGATACAATAGACCTTCTTGGGGCTTTAGCCGGGGACGATGTATCGGTTGGATTAGGACAAGTAAATCTTTCAACTGCAAGAAAGTACGGACTGGTTAATGTTGGTCGTATTACCACTACTGAAGAAGTACCTGATCAGGTTTTAGGACTTCTGCTCACTAATCCTGCTATAAATATTAGCGCAATTGCAGCGTACACCAGAGCATTGGTTGACAAATACGAAACCATGCAGGAGGAAGGGTTAAACCTGCGCTTACCCGACTTATCAAAGTACTCCCCCACTGTTAAAAACTCCGGAAACCTCCTGGAAGGGGATCCTGAGTTTAGCCCTCATTTTGGAATTAGGTTCTATGGTGGTATGTATACTACCGTTGAATATCCAAGTGGCGGTCTATCCCACTACAATATCTGGGGCGGACCTTTGACGTCCTTTTATTTATATTACAAACATGAAGCGGAAAGCTTAGGACTTACCTAATGTTGGACCAAGCCTTCACTATTTCGTCCAAAGGGTTATTTAGTATTACACTACTGCGGCTGATTTAGTTAGTTTGATACGTATCATTGATCTCTGCATTTTTTTATATTTTATCCTCAAGAAGAACACTAAAAATAGTAATGAATCGCTAACAAAGCTAAATTGTTTCTTTACTAACAATATCGTTGGTGGAGGATGATGGAACTGGTAAGGAACTCCATTATTACCTCCGGCGAGCTAATTTATATCCCGGCAATTTGGTAATCTTGCCCGTGAGTTAAAGCTAGCTCCTTTAAAACACTATATGACCATTATAACAAAATCCCCCAGTATTACTCGAAAAGTATTATAATGTAGATATGGATCTAGACCTATCTGACGACCAAAAACAGGCATTGGACACTCTTTTGGATTGGTACAAATCCAAGGACAAAACGCCTTTTATAACACTTGGCGGATATGCGGGAACGGGAAAAACTACGCTTATGGCGTTTCTTAGGCGGGAGCTGGAAAAGGTAAAGGGGAGCACAAAAGTTGCCTTTTGTTCATATACGGGTAAGGCTACCCAGGTATTAAGGAAAAAACTGCATGCGCACAAGGCTACCTTTCCTCTGGATGAGGTCCGAACGATACATTCCTTGATATATAAGGCAATAACAAACGAAAGTGGGGCAATTCTTGGCTGGCAGCTACGGAGTAAGGGCGAGGTCAACTTTGACTTAATTATTGTGGATGAGGCTTCTATGGTTGACGAAAACATTTGGAACGACCTTCTGTCTTACGATATCCCGATTATTGCTGTGGGCGACCACGGACAACTGCCGCCGATAAACGGAACCTTTAATCTCATGGAAAATCCCCAAATAAGGCTGGAGAGGGTTCATAGGCAGGCTGCATACAACCCCATTATCCGGCTGTCCGTTATGGCAAGAGAAATCGGAAACATCCCAAAAGGAAGTTACGGGGAGAATGTTAAAAAGCTAAGTATGGACGAGGCGGTCCCTATGCTGGACAATATATTTAGAAACTTTAACGATAACTACATGATTTTATGCGGGTATAACAGCACGCGGGTAAAAATTAACTCTACAGTTAGAGATTCATTAGGCTTTGAAAGTCCCACCCCGACAATTGGGGACAGGGTAATATGCCTTCGTAATAACTGGGAAAAGGAAATCTTTAACGGCATGCTCGGGACCATAAAGGAGATAAAAAAACTTGACGGGATAAAATATGAGACAGAAATTGCCATGGAGAGCTTTGAAGAAGGTGCCATGTATAAAGGCTGTATCTCAACCGAGCAATTCTTCTCTTCTAGGACCCTAAATAACATCAACGGGATTATAAGAACCAAAGATGTTGACCTTTTTGACTTCGGCTATGCTCTAACCGTACACAAGTCGCAGGGAGGTCAGGCTAAAAAAGTAGTCCTTTTTGAAGAAAGGTTTAAGCGGCACGACAATGATACGTGGAAAAGATGGCTCTACACGGGTGTCACAAGAGCCGAGGAGGAACTTTTGATAGTAGGTTAAGTATATGGGTGTATATTGACGCAAGCGGATTATTGTCAGTACGTCACAAAGCATTTAGTTTCGCCAAAAATTCCGGATATAATTTTGGGCACCGCACAGCGCGTGTTTGATTTACACGAATTTATATGACATACTTTACCAATTAATCTTACATGCACTATGAATAAAAAATTAAAATATCTTCTTCTAGGTTTGGTTGTAGTAATACTTGGCGTTGTTGCATTTCTTTCTATAAATCGCAAAACACCCACAGCACCCGCAAAAAACGAGGAGGTCTTAATCCCAATCAGAGTCGGCTGGCAAGTACCGTGGGCAACAGAAGGACAGTTGGTTCAAACTTTAAAACACACAGAAATATTAAAAAATCACGGATTAACGGGAGATTTTAAAGGTTTTGACTACGGCGGACCACTTAACGAGGCAGCGTTAGCCAAACAAGTAGATGTAATTTTTACAGCCGATCAACCGGCAGCGACCTTGCTGTCAAAAAATCCGAACTGGAAAATTATAGGTCGATTAATGTACAACAGAGTTTCTCTTTATGTTCCGCCTAAATCACCAATTGAGACTTCTAAAGATCTTAAGGGGAAAACTGTGGCTATGCCTTTTGGTGCTGCTGCACAGCGAATGGCGTTATAGGTAACAAGCTGAAAGATTTTGAAAAGATGAGCTGGGCCATTAAGGTCTATACTGCCGAGCGCTGGGGAAACACTGTACCTTGTCCATTGAGGCTGGTGGTTAATACTTATCACAGTTGCCAGCATAAGTGCGGTTATTGCTATGTCTGGAGCCTTAAGGAAAGCGTTACCTCCCGTTCCGGATTCAGAAAAGCGCTTCTTCACGATATTGAACGTGGCAAACAATACGGGATATCTTCTTTCGCGGTTGAGATGTCAGCCAGCACAGATCCGCTACAGCCGATGGAGAAGGATTTAGGGGAAAGCCTCTTTGCTATCAAAGAGCTATTAGGAAACGGCTTTAAAGTTTTGATTGTCACTAAAAACCCTGCTTTGCTGTTAGACAAGGATTACTGTTGGTTGCTCAAGGAGCCAAACCTTTCCGTAGATGTAACAGCCACCTCGTTGCGGGAGGGCTCGGCCGAGGGTAGCATATTAAATAACAACGGGCCTTCAGCAAAGGAAAAAATTAAAACCATAAAAACGCTTATTGACCAAGGGAAGCAAGTTCGAGCCAGAATTGATCCTGTTGTGCCTAGTGTTAAGAACTTTAGAGGTCAAAGCGAGGAAGATCTTAAAGAATTAGTTGGGGAATTAGCCAAGGCGGGGGTAAAGCTAGTAATATCCAAAACCATGCGCCTATGCCGGGGGATGCCGAAACCCGTTGTTGAAGCCTACTACGACTACTACAAAAGCAACGGACAATTGTTGGGAGCCAATTATATTTTGGCAGCCGATATTAGACGGAAAATGCTAAGCCCAATTTATGAAGCATGCCTGAAAAATAATATAAGATTTTGTCCCTGTTGCGATGTTGATGTTTTTGCCGGAGACAGAATCTCAACCTGTTCAGTGGAGGGCGAGACAGCACTGTTAAATCGTGACATAATGCTATAACTTAAATAGTTTGCACGGGTAGCCGAGACGGTCAGGTGCTAGCTCGCAAAGCTAGAAACGGTGGTTCGATTCCACCCCCGTGCTCCAGAAAATATGAAACTATACAATACCTTAACTAAATCAGTCGGGGAGTTTGTTCCACAAGAGCCTAATGTTGTAAAAATCTACTCCTGCGGCGTTACTACCTATGATGAAATGCATCTGGGTCATGCCCGTCAGGCGGCTGTATTTGACGTGCTTAGAAACTACCTTGAGTATCTGGGATATAACGTAATCTACGTCAGAAATTTTACGGATATTGACGATAAGATTATCAGGAAAGCATATGAGCGAAAACGTGATCCGTTGGAACTAAGCAGTTATTACGTAGAGGAGACGGTTTCCGATTTACATAAGATTAAGGTTGAAAACGCTACATTTCAGCCCAAAGTAACCGAACATATCACCGAGATCATCAACCTGATTGGCAGTCTAATCGACAAAGGTTATGCGTATGTGGCTAACGGAGAAGTATTGTTTAGCATAGACAAGTTTAAAGACTACGGAAAGCTATCCGGCCGGAACGTTCAGGATTTAATCAGCGCCGACGATTCTCCGAACAAACAGAAGCCTTACGACTTCGCCCTCTGGAAACCTAATAAGGCGGGCGAGCCTTTTTGGGATTCGCCCTGGGGACCGGGTCGTCCCGGCTGGCATATTGAATGTTCGGCTATGGCCAAACGCTATCTTGGAGAGACCGTAGATATCCACGGCGGCGGAATAGACCTCGTTTTTCCCCACCACGAGAATGAAATTGCCCAAAGCGAAGCTGCAAACGAAAAACCACTGGCAAGATACTGGATGCATAACGGCCTCGTCAACGTTAACGGGCAGAAAATGAGTAAGAGTTTGGGTAACTTTTACACCATCAAAGATATGCTTAAAAAATATACCGCTGACGAGATAAGAATGGCCGTTCTGGTTCACGGTTATAGTACGCCCATTGATTTTAGCGACGATTTATTTCTGGGAATAAGAAAAAGAAGTTACTCTTTTTACAAAGTATTGGCCAGAATCAGTCAGTTTAAATTATCGGAAAAGGACGACATCAAGATTGATGACAATAAGTATAAAGATATTCTTAATTTAGAGGCTAACTTCAGGGATGCTATGGACGACAACCTTAATACTCCCAGGGTAGTTGCCAATCTTTCTGCCGTCTTCACTAAGCTAAATAACACCCTGGAAGATCCGAATAACCGGGAAAAAGAGGCAGTATTTTCCATTTTTATGAAGCAGTTTAAAACCGTCACTTCCGTTTTGAAAATTCTGGACGAGGAGCCGGTTGCCTACATCAACTCATTAAGAGAGACGATTTTGAAGGAAAGAGGAATTACTGCGGAAGAAATTGAGGGACTTATCAAAGAACGAAAGCAGGTAAAAAAAGAAAAGAACTATCAAAGGTCCGACGAAATTAAAGATCAGCTTTTGAAGTATAAAATTAACATCCAGGATAAAAAGGATGACATAACTTGGGATGTAGATTTTAGTTAATATTATTATGAAAACAGTTTCCAATAGTCCAAAGGAGTCATTGAAACTATACAACACCCTTTCCAAAGAGATTGAGGGTTTTGAACCTGTAACACCCGGAAAAGTTACGATCTACAACTGTGGCCCAACGGTTCACAAAGTTCATACTCAAATAGGCAACCTGCGTTCCTACACTTTTTCAGATTTGGTCAAGAGATATTTTACTTATTTGGGATATGAGACGGAGCATGTTATTAAGATTACGGATGTTGACGATCATACGATTGCCGAGTCAGCGGCCGAGGGGATTCCGCTTAAGGAGTATACTCAAAAAAATTTCGATGACTTTGTAAAGCAGATTGGGATACTAAATCTAATCAGGCCCACTTACTTACCAAAGGTTACCGACCATGTTGATGATATCGTCAAAGATATAAAGAAACTAAAAGAGCTTGGTTATGCCTACGAGTCAAACGGATCCACATACTTTTCAATTAACAAAGTCGAAAATTATGGCCAGCTGATTAACTTAGAACGGCAGGAAGCTTTAAAGAAAAATGCCCAGGGAAGAATGGAAGACTTTAGTATGGAGGAGAAAGAAAATACCAACGATTTTTGTCTATGGAAAGCATGGACGCCCGAAGAAGGTAAAGTGTTTTGGGACACGGAACTTGGAAAAGGCAGACCGGGTTGGCATGTCGAGTGTTCGGTCATTTCCAGAAAATATCTGGGCGAAACTGTAGATATTCATATCGGCGGAATCAGCCATATATTTCCCCATCACACAAACGAGATAGCCATATCAGAAGCGATTACACATAGGCGGTTTGTTAATTACTGGCTTCACCACGATTATCTGATCGTAGAAGGTAAAAAAATGTCCAAAGAAGACGGTACATTCTACACCCTAAACGACGTTTTAAGCCGGGGATACCACCCATCGGTACTTAGATATGTACTTCTTAAAACACACTATCGCCAACCATTAAACTTTACCTGGAGAGCAATGGAGGAAGTGAAAACGGCATTGGCAAAAATAATCAGATTTCTACTGTGGCTCGACGGGGTTAAAAATGAAAAAGAGAATAAGTACTCTGTCAGTACGGATATTAAAACCTGCAACGAGGACTTTATGAAGGGAATGAATAATGACTTAAATTTCAGTGAAGCTATGGGATCGATCTTTGACTTTATAAGTAATGTTAATAAACAAGGGGAGATTATTAACCAAAAGCAGGCTAAGGAAGTTTATGACTTCATTATGTCGATAGACTCTGTATTGGGTTTTGTTGACCCTGCATATAAAGACTATATACAGAGGTTGGATAAATTAATCGGGGCTAATGAACTAAAAAGCGTTATTTCCAAAAGATTGAAGGCGAGAGAAGATAAAGAGTTTAACCTTGCGGACGAGCTCGGGAAACAGATTACCGCGGCCGGCATCAGGTATACTGATTCTAAAGACGGTAGCAGTTACCTGGAGATTGCGGAATCATAGCCGACGCTTATGCTTAATTTCCCGATCAAGAGAAACTTTTCTTATGCCGCATCTATTTTTGGTTTATTGTTTGTTTGGCAAGCGGCATCGATGGTCTACCACAATTACGAATTATTTCCTTCTCCTGTAAGTGTTTTTTTGCAATTAATTCAGTTGTTTTCATATCAAAATTATATAACCGATGTTATCGCCAGTCTGAAAAGAGTCGTGGCCGGTTTCTTCTTAGCAGGAATTATGGGAGTATCACTTGGAATAATTACCGGTATCAACCGTAGACTTTCTTATATCGTTAAACCGATAATTGAGTTATTGCGCCCTATTCCTCCGATTGCGTGGATTCCTATAGCGATACTATTGTTCGGCTTGGGTGATCTGCCGGCGATTTTTCTGGTTTTTCTGGGGGCTTTTTTCCCGATATTTTCCAACACTTATCTGGGGGTTACACACGTAGACGGGAGATATATTAAAGCGGCATACAGTCTGGGCGCTACAATGAAGGAGATAGTCCTCCATGTGCTGATACCGTCGTCACTTCCCAGCATTTTTATCGGCCTAAAGGTTGGTTTGGGAGTCGGCTGGATGGCGGTAATTGCTGCAGAAATGGTTGGAGCCCAGTCCGGATTGGGTTATTCTATTCAAATGAATCGGCTGTTACTTGATATCAACAAGGTTGTCTCCGGAATGGTTACAATCGGCGTTATCGGCGCTTTATTAAATTTATTACTGGATGAAGAGAGGAGGAAACTGATTCCTTGGAACCATACATAAAATGATAGCTTTTACTAAAGTTTCCAAATCTTTCGATAATGGCGGTAAAAATTTCGTTAGGGCTCTGAACGAAATAAGTTTTGAGATAGAAAGGAAGGAGATTTTGTGCGTGGTCGGACCGTCCGGTTGCGGCAAAAGCACAATTATCAACCTATTAGCGGGGTTTATTGTTCCGGACAGTGGTTCAATTACGGTAAGCGGTAAAGAGGTGGCAGGACCCAGTTATTTAAGAACAGTGGTTTTTCAGGATGATGCTCTTTTCCCTTGGAAAACGGTTAAGGATAATATCGGTTTCGGCTTGAGATGTAAAGGATTAGGCAGTAATGAACAGGCCAAGAAAATCAGAGATATTTTATCGATTACCAATTTAGGCGAATTCTCCGATTGCTATCCTGCTCAGTTATCAGGAGGGATGAAGCAGATGTGCGCTTTGGGAAGAGCATTAGCGATCGAGCCTGAAATAATTTTGATGGACGAGCCATTCGCTTCGCTGGATCAGCAGACGCGCGACTTGATACAAGAGGAGTTTTTAAAGATTAAGGATCAGATCGCTCAAACAGTGTTACTGGTAACCCACAATATTGATGAAGCGATTTTTCTTGGAGACAAGATACTGGTTTTAACCGCCCGCCCGGCACAAATTAAAGAGATTATTACCGTCCCATTTGAAAAACCACGCTCCCCCGACATCCGAAGTAGTCAGGAGTTTATCGACATAAAAAGCAGGATCTGGTATATGTTAAGAAACGACATCAGTGTTGAGAACCTTGTGTAAATTTTTTCTCCCCCCTTAATTATTAGGGAAGTTATAAACAGGGTTTGAGAAAAGCACAAGATATTTGGTAACAAACGCCCCCACCGTTTTTGTATTCTCCCAAAGTTTAATAGCGTCGTTTAGTTCGTCTCTGGTTTCTGCGTATATTCCGGGATCTTTTTGACCTGTAATAGCAATGAATTCCGGCAGTCTTAAAACAACGTCATTAAATATTTCCGATAGTTTCCAAATTACCTTTTCTTCCAGCCGTTTATATTTTTGGTTATAGTGTTTCTCTATGTAATCATAAAAAATAAAATGGAGCATTTCATGGGCGCATACGTAGTTTGTAGTTTCAGGGTGTTTGTAAAATACCTGGAATTCCTTAGTTCCAATAAATCTTGGATTGCAGTTAAAGATTGACGGGTAACAAATGTACCTTCCTTCCGGCCACCGACTATTAAATAGCTTATCTGTTGCTTCAAAATAACCGGACTCAATTGTCATCCAATCATCTTTCATTTTTTCTTCAGCGTCTTCCAAATCTTTTTTGTGGGTTTTGTAGTATTTCTCAACATACCTGTCATTAAAGGCTTTCTTAGCATCAGGTTCCAAATCCGTGCTCTCCGTAAGCATAGGATGATCTTTTATAACGGAGTTATGAAACACATCGTTGTTACAGGTCCATCTATCAAATTCAATATTGAGTTGAAATTTTAGTCTTGGTCCCGGATTCATTCGGGCTTTATTATATCCTTTTTCAAACATGCGGTTACTGTAGCGTGATATTTACAAAGGTGCTAAATTCCCTCCTGGATACACAGAAACAAAGCACTGTCAAGTACCCATTTCTTTAGACGATATCCTTGTGCAATGTACATTGCTGTTTAAGAATGACGCGGATAGTTTTTCGTAGTATCTTTTCTTGTATTCCACTGGGTTTGTTTTTAACGCTGTATGAATCCGTTTATTGTTGTGGTAAAAGATTGTTCGGTAGACATG
>LCJU01000024.1 GCA_000994815.1 candidate division WWE3 bacterium GW2011_GWC2_44_9 | reverse complement strand
TCACCCATATAATCCTCTGGCACAATTACTTCAACCTTCATAATGGGCTCCAGAAGATACGGATCGGCGGCGCGTTGTGCATCCTTAAACGCTTCACTAGCAGCAATTTTAAACGCGATCTCCGAAGAGTCGACCTCGTGGAAGGAACCGTCAAAAAGCGCTACTTTAACATCAACAACCGGATAGCCAGCCAAAATACCTGACTCTGCGGCTTCCTTAACACCCTTTTCCACCGCCGGAATGTATTCCTTGGGAATTGATCCGCCTACAATTTTGTTTTCAAACTCCACGCCCGAACCGCGCTCCAACGGCTCCATTCTGATATAAACATGGCCATACTGGCCTCTGCCGCCGGACTGTCTAATGTACTTGCCTTCCTTTTCCACAGTCTTTTTAATGGATTCTCGGTATGCCACCTGCGGCTTGCCGGTATTCACTTCCACGTTAAATTCCCGCTTTAGCCTATCGATTATGATTTCCAAATGTAGCTCACCCATACCATACAGAAGCGTTTGAGAAGTTTCTGCATCCGTTTTGATTTTAAGGGTAGGATCTTCTTCCAAAAACTTTTTAAGCGACTCACCGAGTTTGTCCCTATCAGACTTGGTTTTTGGTTCAATAACAATACCTATGACCGGCTCGGCAAAGCTTATATTTTCAAGCAAAATGGGCTTGATCTCCGAACACAATGTATCACCAGTGACGGTTTCGGCCAGCCCGACTGCGGCGGCAATTTCTCCTGCTTCGATTTCTTTAATTTCTTCCCGATGGTTGGCATGCATTAACAAAATACGACTTAATCTTTCCTTTTTACCTTTGGTGGAGTTATAAATGTAGGAACCGGAAGCAATTTTTCCTGAATAGACCCGAAAATACGTTAACCTGCCTACGTACGGATCGGTTTGGATTTTAAAGGCTAGCGCGGCAAAAGGCCCTGTTTCGTCAGCGGAGATTTCACTGGCCTCGCCAGACAGGGTGTGCGCGGCAGCTGCCGGTAAATCTTTTGGCGACGGCAGATACATAACTACCCCATCAAGCAGTTTTTGCACCCCAATATTGGAAAGTGACGCGCCGCCAAAGATAGGGTACAGTTTTGTTTGGATAGTAAGCTCTCTAATGCCTTGCTTAAGCTCGTCACTAGTGAGTTCCTGACCTGACAGATATTTTTCCATTAGCTCGTCGCTAGCTTCGGCAACTCGTTCAACCAACAGCTTGCGATATTTTTCCACCAATGCCAACATGTCGGCGGGGATTTCTACCTGGGTAATTTCCTCACCGTTTTTACCGGAAAATTTATAGGCTTTTTGATCAATCAGATCCACTAACGAACTAAAGCCGTTTTCAATACCAATAGGCAGTTGGAGCGCCACCGCCTTGTTGGTTAATCTCTGGGCAATGGAGTCTAAGGTCATATAGAAATCCCCGCCGACCTTGTCCAGTTTATTGACAAAAAACAAAAGCGGCACGTGATACTTTTCTGCCTGTCTAAAGACTGTTTCCGACTGCGGCTCCACGCCCTGTGACCCGTCAAACAAAATAACAGCGCCGTCTAGCACCCTTAACGACCGCTCAACTTCCGCTGTAAAGTCAACGTGCCCGGGGGTATCGATAATATTGATGCGATGGTCGTTCCAAAAGCAGGTGGTGGCTGCAGAGGTAATGGTGATGCCTCTTTCGCGCTCCTGCACCATCCAGTCCATTTGGGTATCGCCGGTGTGAACCTCGCCAATTTTGTGTGACTTACCCGTGTAGAACAGAACACGCTCGGTGGTGGTAGTTTTGCCTGCATCTATATGGGCGATAATGCCGATGTTCCTAATTTTAGTTAGTGGATATTCTTTTTTTACGATCTTGTCGTCAGCCATACAGGGTTCCAGTTAAAATTTGAAATGGGAAAAAGCTTTGTTGGCTTCGGCCATTTTGTGAACGTCGTCCCGCTTTTTGATGGCGTCGCCAATACCTTGATGGGCATTTTTGAGTTCTTCGGTTAATTTTTCAACCATGGGTTTGCCTTTTTTCTTTCTAGCGGCGCCAATTAGCCACCGTACTGCCAACGCCTCGGACCTTTCGTACCTTACCGGCATGGGGATTTGATAGGTGGCGCCGCCCACTCTTCTGGACCGCACTTCGGTTTTGGGCATAACATTTTTAACGGCGCCCTCAAACATGTCTAGTGCTTCCTTTTTTTCTTGAGCAAGCTTTGCCAACACCCCGTACACAATACCTTCGGCCACTTTTTTTTCACCGTCGCGCATAACCAAGCTAATAACCCGATTCAAAATCTTGGACTTGTAAACAGGGTCAACCAATAGAACTTTTTTCTTAACCTGGCCCGATCTCATTTCTTAAGCATTCCCCCGGCCTTAACTTCCCGCTTGCGGCCGTAAATTGATCTGGAAGTCTTGCGTTTTTCTACACCCATCAAGTCGTACTTGCCCCGAACAATAGTGTATTTGATACCCGGCAGGTCCTTTACCCTGCCGCCTCTTATCAATACAACGGAATGTTCCTGCAAGGTGTGGCCTTCGCCCGGTACATAGGCTGTAAGCTCCCGGCCGTTAGATAACCTAACCCTTGCCACCTTTCGTAGTGCGGAATTGGGCTTTTTGGGCGTTTGGGTTTTGACTTGCAGACATACGCCCTTTTTAAACGGCGATGCAAAACTAGTTAATGACCGTTTTTTGGCATTGAAAAAGTCCCGCAAAGCCGGTGTTGTCGTCTTTTTTGACTTGGATTTTCTTTTTTTTCGTACCAATTGATTTATTGTAGGCATTTTTCAAATGAAGGCATTTTTCAAATGAAGGCATTTAGTCCTCCAACCTTGCTCTTTCTCCTGTAGGGATAAGTCTACCGATAATAACATTTTCCTTGAGCCCTATGAGCCTATCCACCTTACCAGAGCTGGCTGCATCGGTCAAGACATTGCTGGTTTGAATAAACGAGGCAGCAGAAAGGAAACTGTCGGTATTTAAACTCGCTTTGGTTATACCAAGCAGGGTAATTTTTGCTGTGGCCGGCGACCCGCCTTCGGCAACGATTCTAGCGTTTTCTTCCTCAAATGTAGCTTTAGTGGCCGTTTCACCCTCTAAGAACGCAGTATCGCCCGGATCATCGATTCGAACGTGATTGAACATTTGCCGCACGATTACTTCGATGTGCTTGTCGTTAATAACAACGCCTTGTGACGAATACACCTTTTGGATTTCGTCAATAATGTATTTTCTTGTTGCCGCCACACCGGTTGCCCGCATCAAGTCTGTAAGATCCAAGTGGCCGGAAGTAAGCTTTTCACCTTTTACAACCAGCTGACCCTCTTTAATCACAATCTCGGACACCGGATCGACTGCATACTCAACGGCCAGTTCATCTTTGTCAGCAGGCAGGATAGTGATCTTCCGCTCGTCGCCGGACTTGGAAACGCTGACTGTGCCGGTAATCTCGGCCATAATCGACAGATTCTTGGGTGCTCTGGCCTCAAAAACTTCCTCGACTCTAGGCAAACCTTGGGTAATGTCCTTAACCGTGGCCACACCGCCGGTTTGGAAGGTTTTCATAGTTAACTGGGTGCCGGGTTCGCCAATTGCCTGGGCAGCCTGAACACCAACCGCAATACCGATTTGTACAATGTTATCCGACATAACGTCAACACCGTAGCACTTTTGACACACGCCCCGTTTGGTCTCGCACGTCATAGGCGACCTAGTAACGATCTTGTCAACACCGCTTTGCTCAATAGTTTTTACAACGTCTTTTGTAAGCAGCGTGCCTTTTTCCGCCACAATCCTGCCGGCCATTTTTATATCCTGGGCTAAGTACCTGCCAGCAATCCTGTCGGCAAAGGAAGTTAACACGGTCTTTTCACCCACGGCGACCTCTCTACCCTTTTCAGTTCTGCAGTCCTCTTGCCTAACCACCACATCCTGAGCAACATCTACCAACCTTCTCGTCATGTACCCGGCGTCTGCTGTTTTAAGAGCTTTATCAACTAAGCCTTTTCTGGCACCTCTGCCGCTTAAGAAATATTCCATACCCGATAGGCCAAGTTTGTAGTTACCTAAAATAGGCAGCTCGAGAATTCTACCGGTAGTATCGGTAATAAGCCCTCGAATACCGCCAATCTGCTTGATTTGGTCTCTGGAAGCTCTGCTCGACCCTGAAACAATCTCCATCTTTAACGGATTTTCGTCTTTAAGACTCTCCCAAACTTTTTCGTCTACCTGGGTGGTGACTTTATTCCACACATCCTCCCGCAGTCTTTTGGCCTCCAATTCGGTAATAAGCCCACGGCGATAGTTTTTGTTGATTTCCACAACTTCCTCATTAGCTGTCGCTATAAGTGCCTCCCGCGCTTCTGGAATCACCACATCCGAAAGTGCTGTGGAGTGGCCCAAACTAGTGCCGTACTTAAAGCCTAAATCCTTGATGTCGTCAATGAGTTTTGCCGTAACCTCCAAAGCTTGGGTTTCAAAAGATTTGGCGATTAAGGCGTTAATTTTCTTTTTATCCAGTGTGTCATTAATGAAACCAAAGGACTCTGGAACGTACTGGTTAAAAATAATCCTGCCCGGGGTTGTTTCGACAATTGCACCATTTATTCTAACCTTAACAGTCTGGCACATACCGATTATTTTGTTCGACTCGTGTGCGTATAAAACTTCCGCCGTGGAGGCAAACACTCTTGGCCATGGCTGTAGAGTGGTATCAACAGAGGTAATGTAGTAAATACCAAACAGCATAATCTTAGTTGGAATGGACATGGGTGAACCATCCGCAGGCCGCCTTAAGTTGTTGGTGGATATCATTAAGGTTTTAGCTTCGTCGATAGCTTTTTGTGACAGGGGCAAATGCACGGCCATTTGGTCGCCATCAAAGTCGGCGTTATAACCCGGACAAACGCACAGATGCAGTCTTATGGCGCTGCCCTCTACCAGTTTAGGATAAAAAGCCTGAATACCCAGCCGCCAAAGTGTGGGCGCCCTGTTTAGCAAGACCGGATGATCTTGAACTAACCCTTCTAGAATTTCCCATACCTCCGGCGCTTCCTGCTCAAGCACATATTTTGCACTCTTAACGTTGGGAGCTAAACCTCTGGCTAAAATCTCGCGCAACACAAACGGCTTAAATAGCTCTAACGCCATGTTCTTGGGTATACCGCACTCATTAATTTTTAACTCCGGCCCGTTAACAATAACAGACCTGCCTGAATAGTCGACTCGCTTACCCAACAGGTTCTGCCTAAACCGGCCCTGCTTGCCCTTTAGCATGTCTGCCAATGATCGCAGCTGTTTTTTGTTGCCTTTAACCGCTGCCCTAACTGTTTGCCTTTGTTTGGACGAGTCAAGTAAAGCATCCACCGCTTCTTGCAACATCCTTTTTTCGTTCCGAACAATGATTTCTGGTGCACCCAAGTCTAAAAGCCTTCTAAGGCGATTGTTTCGATTTATAACCCGTCTGTACAGGTCATTTAAGTCTGACGTGGCAAATCTGCCGCCTTCGAGCTGAACCATAGGCCGTAAATCGGGCGGGGTGACCGGAAGCAAATTCAAGATCATGCGTGAAGTCTCAATACCAGCTCGTCTGAAGCCTTCTACCACCCTAAGTCTTTTTGCCGCCTTTTGGGCTTTTTGACCTTTGGAGTTTTCGATAGTTTCTTTTAACCCCAAAGATAGGGCGTTTAAGTCCAGATTTTCAAGAATAGTCTCCAAAGCTTCTGCCCCAATACCGACCTTACAAAACACATCAACGTATTCGGCAAGGCTTAAATACTCGTTGTCTGACAAAACCGTATGCAGCTCAACACTCTCAAGTTTTTTCTGCATTAATGTGTGTTCACTTTCCAGTTGGCCAATTTTTTCGGCTTCTTTTGTTCTAATCGCACTGACTTTTTCTTTAAACTTGTGCTCGGCTTCCTCGGCAGAAAAACCGCCTTCGCCGCCTTTCACCTTGGCACCGAAATCTTTACCCAAGGCTGCAATCTGGTTCTCGTAGTCCTTTTCTATAAGCTCTCTAAGCTTGACTAAGTCCTTTGCAACCTTATCTATTGCCGCCGCTTTTTTGTCCCTATCTATCTCCATTACAATAAAGGACGAGAAATAAACAATGGACTCTATATTTCTTGGTGAAATGTCCAAAACCAAAGCCATTTTGGATGGGATGCCTCTAAAGAACCACACATGGGCTACCGGACTGGCCAATTTGATATGGCCCATTCGTTCTCTTCGGACTCTTGAGTGCGTTACCTCAACCCCGCACTTGTCGCAGATAACGCCTTTGTACCGGATCCGCTTGTACTTACCGCAGTAACATTCAAAGTCTTTTGACGGTCCAAAAATGCGTTCGTCAAATAGACCGTCTTTTTCGGGCTTAAATGTTCTATAGTTAATGGTTTCGGGCTTGGTTACCTCGCCGTATGACCATTCCAACAGTTCTTTGGTTGATGCTAAAGCTATTTTTAGAGCTGAAAAATCTTTTAGGTCACCGATTAGTTTCATGTTACTTAACCTCCTGTGTCAGAAAATTTTCCATTTGTTTTTTAATTTCTTTCTCAATTTCCGGGTCCTCACCCACTAAACTGGGTTTTTCTGGATCGGCTCTTAAAACGCCAACTGGAAAAACACCCAAGGCCAAACCATTTAACTCTCTAACCAGCAGCTTGAACGATTCCGGAATGCTTGGGGTTGGAATATCTAGTCCCTGCAAAATAGATCTGTATGCCTGGGTTCTACCTACAAAGTCGTCGGACTTAATGGTAAGCATTTCTTGCAAAACGTTTGCCGCACCGTAAGCCTCAAGCGCCCAGACTTCCATTTCCCCAAACCTTTGGCCGCCAAATTGCGCCTTGCCGCCAAGCGGCTGCTGAGTAATAAGTGAGTATGGGCCGGTGGACCTGGCGTGCATTTTATCTTCCGCCATGTGGTACAGCTTAAGAATGTAGGTTTCACCAACCAAAACCGGATGATCAAAGTAGTCACCGGTTCTGCCGTCAATAAGTTTCATTTTACCGCCAGCTGGAATGCCTGCCAAAGTCAATTCTTTTTGATACTCTTCTTCGGACGGCGACTCGAAAACTGATACAGAGTAGGTTTTGCCGAGCCTTCTGCCGGCGAGCCCTAAAGGCGCCTCAAGTATTTGCCCAACGTTCATTCTTTTTAACACGGTGTCTGACGCAAAGATAATATCCACTGGTGTGCCATCCTCCATGTGCGGCATGTCAATTTCCGGTACTATAGCCGAAATAACACCCTTGTTACCGTGTCTGCCGGCGAGTTTGTCACCAACTTCTATTTTTCTTTGCTGGGCAACATACACTGTGATTTCTTCTATAACCCCGCTTGGCAGTTCTTTGTTGTGCTCCCTGGTAACCCGCTTGACACCTATAACAACCCCCCGCTCGCCGTGTGGCATGTTAAGCGAGTTGTCGCGGATCTCTTTGGCTTTTTCGCCAAAGATAGCGCGAAGCAACCGCTCCTCTGCCGACAGATCGGTTTCGCCTTTAGGCGCCACTTTACCAACCAAGATATCCCCAGATTTTACTTTTGACCCAATGGCTACAATACCGTCTTCACCCAAATTCCTTAGCGCATCTTCGGACACATTAGGAATATCCCGGGTGATCTCTTCAGGCCCTAGCTTGGTCTCTAATACAGAAACAGTGTAGTCAGAAATGTGAATAGATGTAAGCACATCGTCCTTAACTAATCTGTCGGAAATAACAATACCGTCTTCGTATTCGTAACCCCGCCAGATCATGTAAGCGGCTTTAACGTTGGTACCGATGGATGTTTCTTTGTTGACAATACCCGGGCCCTCCGCCAAAACGTCGCCTTTGTGAACTTTTTGGCCGGTACAAACTTTAACCTGCTGATTTATACAGGTATCTTGGTTGGACTTTACAAATTTTGCCAGCTTGTACTCTGTTTTGGTCTTTTTGTCTTTATACCGAACTACCACCTTGGACGCGTCGGCAAAGGCAACTTCACCATCGCCCTCGGCCAAATAGACGTAGCCGGTATTTAACGCAATAGCTTCTTCTGTTCCAGTCCCTACAATAGGCGGTTCACACTTGATTAAGGGCACGGCTTGCGACATTTGCTGGGTGGCCACCAGTGATCTGTTCACGTCGTCGTTAGAAAGAAACGGAATCAAGCCGGCGGAAATGCCCACTATTTGCCTGGGGATAAGATCCATGTACTGGGCGTTTTCTGCTGACCTAATAAAGAAGTCTGAACCCCGGCGCATGGAGATTCTGTCGCTCAACACATAGCCCTTGTCGTCAAGTTTAGCTGATGCGTCAGCGATGAAAACCCAGTCTTCGTCGTAGGCGGCAAGATAAACGATGTCATCGGTGACCCGGATTTTGCCGTCCTCGTTTACTATTTTTCTGTATGGGGTTTCTAAAAAGCCATAGTCGTTAACAATAGCGTACTGGGTCATATAGGTAATAAGGCCGATATTTGGGCCTTCCGGCGATCTAACCGGACATATTTTACCGTAATGGGTGTAGTGCACGTCTCTAACGGCCATACTGGCCCGCTCTTTAGTAAGACCACCCGGACCCATTAAAGAAAGCCTTCTGGTATGATCTAAAGAGGTTAAGGGATTTTGCTGATCGTGCTGTTGCGACAGTTGACCGGTGGCAAAAAAGCTATGGATTTTGGACGCCACGATTCGAGTGGAAATCAGCGCCGGCGGCTCCGGCAAAACGTCTCTTGGATGCAGACTCATTCTTTCCTTAATGTTTCTCTCCAGTTGGATGCAGACTCATTCTTTCCTTAATATTTCTTTCTAGCTGTAAAAAGCCTATTCTGATTTGATTTTGCAGCAGCTCACCTACGGACTTAACCCGTCTGTTACCTAAATGGTCAATATCATCAGATTCGTAGGAGCCGTTGTTAATGCCAACTATTCTGGTAACGATATTTATTAGATCTTCCTGAAACAACAGCCAGTGCTTGTTGTCATTGGGAATTTCGGAACCCAGTTTTTGGTTTATCTTAAATCGGCCGACTTTGCCTAAGCTGTATCTTCTGGGATTAAAAAACATGGAATGGACCAAGGACTTGGCGTTGTCCAACACCAAAGGCTCGCCCGGACGCATCTTTTTGTAGACTTCAAGACAGGCTTCGTCGTAATTGGATGATGGGTCTCTGGCCAGAGTCGACTCGATATAGCTGGTTTCCGAGTTGGTGTCCACTTCTTTGAAAGCGGCCAAGATAGCATCGTTGGTTGTTAAGCCAAAAATGCGCAATAGCGATGTTATGGCAAGTTTGCGTCTTCTGTCTATTTTTACGCTTATAACGCCGGTTCTGGAGGTTTCGATTTCCAGCCAAACACCGTTTTTTGGTAGCACTT
>LCJU01000023.1 GCA_000994815.1 candidate division WWE3 bacterium GW2011_GWC2_44_9 | reverse complement strand
AGTAAATATGGATGTAGTGCAGGTTTACTTGGGACTTCAAACGTTATATGACTATCTTGCCCCGCTTTGTCTCCCATGTGGCATAGCTTACATAATTATTCATGTATTGTCAACGTTTGCAAGGTGGATGCTTGGGCAAGGACATTGTTTGCCATCATTGTGTATCCTTCTAGCTCCGTCGCAAATGTGTCTATTTCGTGGAGCCAAAAGCTTTGAATGACAGCATCGTGATCGCTGTAGATTTCATGCCATTGTGTAACCGCCCTTGTGTGCAAGATAGCACAACCTATCTCAAACGACCTAACGTTTAGTGTACCTTCTGCCAGCGCAGCAGCAAGCTCCGATGCAAGTTGCCAATCCCTTAATCTGGTGTGCGTTTCATGTTTTGTGGGATCTTGTGCAGTAAACGCGTCAATATCTGTAGGTGCCTTGTGGTAATAGGCCTGTTGAGGTGAGTGCTAACGGCACAGCCAGCATTCTTTGTAAACGCGCACTGTCCAGCAATTCTTTCATGGCTCCTTGGTCCTCTACTCCCCATTCGTTTCTTACTTCCATATATAAGGCAGTTCTAATATTTGCCGTGGCGCCTTGGGCATAAACAAAGGCACGCTCAAGGGATTCCTCGCGCCATCTCTTGGTTACTACATCTGACCTTGGGATACTATCTGGCATTGCTACAATCTACACCGGTGCTTATGTGATGTCAACGTTTGCCTGCTTGGCGTGGGTTTGAATAAACTTCTTGCGGGGAGCTACATCATCACCCATTAACATTGTAAACACCTCGTCCGCCAAAGCCCCATCTTCCACACTTATCTTTTTAAGTTTTCTGGTTTCAGGATTCATGGTGGTTTCCCAAAGTTCTTCGGCGTTCATTTCGCCTAAGCCCTTAAATCTTTGGATAATTGCCTTTTTGCCTATGTCGGTTTTTATAAACTCTTCCCGCTCCGTGTCGTCAAACAAATACTTTTTCTCCTTACCCCAGCTTGCCTTGTACAAGGGCGGGACGGAAAGAAATATATGCCCCGCGTCTATTAATTCCACCATGTGTCTAAAAAAGAATGTTAAGTAAAGGGTTTGAATGTGCGCCCCGTCAACGTCGGCATCCGACATTATGATGATCTTTCCATACCTCAACCGTGCCGGGTTGTATGACTCGCCTATTCCGGCGCCTATGGCGGTAATTAGATCTCTAAATCGATCAAAACCTACAATTTTATCTAACCTGGCTCGCTCGCTATTAAGCGGTTTGCCAAAAAGCGGCAGAATTGCTTGGATTTTTCTATCCCTCCCTGCTTTAGCGCTGTTATGGACAAAAACTCCTGATGCTAAAGCAAAGTTATGCGTTTCATCTACTTCAAGATCATATACGGGAATCTTTTCATCTAGATGTCGAACGCTTTTTACGCGGTGGTTGTGGTTTGCAACTGCCTCCAGAAGCTTTGCTGCGCTCCCATCAAAGAACCTATTCTTAATTGTGTCAAAGCGCAGAAGGCTCTTGTCACGTTTAATTCTCCTGTATTGGTTATATTCGTGAACTAAATCGGTTTCGTTCTCTTTTTGTAAGATTAATTCGTGAAGGGCTGCTAGTGCTTTAGTTAAATATGTTTGATTGTAAGCTTTTAACCGCTTTTCTCTGAAATCATCCGTCCATTGTTCCTTTGTTTTGTTTTTTCGCCATTCTACAAGCTCGGGGTCTTTCCATTGATTAATGGCCAAAAAGCCTAATTCAGCTTTTCTCTTTGGATGATCAATAAAAAACTTTCTTACGCGGTTGGCTTGTTTTTCTCGGTTCTCTTTATTACCCCAATACTTCATTTGAGCTTCATCCAACATCTGGCTATTTTCTTTTCTGTAACCCTCGTTTTGAGTGTAAAACTTTCTAAAATTCTCTATCATTCGAGCTTTATATTTCGGGTTTTCCCACTGCTTTTTCGCCCGTTTACTAAGCATTTTACGCATCTTTGGAGTTGACATAATTTTGCTGACTTTTGCTTTGTATTCCGGTGTTTGTTGGATTTTTCTGACTTTATCTCGTATATCAGAACGGAGTATGGTCTTTTCTGCCATCATGCTGTGAAGTATTTGGTGCTCTTCCCTATCAAGTCTAGTGATGTTGGTTGGATTGTTGTTAAGTTTGTTAAAATCTTCGTGGTGTCTGTGTTCCCCTCTTTCTTTTTTATATATCCCGTGTTTCAAATTATATTGATCTGATAGCATGTGGGTAAAAAGCCAACGATACGATCCTGGGTCAAACACCAACTCGTAACCTTCTATGGTTATACTCCTACCCATTCTCGACAACTCCCTTCTTAATGGCATGAGGGACATACCGGCTTTAAGTTCCCCCGCCTTTATGTAATTGCCGTCTCTTGTCATGAACAGGTGATCAGATGTGCACTTTATAGACTCGTTGTTATCTAGCGCAACCTCTACAATATTTGCGCTGGCTTTAGTCATTCTGGGGGTTTTTACAGGAGCCAAACCTATTGTCCCATCGGCTTTTATGGTATAACAGAAATTCTGCTTGCCCTCTCGATCCTCCTCGACCAGGTCCTCGAAGGACAAATTTCTGCCATTGGCTAGTGCCACTAAAACATCACCGCCAAAGCACCCTCCTGCGGAGTCCCCTTCAACTATGAAGATTTCGGTTTTGGCCGAATCTTTCTCTTGGCAATCCGCCAACTTACCGGGCAAAACCCCGCCGCCTTCCAGCGCTGATTTTCTTATAACTGTATCCCTGGCGGCTTTGGCCGCAATGCGGGCCTTCATGGCAACAACATTTTTCTCCACTATCGCTTGGGCTTCGCGCGGATTTTCCTCAAAAAATACGTCCAGCGCATCCTTAACTACTGTTTCCACTGCCTGCCGCACATTGGTATTGCCAAGCTTAGCTTTTGTTTGACCTTCAAACTGCAATTCGGCCGAATCCAGCTTAACGGATATTATTGCCGTTAGGCCTTCCTTAACATCATCGCCCGACAGGTTTTCGTCATTTTCTTTTAGATAGCCTTTTTTTCGGGCATAGTCGTTGATGGTTTTAGTTAGAGCACTTCTAAAACCGGTTAAATGTGTGCCGCCTTCGGAGTTTTTTAGGTGGTTGGCAAAGCATAAAACAGTCTCGTTAAAAGTGTCATTGTATTGAAAAACCGTTTCCACCAGCACCCGATCCAGCTCCTTCTTAATGTAAAAAGGTTTGACGTGGTGAACTTTTTTATTGGTGTTTAGGTTTTTCAAAAACGTTTTGATACCGCCCTCAAAATAGTAGGTAAAGACTTCCACTGTGCGATGGTCAATTAGCTCAAACTTAATGCCCGCAGTTAAATAGGCGTACTCCTTTAATTGAGTTAAAAAGTGCTTGAATGCGAAATTAGTGGTTTCAAAAATGGTAGCATCAGGCATGAACTGAACTATCGTACCGTTTGGGTAATTCCAGGCTGCAAGGTCCACCAGCCAGTCAGCGTCTTTAACTTTTGTTTTTGGTTTCTGCCGGTCGATTTTTGCTACGGGGCCCAAAACCTCGCCGCCATTGGCATACTCCTGCATTACAGTTTCATCACCGCGGGTAACAATAACCCGGCACCATTCCGATAAAGCGTTAACAACGGAGGAGCCCACACCATGCAATCCGCTGGACACTTTGTAACTACTGCCGCCAAACTTGCCGCCGGCATGCAACCTGGTGTAAGCCAACTCCAAGGCCGAAACGCCGTAGCCGGCCTTGATGCCGTAAGGAATACCTCTGCCGTTGTCATATACCGCCACGGAACCGTCCTTAAAAAACTCAAGCTTAATGTGGTTGGCAAAGCCCGCTATAGCCTCGTCCATGGAGTTGTTAACTATTTCAGTGACCAGGTGATGCAAACCGTCGATACCAGTTGAACCAATGTACATACCCGGCCGTCTTCTAACCGGCTCCAGGCCCTCAAGAACCTGGATCTGCTCCTCGCTGTAGGCTGCTATAGCTTGTGTTGTTTTGTCTTCGGTAGTCATAGGATGTACGACAAGGTATTCTACATGGGTTTATAACATAGTACAATTGTACCATGGCAGGATCCATTTTACTTAGCGGTGGCAGCAAAAAAACCCGGTGGGAACAAGCTGCAGCCCTGGTTAAGTCCTACGGCTTTAGCCCAAAAAAAGAGCATCCGGATCTTTTTATACTGGAGCGCGAGGAGGGTAAAAAGTCCATAGGTATTGCCGAGGCGCGCAAAATTGGACTGTTTTTAAGGGAAAAGCCGTATGCCAAAAAGGTGAAGGTAGCTGTAGTTAAGGAGGCTAACTTACTAACCGATGAAGCTCAAGCAAGCCTACTAAAAATTTTAGAAGAGCCGCCGGACTTTGCCTTGATTGTTTTGCTTACCGACAAGGAAGGCTCGCTTTTACCTACGGTTGTTTCTCGGTGCCAAAGAACCGGCCTTGTTCCTGCTGCTGTATCGGATGGCGAACTCAACAGCTATAACCTTTTTGAACTCACTAACGAAGAGCGTTTTGCCTTGGCGGCAAAACTTGCCCAGCAAGACAAAGCGGACATTGTTGACTTTGTAGAGGGTGTTTTAGGTTTTGACTGCAAAAACGCCAACGCTTGCAAAGCCGGGTTGCCCGCAAAACTTGAGACTTTTCTAAAAGACTTCAGGGAGGCTAACGTTGCGGCCAAATTTGCCTTGGAATACCTGTTTCTTCTGCACAAACGGCCTTTGTGCTAACATGAATGTACCTGCCTATGTTTGCTGACCCTCTACAGTCTAAAAAAAGTTTAGAAGATTACCTTTTTGAAAAAGGTTTGCTGGACGCGGCTAAGCTCCAAAGAATTAAGGACGACATTGTTAAAGGTTCGGGTTCTGTAGGTGGGGCCATACTAAAAAGCGGCCTAGTAAATGATGAGACCTACGCCAAAAGCTATTCCGAATTTTACGATGTCCCGTACATTTCGCTTATAGAAAAAAACTTTACCGAGGAATTGTTGAACACAATTCCCTTACAGTTGGCAAAAAGTTACACTGCTATCCCCTTTTTACTGGACAAAGACACAAAAACGCTCCACGTTGCCATGCTTGATCCCTTGGACCTGCAGTTTATTTCTTTTTTAGAGAAAAAGGTGGGCTACAAAATACTTTCGTACATCTCCCCGCCGTCCGAGCTTAAAAAAGTTGTCGACGAGAATTATGGCAAGTCCATTAAAGAAGAAGTTATTGCCGCGCTTGAAGAAATAAACCAAACCACCTTAAAAATTGAGGAATCACATCAGACTTTGGAAAGTCTGGCCACGCTTAAAGACGCGCCTGTAGCTAGAATTGTTAATACCTTGCTAGAAACCGCCGTTAAAAGCTCCGCTTCCGACATTCACATTGAACCGGAAGAAAACGCCGTAAGAGTAAGGTACAGGATAGACGGTATTCTCGGGGAAAAGCACACCCTTCCCAAGGAAATGCAGGAAAGCGTGGTGGCCAGAATCAAAATTTTGTGCAATCTAAAAATTGACGAAAAACGCATTCCCCAAGACGGCAGGTTTAAGGTTCAAGTGGGCGATACGCTTACTGATTTGCGGGTTTCCACTCTGCCAACGGTTAACGGCGAGAAAGTGGTTATAAGGTTGCTTAAGGATGAGGCCAACGTCTACACGTTTAAGGACTTGGGACTTACCGGTTTGTCGCTAAAGCGGTTTGAAGAAAGTTTGCTTAGGTCCAACGGTATCATTTTGGTGACCGGTCCCACCGGTTCGGGAAAAACCGTTACTTTGGCCACTGCTCTGTCAAAATTAAACACCTCAAAGGTCAATATAGTTACGCTGGAGGACCCGGTGGAAATTAGAATTAAAGGTGTTAATCAGGTGCAAATCAATCCTGCCGCGGGGCTTACTTTTGCTTCGGGCCTGCGGTCGTTTTTACGCCAAGACCCCAACATTATTATGGTTGGTGAGGTGCGAGACGATGAAACCGCCGAGTTGGCAATTCATGCGGCCCTAACTGGCCATTTGGTTTTGTCTACTCTGCACACCAATTCTTCGGCCGGCGCAATCCCTAGAATGATTGACATGGGTGTGGAAAACTTTTTACTGGCTTCCACACTAAACTGTGTTTTAGCCCAAAGACTTGTAAGGAAAGTTTGCGACAACTGTAAAGTTGCATATGACGCGCCGGAGGAGTTGGCCAAAGATATAAAAAACGTATTGAGCGGCGTTACAGATGCCCAGCTTCTGCTATCCAAAGACAAAGGCATGTTGGACGCTATAAAAAGCGCCGGCTTGGAAAAAATGAGACTGTATCGGGGCGTGGGCTGCAACAAATGTGGCGACACAGGGTATAGGGGTCGGTCAGGCATTTTTGAAGTGCTGCATGTTACCGAAAATATCAGGCGGTTGGTTTTAAATAAAGCGCCGGAATCCGAGATTAACAAGCTGGCTACCGGCGAAGGTATGCTCACTCTTTTGCAAGATGGCTACATAAAAGTGCTAACAGGTATCACAACTATTGAGGAGGTGTTGCGCGTTGCCATGGACTAAAAGGACAGGGGTGTTGTATTTGTTTACAGTTTGTTATTTAATCTAGGTACTGCCTATGAGTTTAAACGCCAGCATATTACTAGACAGATGCATAGCATTGAAAGCTTCATCAATGCACCTTTCGGTTGGCAACAAGCCAGTAGTAAGAATTAATACTAAGCTGTTTCCCGTTACCGACCTTACCCCCCTTACCTTTGAAGACGTGGAGCTTTTTCTCTCCCAAACCCTAACTAAAGAGCAAAAAGGCCTGTTCGACGTGTCCAAAGAAGTCGACTTTTCTATTGCCCTGGGAAACAAAGCACGGTTTAGAGTGAATGCTTTTTATCAAAAAGGGTATCCTTCAGTTTCGTTAAGAATGATCCCCATGATTATTCCGCACATGGCTGACCTGCACCTGCCGCCTATTTTGGAGAAAATCTGTGAACTCAAGCAGGGTTTTGTGTTGGTTGTTGGGCCTACCGACCACGGTAAGTCTACAACTTTAGCCTCCATGCTTCAGCACATTACCGAAACCAGATCCGAGCACATCATAACTATTGAAGACCCGATCGAGTTTATTATTCCGTCAAACAAATCACTGGTTGAGCAAAGGGAAATGTATTTGGACACTCTTTCTTGGTCTAATGCCTTAAAGTCTATTTTGCGGCAGGATCCAAACATAATAATGATTGGCGAAATGCGCGATCAGGAAACCATTGAAGCCGCTATGAACATTGCCGAAACTGGCCACTTGGTGTTTTCAACCCTGCACACCAATTCGGCATCGCAAAGCATAGAAAGAATAGTTTCATCGTTTCCTAAGGATAAACAGTCGTACATTAGAAGCCAATTTGCCGATGTTTTAGAGGCCATTATCTCTATGCGGCTTATCCCCTCTCAGCAATTGGGTGTTGTCCCGGCGGTGGAAGTTTTGCTTAACAATTATGCCGTTAAGAATTTGGTTCGGGACGGCAAAAGCTACCGAGTTGACGACATAATACTAACCAGCTCAAGCCAGGGCATGATCTCCCTAAACAGTTCCTTAAGTACGCTAATTGAGAAGGGGCTGGTTACCGTGGACGATGCCTTTAAATTTAGCCTTAACCCCGAAGAGCTTAGGCGGCTTGTTAAGTTAAGATGACCTGTAAGCTATGAGATATAAATACACGGCCAAGGATACCACAGGCAAAATTGTGTACGGCGAAATAGATGCCGCAACGCAGGAGAAAGTTGCTAACGTGTTGAAAGAGCAGAGCCTGTATCCAATAGATGTGGAGGAAGTTAAATCCGGTTTTATGGGACTCGTTGCGAACTTGGGCGGTGTTTCTACCGCCGACGTTGTAGTTTTTACCCGGCAGTTCTCCACTATGATTTCTGCCGGGCTTTCCGTTTCCAGATGCTTGCGGGTGTTATACGAGCAAACAACCAGCGAAAAGTTTAGAACCATAATAGGTGACATTGACACCCAAGTGGCATCGGGAACCTCCCTATCCAACGCGTTTGCCCGGTACCCCACGGTGTTTTCCAATACTTTTATAGCTTTGTGCAAAGCCGGCGAGTCGTCCGGCAAGCTCGACGACGTGCTACAAAAGCTGGCGGATACATTAGAAAGGGATGCCGACATTAAAGGCAGGTTTAAAACCGCCATGATTTATCCCACTATTATTTGTGTAGCCATGCTGGGGGTGTTTGTTTTGATGATGATAGTTGTGGTGCCAAGACTTTCGGAGCTGTATACAAGCATGAACGTGGAGTTGCCCGGCATTACAAAGCTTATGATTGGTATCAGTGACTTTATGCTTAACTATAAGTTTGTGTTGATACCTGCAATAGCTATGGCTATCTTTGGTATTAAAATACTCTTGGCCACGCCAGAAGGCCGCACTTACTGGTCGGAGTTTATGTTTGCCGTGCCGGTGTTGGGCAAAGTCAACAAATTAAAGGACTACACCCTGCTCACCAGAACGTTAAGCATGCTGTTGACCTCCGGTGTGTCACTTGTGGAAGCCTTAGGTATTTCTGCCGACGTAGTGTCAAGCCTTCAACTGCGTGTTGCTCTGCGGTATGCCATGTCGCAGGTGGAACGCGGGGTCTTTCTTTCCAATGCTATGTCGCAAAACAAACTGTTTCCGCCCATGTTTTACAAAATTGTTCAGGTGGGTGAAGAAACCGGCAACTTGGACACAGTACTAAGCCGGCTTTCTACCTACTACACTAACGAGACCGACACAGCTATCTCCCGGCTTTCCGCCGCACTCGAGCCATTTATCTTGGTTTTCCTAGGTGTTGGGGTTGGAGGTTTGATCCTTTCTATCATTACGCCTATTTATAAAATTACTGCTTCTATTTAGGAAAGGAGGTGGAAACATGACAAGAAAAGCATACACAAAGGGATTTACTTTAGTCGAACTGTTGGTGGTTATTGCCATAGTTGTAATCTTGGCCGGTGCTCTTTTCCTTATCATTAACCCGGCCAACCTGCTGATGAAGGCCAGAGATTCTAAGCGAGTTTCAGAGTTGACGGAATTGAACAAGGCTTTGGCCTTGGCTTTGGCAGACA
>LCJU01000022.1 GCA_000994815.1 candidate division WWE3 bacterium GW2011_GWC2_44_9 | reverse complement strand
AAAACTTACAGTTACAAACTCCTTACCCAATCCAGAACAGGAATCGTGTTGATCTTATACCCTAATGGGCGGAATTGTACAATTCCGCCCATTACTGGCACGAGTAGCGGGCAAAAACGAACAATTTATCTGAACTTGTATAAAAGCGCCGAGTTTTCCCAGGGATCTGATGTGTCTATCACTTTTACAAACGGATCGTACCAGGGCAGGGAGAAATTTAGGGCTTCCGCTGGTCTAAAGTCTTTCTGCACGCGCAGCAAGTTGGAAGTTGTGTAAAAGTCTAGCGCTTCGGCAGAGTCGGCATTTGGAAAGTACACAAGATAAACCGCGCCTAAAGCTTGGGCCTTTTCAAGACCCTCACTTGTATTTAGCGTCTTGGTAAAAGCTTCGGAGTTGAAATCCGTTTCTTTGTTAGCGTAATACCTGGGGTTAATGAGAGGCTTTTTGTAATACTGTAACCAGAATAAGGCTTCTGTTGTTTTAGAATAGGGGTAAACAACTATTGGTGTACTTGCCGGTAAACTTGCTATATAGTTGTAGACTTGTGGGGCTTTGCCCACATAGGCAAGTTTTAGTGGGATAAAAAACTCGGCAAGTGATATTAAGACCAATAGCAAGATGCTAGCTTTGGCGTAACTGGGTGCTATGTTCTTGCTCGCCAACCAATCCTGCAGTTTCTCATACCCGTAACCTACAAAAATTAGGTTCAGAAATAAAATCAGTGCCCCTGCCCGTGCCAGCACCCTGAACATAGGAAAAACCAAAAAGAGCAAATAACTTGGCATGTGTAGTTTCATGCCCCAGAGCTCTACAACAGGCGGCAGCGTAAGGATCATCAGAACGAGGTTTGCGGCGGCCAGTGCAACCAGCTTGTGCTTTGCAAGTTGTTGGCTAGTCTTCTTTTTGCTTATGCCTGCAAGCCCTGCCACACCCAGGGCTATATTTACAAGACCTAGATACAAGGCGGGGTGTTCGGGCTTAAAATAGTTTTGGGTCAAATAGTTGCCTGTACTCGACAGTTTGGCTAGGGTGGTTTTGGTTGCTTGACCAAAAAAGGGATTGTCCACTGAAGGGAGAAAAAAGTACCATGGTCGAGCCGAGAACGTAATAAAATCTTCTATTGGTCTGTTCACGCTTTTAGTGTCTTTATTTGTTTCAGGCCTGACTCTTGGTGTAAAAAAGTTAGCTTTTACATACGGTACAATGAACCAAAACGAGGTGAGTGTGAAAACAATTACGGCAAGCACGGTTTGCTTAATGGGAAAAAGGATGTCCGGATGTGACGATTTACCGACCATTTTGTATACCGCAAGACCACCTAAATAGATTGCAGTGAGCAGTAATGTAAAGTAGGCTAGATAATTGCTCACGCCTAACATTAAAGTCGCAAGTAACCCCAGCACCGGTCCGCGATACTTTTTATGGTAAAAAAGAAGTGCATTTAGAAACAGTATAACCACCCAAACTTGAGCAAGGTCTAGATGCGATCTAGCCTGGTAGCTAAGGTAGGGGCTGAACAATAGTATTACCGAAAGGCTCCGCGCGATGAATTTACTAAACAGCCTCCGGAAAAAGCACACCGCCATAAAGTAGTTCAGCAAGGCTATTACTGTAACGCTAATGTTAAAGGCTATAACCGGGTGGAGCACTTTGATAAGCACATAAATCGGTATGTACGTAAAGGGTTGATTATCTGCAAAAAGGTTTTGACACACACCGGCAGGGTAACCCAACTGCTCCGAACAGCCCGAGAGCCCAGTAATAAGTTGGGGCAAGGAAAATAATCCGGCATTATCCTCTATGGTTCCTATAAGAAAATCCGAGAAAATCATAACTCGTTTCTTATTATCTCATTTTCCGGGTCCGACCATAGTGTAAAGGGGTTACCTAACAAACCTTTGTCCAGCAGCATATTGACGGGAGTGCTTACGTTATAGTCACGTTTAGTCTTGATAAAATATACTGTAACTTCTTCTTTAACCTCCGTGGAATACACTTGTGGTCTTTGGTCTTCACTGTCACTTGAGTACAACACCTTGTACGTTTTGTTATCAAGTAGAGCAGTTTTTACATGCACGAGCTTGAGATTTTCTTGGTTTAGGATCAGTCTGAAGTCGGTAATATATTTAGGGTCTATACCGGTTATCCTAAAGAAGTTAAAGCCGTTGGTGAGCAGTGAAGTAGCTACTGGAGTCTTAAATACTTCGATATCACTGTTTTGCGAACAACCGGGAAAGGTCAGTAATTCTTTGGAAGTAGTCACAATTTCATTTTTGACTTTGTCTATGTTGTTTTCATTTGGGACAGGTTTTCCAAGAGTCAGTGTTGATATTATTATGTCTACTTTGGCGGGAGCTAAACTGCACCTGATCCCGATTTCAGCCTCAAGCGCATTACTTTTTTGCGCCGCTTTATTAGAAGCATTATTAACAACGAAATCACCGGTATAACCTTGCGATTCTAGGTACGTAAGTAGGTTGTGATTGGTCAACAGGGCTTTAATAACATTATTTTGCTTTTTGGCAACAACCAAAGAGATCACCCCGTCTGTATACTTTTCAAGCGGCTTTGTTATTGCTTCGGATGCTTTGGGCGAGTACAGTAAATAACCATCGGCAAAGATATTTCGCTCGCCAGAGTAATAATTGGGCTCAAATCGCTCATCAATTCTCCAAGTTTTAACATACGGAAGTAAAACAACCCGCTCGCTTCCTCCAATTAAGGGTCCATAGGTAATCTTCATGGGTTGGGTTTTTCTGTATACGGTATAGCCAATAGTAAAAAGTAGAGCCGTTAGTGCAACGGCGAGCAGCGTTCTTTTTTCTGACTTTGTTAGTGTGCCAGTAAAGTCAATGTCATACCGTTTAAAGTACATAAGAAACCCCGCCGTTATTGCCAGTGTAAGCGAGGTTAATTGCACCAGACTACTGGAGGTACTTACTACCAGAAGCAGTGCAGTAATAATAATAGGCGCGGGAAAAAGCCATTTTATCTTGGTTGACTTAAGCTTCATACTACCGATCTGTTTTAGAGAGTGTCTAGCTGCATCAGATATCTTTGGAATCAGCACTAAAAGAGTAAGTAGAAGTACTGCAAGATTGTAAAAAGAGAGTCCTAAAAAGATTATATTTCTAACCCCCGCTGCCTCGTATATCCTTTGGGGGTTAACCGAGTCCACCATATATCTTATTGGGTATAGACGGTCGTTGACAAAATCCGCTCTTATAACTAGTACACAGAGTATGGGAATATAGCCCGCTAGCAGAAATACCAGCAGCATTTGCAGAAGGTTACGATGTGTGTCAGCTGTAAACACCGGAGTTTGCAGAATGTTTCTGTAAAAAGCCTTTGAGATTAGTTTGTTAGGGTGATATGCGCCAATAATAAGCAGACTTTTTAACAGCACCGCAGTAACAAGGATAACCAAAAGGTATTCGGCACCTTTGTAAAGAAATGTACTACTGTAGTTTGTTGTAAAGTTTTTGGTCAAATCTATTATCTTTCCGGTAGGACATTCAGTATCCCCATCGCTACTTGCTTTTGCTAAAGCGGCAAAATACTCCTTTAGTCTCTCACGATAATAGGGCGTTATTAACAGCACTTGTGGTACAAAATAGTACTTACTGCCTTCCAGTATGTGTGGTTTAAGGATGTCGGCTAATTTTACCGAGAGCATGTCTTTGGATTCCTGGCCTGTAAATTCGTTTTTATTGTATGCGCTTGGAGTACACTCAGTTCCTGTTAGTGCTTCGGTGTTTTCCGGCGAGTCACAAACAACAATGTAATTGTTATAGGCTTTGGAACCGATATCGGTTTGGGATGTAGCAAGTACAAAAAAGGGTTTCGTGGTTTGATCGCATGCATTTTTGCTAAGTCTATTATCTGCTGTTTCGGCGTTGATGCCCCACGATCTGAATAGTTTTACGTAATAGTCTATAGGCTTTTCTGCCCAAACAGGAGATCCCAACGTATTAAAAGCTAGAGCGGTAACTATAATTAAACCCAGTGCTTGTTTAGTCATTAGTGCCTTGGTCAACAATTTCATCAAGGAGGATGTCTTTGGAAATACCTGCGGTTAGGCAGATAAAACATAATACACCCAGGTACTCTGCTGTTTCCGTAAGTCCTATGAGTATTAGTGTCGGTGCCGCCAGTAAAAATAGCAATGCCAGTAAGTATGTATATCTGCGGTTGGCAAGAAAGCCAAAAACAACGATCCAAAGAATATAGAGCGAAAGGATGATATACAGTAACTCCCCAAGCCCATGCTTTAGCACCACAATTCCTAGCACCGCGGCTGGAAAAAGCAGCGCAATATATGTCCTATTTACAGCGTTATGCGCCGCTTTCCAGGGCAGTCTGCCCAGTGGCACATACAGCGCTAGAAGCGTAGTAATAAGCAACGTTGCTATAAGCAAGTTTGTTATCGACATGGGGTTAATCTTACCACACCAAGCTATTCCTAGTCAGATTGGGTGTTAGTGCGGAAACACGCTTGGTGTATAACTTTAGCTATGGCTTGTGCTGCGTTTCCTTTACCGTAGGGGGTGGCTTTTAGGCGAGCGAATCTATTTTTCATTAGGTTAAGTTTATTCACACTAATAACTTGTGTAGTTTGAGTTAAAGACTGTGGATCAGTAAGCAAATTTACTCCTAGTTTAACTGTGTCTGTCCATTCGGTGGATTTTCTAAGGGTTAAACAGGGCTTGGAGGCAAAGAACGCCTCTTTTTGCAGGCCGCCCGAGTCGGTAATTACAAAGTCAGCAGCTAAAAGCACTTCCAGCAGTTCCAAATAGCTCAAAGGTTGCACAATTTTGAACCGGTCATTGTCAATTAAAGGCAGCAGGCCAAACTCGGTTAGCATTTTTTTAGTTCGCGGATGCATTGGAAAAAGTACCACATGCGACTTGAGTGCCCCAACTTTTTTGAGTATGGTGCTAAGTATTTCCTTATCATCTGTGTTTTCTGCTCTGTGCAGTGTAAGTAAGCAATACTTAGTGTGCAGCAGACCAAGTTTTTTTCTTAGCCGGTTCTTGGGTAACTGCTTAGTATTCTCAATAAAAACATCTAGTAGCGGGTCCCCTGCTTGAACAATTCTGCCTGGGACTTTTTCTCTGGTGAGATTTCTGGCGTCGTTAGCGGCTAACGGAAACAAAATGTCGGCAAGATGATCTATAAGAATGCGGTTATATTCTTCACTCATTCTATAGTCAAAGCTTCTGCATCCCGCCTCAATGTGACACACCCGTATCTTGAGTTTATTTGCGGCTAGGGCGGCCCCCAGACTGGAGTTGGTATCGCCCCATATGCACACCATCTCGGGTTTTGTGCTAATAAAGTAGTCTGCACAACCGACTATAATATTGGCCACCTGATGAGCCGGCTCTAAAGACCCCACGCCAAGGTTTATCGAGGGTGGTTTAACATGCAACTCGTCAAAAAAAATCTGGCTCATGTCCTGGGAGTAATGCTGCCCGGTATGAAGTATATCTATCGAGACATCGGTGTATTTCTCCAGCGCCTTGATAATAGGAGCAAAGCGTATGACTTCAGGTCTGGTACCAACAACTATTGCTAGCTGCGGCTTTTTCTCCGACGTTTTCATATAACCAGCTTTTGCTATAATGAGCGCTAGTCAGGGTTATGACCAACACACAGCCTAAAGAAATTTCCATTGTCCTTCCGGCTTATAACGAAGAAGCTAATTTAGTTCCTTTAGTTGACGAGATTATAGCAGTTCTTCAAAACGCGTACGATCTGGAGATAATTATTGTTGACGATGGAAGCAAAGACACTACGCGGGAGGTAATCCGGAACCTTTCACATAAAGATAGTAGAGTTAAAGGACTTATTTTTTACAGGAACTTTGGCCATCAGGCAGCCTTAATGGCGGGTATAACAAATGCTAGTGGAGATGCCGTTATAACAATGGATAGTGACTCTCAACACCCTCCGTCAGTTCTGCCAGAGATGCTGGACATGTGGCTTAAGGGTTTTGATTTGGTGTTAGGGCAAAAATCCTCTGATCACACGGCTTCGTTTATGACTAGGGTCTTTAGGGCTATCGGATACAAAACATATTCACTGATGAATGACGCAAGCATAATTCCCGGCATATCTGATTTTAGACTAATGGATCGTAATGTAGTGGACCTTTTGGTTAGTTCCAACGAGAAAAGACTCATTTTGAGATCAGTTGTTCACAGATATGCTAGAAATACCGCGCTTGTTAACTACGATGTTGGGGTTCGTAAGCACGGTACTAGCAGCTATTCCTTTACCAAGTTGTACAATCTTTTTGTAACTAATGTTGTGTCATCCTCACTTGTTCCTTTGAGGCTGTCTTTTCTGCTTGGCATTTTTGCCATTACCCTTTCAATCTTTATGATACTTTTTGTACTCTTTGCCAAGCTTTTCCTGGGCGCCAGTATTATTCAAGGTTGGGCTACCACCATTATTTTACTTTCTTTATACTTTGGCCTTAACTTCTTTTGCCTTGGCATATTGGCCGAATACATTGGTGTAATCTTTGACGAAGTTAAAGACAGACCCAGATTTGCAATAAAAGAGAAAATCTCGCTTTAACCCGCGCAATTAAACGCTTTTGCATTTTTTAGCTCCAACAAAGATAAGGTCGTAAGTATTTAGCGGAATTAATAGGTTTGGTAGTTTGGAGATAAAACCGGCGTCTCTTTTAATGGATCTAAACACTATTTGCCTTAAAGTCCGCCAAAACGGCACCCTTTGTACAAAAAGCACCTCATAGCTGGTGCTTGCCAGCAAAGCCGCAAGTGTTTTTCTACTAAAGTAGTTCAAATGCTCTGGTGGGTTAATTAGTCTCCATTTGTCCCTTTGGACTCTGGCTAGCACGGATTCAATATCCCCGGTCTCGATTATGAGCAGGCCGTTGGTTTGAGTAAGTGTATTACATTTGGCTACGAACTCTTTTGGGTTAAGCACGTGCTCAATAACATCAAAAGCGGTGATGATGTCGAATTTCTTTGGACTTGTATACTCTAAAAAATCTCCGCCAAAAATCTCAAGGTCTAGCCGTTTGGCAACTTTTTCGGCGGTTTGATGGTTTCTTTCAACTCCAGCAGCTTTATATCTCGTTCTTGCTAACTCCAAAAAGTACCCATAACCACAACCAACGTCCAGCAGATTGCCGCTGGCCACGTATGCACTGATTTTGTGCAACCGATCCGTAAAGTTTTTCTTCAGCGCCTTCTCCTCCTCTTCGTAATTGAAGTAATCGCCTCGTTGATAATACTTATCCGAGTAAACTTCATCAAAGTTAGCTAGGAAATAATCATCTTTGGCTCGTACAAACTTGCACGAGGCACATTCTATTAGTTGCGTTCCCCTGTTTTTCCAAGTATTTTTTAAGCATACCGGACATTGCATAAGTGCTACGTTTTCAACTTTTCTTTGAGGCAGTTTACCGCTAGATTGATAACAATCGCTGTCCCAAACACGTGATACAGAGACATATTGGTGATGCCTCTTGACGCATGAATGAGTATAATGGGCAGCGACAGTGTTAATGGGAAGATCGCTACAGTCAGCATGTTTACATCTTTTTTCCATATTAAATATGCAAGGATCGGAAAAAACAACCACCCACTGAAGGGGAGCTTATAAAAGTGGGGACCAATTTGGAGGCCCAGCGGTGCCGCTCCGCCGAATAGTGCACCCACCCGTTTCAGCACAATCCTGGCGTACCAAAGTGGGTCGTGCGAAATCAACTTAATAATTTCACTTCTAATGAATGCGTTGTACTCCGGTTGTACACTCCACATTTCTATGTTTGGTAAGGTGGTGAATTTCTCCGGGTTTACTGTCATTAAGTATTTTTCTGCCTTATCGTAGGCCATTTTGTCGCTCCATTGGATACCGTATTTGTCGTCAAAGTCCGATAATCCAATATAGGAAGGATGCCAAAAGGTGTGGTAGGTGGCGTTGCCGGCCGTTGCTATTTGTTCTTGAGAAGCCAGTCCAAGTTGAGATAGCGTGGTGTAGGTAGTTTTTAGTTTATTGGTAAAGTAGGCTTCCAGTCCGGCGGTAGTTATGTATAAGCTGACTAGTAGCAAGGCTGTTAGTGTAAGTTTTTCCCTTATGGCAAAATGTTTAGTCACCCAGTAAACAAACAGACAGGAAAGTATTACAACTGTGTACTCGGATCTGGTGTGTTGGATGAAGCCAAACATGACTCCCAGAAAGATTGCACTGCCATACAGATAGAACCTATGTGGCTTTTGGGCCAAGAAAATAATTGGCATAAGAAGCGAAAAAGCAGCAATAAGGACTATTGCCCCAAGCCCAAAGATATTCTCTCTGCCGTACAGTTCGTAAATGAGGAAAGGGTTCGACCCCACGAGTATGACTAGACTAATGCCTAAAGCGACTTGTTTTGTGGTAATTGAGCAAATGGCAAGGGCAGCAAGGGCGAGCACGAAAAATAAGAAGTTAATGTCTCTTACACTAATAAACTCCGGGCTGTTTTTTATAGCGGCATCCAGCAACAATAAAAGCGATTTTCCGTGCTCGCCCCACAGTATATAGAAACTGTTGTCCAGTGCTAAAGGAACCCCGCCACCAACCAGGGCCTTTATAGCGCCGTTTTTTGAATAGTCCAGCCCGTTGGCATCTAGTACAGCTAGTGGATAAAGCCCAAGATAGTAGTAAAAATATGTAAAACTCGATCCAGCGGCAAAGTTTAAACCTGTGGCATCGGTTCTAGCGTATGTTTTGCCAATGTAAGTTGCAGAGTCTATACCCTTATAAATTGTATATTGCCACACGCCAATGCTAACAATCAGTACAGCGAGAATGATTGCGGTTTTGTACGAGAAAAAATCACTTCTTAACATGCGCCACCCGTTTTTTGTAGCTAATTAGCGAGCTTCTAAGCACCACACAGGAAAATACACACAAGGTTATGCCGGAAATAAGTAGCCCAATTTGAAAATACTTTTGGGTTGTATAGCTTATGATCAGTTGAAGATCGTAAGTATCTTCGTCCCCCTTGGTGCAAGTAGTTGTTACTTTACACAACTGATTAACGTTAATAATCCAACCATTCGCGTAGCCATTTGCAACAAAGTGTGTGGTTGGTGCGGTTGGCGCAAACCAAGTGTCGATGAAAGTGTTTCCTTCTGCACCGGGCATTTTTTTATATACTTGCCATTCTGAATCGTATGCCTCGTTTAGTACTACCGGGACGTTGCCAGAAGCATCATATAGTTCTACAACGTATTTTGTTGGATTGATTTTGCTGTAGTTGATGCGTGTTTTACTGCTACTATCCAGTTTCGTAAGCAGCCCTTCGGGAAAACTGAAAACCTCTTTTTTTGTGCTGGTGTAGGGAATATCAGTAAGAGATTCAATACTTAAATCATCCGCAGAGTAAACGGTGTCTGGCATGTAGATGTGCGGCAAAACGTAATTGCTGTTTATTTCATAGATGTTAAAAAACCTAGACCTAGTTTTTAGTGTGGCATAT
>LCJU01000021.1:12069-17128 GCA_000994815.1 candidate division WWE3 bacterium GW2011_GWC2_44_9 | reverse complement strand
AAACCCGGCTCCTGCAGGTTTCGGCGTTCCAAAACCGTTTGGTAGTTTCTCACCCGCCCCAACCGCTGATACCCAGCAACCTAAGTCAACTGATTCAAATGATCCAAACGCTAAACCTGCATCGGACGATAAAACTAATCCACCTGTGCAACCAAACCCCAGAAATGCTATTAATAATACAGCCGATAACTTGGTTTAATGACTATGCCTAGCCCAGATTCTATACTAACCCTCGATACGAATCCGTCTGTACCAACCCCACCAGCGGTGGCTGTAAATCCCGCAACTAACCCATCAGTTCCACCGGCGCCTCAAATCCCCAGTCCCGTGAGATTGGGACTAGGAGCCGTACAGCAAGTCCGAACAAGAGTGCGCAGTACTGGTGGAAATGGACATGGCCACGGAGGAAATCCCCACACCGCGCCTACGGCGGTGGCAACTATCGCACCGGATGCCCAAGCCCTTGTTGCGGAAGAGAGACAGCTGAATGAAGTTCGGTCGCAACAAGAAAAGTTATTGCCGGGCAATAGAGAGGCCGTAGATTTTGAAGGTTTAGTAGGTGATAGGGTTGTTCCGAGGCTTCAGGGATATGTTAGGTCTCTGCATGAGTCAAAAGGCCTAACTGAATCCCAAAGAGATTACTTTACTGATGTAATAGATAGGTTCCAGGCGGATTTAACAAGTCAATACAAGCTTGAGGGCGATAATAACCAATGGGCACTGGGTTATTTGAGGGATGTAGTTCCAATACAAAACCCACCAGCAAGCGGTGAAAGCACTGTCAAGGCGGTAGAGGATCAGGTTGTTGGAGCTTATAGGGCGGAACTTGCGTCTCTAGCCGCGGTTTTTGAGGGCTACTCTGTGGAAAATACAAACAATCAGCAAAAACTGGCCGTTCTCGTGCTTGCCGAATATATGTCTAATCTTACGCGTGGGGCTGCTGATATTGCTGATATAAACCAGCGGCTTACAGATTTAGGCATAAACACGAATTTACTAACACCAATTGGACCGGCATTAACCAGTCTAGGAACTGAAGTGCCTGAAACATTTGATGGGTTTGTTAGTCCGATGCTGGTTGCCACTGCCGCCACTATGATCAGCTCTTCGGGAAATTCAGTACTTAAACTTGAAGAAGTTGACGGTTACTTGGAGAATAGGGCCGCTAAAGCCTATGGGGACCTTGTCAAGGTAGTCGCGGCGATAGACGGAATGGAGGCGGAAGCCGACAAACGCGTGCGCAAGCGCAATTCCGAAGCACTACTTGGAGCAGGCATTAATGATAATCCGTTTAGGCATGGTTGGGCTGACAAGGTGCAAGAAACTCATGAGGGTAAATTCACTGAAGTAGTGCTTTCCTCCACTTTGGGAGATGAGAAGGTGGCAAAGAGTTTTTGGGGTGAGCAACATACAAATATGCGAGCAAAAGTGGAGAGGCGTACGTTGTATGGTCCTATTGCGGATGCCAAGGGTAGGGATCATGTTGAAGAGTTTGTTGGTGGGAGGCTGACTGTATCGGTGGGTCTTTGGGCGGGGGAGGTAAAAAGAGGGACGAGATTAAAATCCGGTGAAGTTGCTGACAGTAAGGACTTTTTTAACAAGGTTGTAGACATGAGTGTGCTTGAGCTGGCTATAGACTCTGCGGATTCCGCAGCCAATGCGCTTATGCAAATCGAAGCTGCCAAAGCGCTTAACGTGAATTCCGGGGAGTTTAAAGGCACAAGTAAGGATATTGAGGATGCGCACTTCTTAAATGAATTATCTGCAGAAGAGTATAAGAACGCGAAAACCTTTGCGATTCCCGTAATGGGAAGAGATGATAAACCCACCTACGTAATTCTTAAAAAAGAGGATTTAATTAGGTGGTACGACTTGGCCAAAGAGTGTAGAGCCAGTTTTGCTAAGTATGCAGAGAAAGATCCTAGATACAAAGCACGGCCTTGGAGCGAGCGTGCAGGAGAGTTTGGTTTGTCTCCGCAGGTGAATGAAACCAGCTTGTCCACGTTTAAGGAAGAGGTTAGCAATGTAGCTAAGATTCAAGTTATTGCTAGAGAGCAAATGGAAAAGCTAGGAGTTAGGAGGCCCCCCAACACCCTTGAATCCTACAAGAGTGCCCAAATTGATGAAGCTTTGACGGAATTTACTGAAAAATTTGCGGACTTTGAAGCAAATTACTGCAGGTACTCCTGCTATGAGCGAGAAGCTAGAAAAAGGCTGCTTTCTGAGGGTATGGTTGACAACGGAAGCCCAGCATGGCACGTCCAAATGAACAAAAAGATAAAGGAAATAGTATTGGAGTACGCCCACAAAGCCAACGCGTATAGAGTTTTGACTAAACAGGTGGTATCAACAAAGCGCAGTAAAGAGCTTGAACACTTACTTGGTAATATCGATTATGAATTTGATATGTTGGTGGCGATAGATAACAACCACGTTACACCATGGGAAGCAAAGAAAGCGGCGCACCCATTTTTAAGATCACCTGAAACATTTAAGTATAATCTAACGCAACTAGAGAACATGCATGGGTTTGCACGCCTCGATCTGGAAGCTGGAGCGGCGCGCTTTACGGGTGCTGGCGGCAAGGCCGACGACTTTAGTCATGTTGCAAGATTGGCGGGTAATGCTTATCTTGAGCACAGCTTATTAAGGATCTCACAATATAAAAAAAGATCGGTAACAACTATTGCCGCTGATGGTGATCCGGTGGTAGAGCAAAGCCATCAGGTAAATGCACGGAATGCAAGAATAGTGCACAGGCTGGTAGCAAAGTTTAGATCACCTTCCCGTGGCAACTACCCTGAACTAAACTATTTACGGAACACAGACGCAGCCGAACGCTACATGGACTACCCCAACATATTTGGCACACTCCCTTCTGATACTAGTGTTACGTTTATAAATGAACGTTATGGGCCAGATAGGGCGAGGTTCAAAGCCGCTTTTCACCGTGAGCCCTCGGAAAGTGAGGCTAGACGCTACTTTGACACCGACATCTTTCTAGTAAGGACTCGGTTAAATCGGATTCTGGACATGCGGCGAGCTGCCGCTCTATTAACTCAGTTTGGTGAGGAGGTCGCCCGAGTTTCTGCACTGCACCCAAATGACTTGGAAACATATGAAGGGGTGGCGGACGCTTCAGTAGTAGCAAGCGCACGTAGCATAATCGGCGTGGTTGGGTCGATAGCACAGCAGGATATAAAAGGGGCTCACGAAAAGACACTGTGGAAAACGGACAGGCTGGTTTATGAAATGCCAACAACTAGCCAGCTAGCAGCGGATCTTGGTTCATTTTCAGATGCGTATACCAGCAGAACAGCTTTAGAGGAAGTTCCGGAAATTTCTGCTCCGTCGGCGATGGTTTAGCTACCAATGGCTAAAGCAAGTTCTACGAGCCTATTTGCATAGCCCCATTCGTTATCATACCAGGCAATAACTTTTACCAAATCGCCGTCGATTACTTTAGTTAGCGAGAGATCAACAATGGCCGAGTGTGGGTTTTGGATAATGTCGCTGGATACAATTGGTTCGGTGGTTGTTTGAAGCACGCCTTTGTACGCAGGGTCTTTTTCTGCCAGCAGAAACGCCTTATTTACTTCTTCGGCGGTAGTCTTTTTTGCCACTAGTAGCGTAAGATCGGATAACGAGCCGGTAATGATTGGAACCCGAATAGCTAAGCCGTCAAAAACGCCTTTCATTTCTGGAATCACCTCGCCCACCGCCTTAGCTGCTCCGGTTGTTGTTGGAATCATGTTGAACCCCCCAGCTCTAGCCCGCCGTAAATCTGCATGTAAGCCCGGGGGAGCTCCATCTACCAAATTTTGCTCGGCGGTTAGAGCGTGAATAGTAGTCATAGTTGACTTTAATATCTTGAAGTTGTCGTTTATTACTTTAGTTACCGGGGCGATGCAGTTGGTGGTGCACGACGCGTTTGAAACAACGTTTTGGCCTAAGTAGGCAGTGTCATTTACGCCTAACAAAAAGGTTTGAATTCCACCATTTCCTGACACTGGGGCGGAGACAACAACTTTTCTTGCCCCTGCCGCAATGTGAACGGCAGCAGCGCCATCTTTGGTATACCGTCCAGTGCATTCAAGCACAACATCAATAGCCAAGGCTTTCCAAGGCAATAGCGCGGGATCTTTTTGGCTCACCATTAATGTTTTCTCACCATTTACGACTAGGTAAGTTTCTTTTGGTAGAGTATTGGGCGATTCATAAAAATGGGCGTTTGTGCTTGTTGCACCTTCGATATTAGTGGTTTTTCCGTCCTCTTCCAGCGCAATCCCGCTATTTTCTATGCCATAAACAGTGTCATACTTTAGTAAGTGTGCTAGTAATCTTGGTGAGGCTAAGTCGTTAACTGCTACAACTTCTAACTTTGGGTTGGCGGTCGCGATTTTATAAGCTTGTCTCCCGATTCTTCCGAAGCCATTAATTGCTAAACGTATGGACATAGGCAGTGTTAAAAACCATTAAAATCCTAAGTTACTTTAAATACCGAATCAGCCCAGACTTTAAATACTTCATAAGGCATTGCGCCCGACTTACGCGCCACTTCTTTACCGTCTCTAGAGATTACAAAGGTAGGTATGCCCATTATGCCGGCCTGCATAGCAAGCTGTTCATTTTTATCTACATCTACTCGCTTTATCTCGATTTTATCTTTGTATTCGGTTTCGAATTTTTCTAATGTTGGCCTCATGGCTTGGCAAGGTCCGCACCAATCCGCGTAGTAGTCTACAAGCGTAAACATATAGGGTCATACTACACAACTGGTTTGATTTTATCAATAGAGTTAGGTAGAGTTTATACTACAAAGTTATGCAAAATAATCCTGATTCTTTGCCAAAAGGTTCGTGTTCGGAGCGTAGCAAATTGATTCCGGCTGTGTGGGTTTTAGGTGCTTTTGTTGTAGTGGTTTTAGCGGCTAGTTCCTTTATTGACCTTCCATTTTGGCCCTTTACTGCAAAAAAGTACATTACGGTAATTGGTTATTATCAGGCTCAACAGAACAACGAAACAGCCAGGTTTTCTGCCACGGTTACTACTAAAAACT
>LCJU01000021.1:0-12026 GCA_000994815.1 candidate division WWE3 bacterium GW2011_GWC2_44_9 | reverse complement strand
GACAAAGATATTAAGACACAAAACATTAATATTTATCAGGATCAGGAAATGTACTATGACAACGGGGTTCAAAAATACAGAAACGGGGCATGGAATGTTTCGATGACTGTAGAAATGACATTAAGGGACGTAACCAAAGCCCCAACCCTTACCGAACTGTTAGCTAAACTAGAGATCTCAAACATGTGGGGGCCCAACTTTTCTGCTGAGCAGGGAGCCACCGACGAGGTTGCTCTGCTTGCCAAAGCTTTTGACAACGCGCAAGTAAAGGCCGATGGGTTAGCGAGGACAGTTGGCAAGAGGTTAGGTGGAGTAATTAGCATAACTGAAGGTTATCAAAGCGCATTACCAATATTTGCGTACAAAGATGCTGGTATGGGTAGCGGTGGGGGTGGCATAGAGCCCGGAACCAGCGACGTCTCAAAGACAGTAACGGTAACGTTTGAATTAAAATAGGCTGGCCCAATGCAAGTTGACTATAGTACCAATGCCCAAGAGTTTCATAGTGCTAACGAACACGCTGGTCAGCTCGACGGTTTGCGGTTAGCTATGTTTAGCAAGGTTGATGGTAAGTTTTCTTCGCCCGAAGATTTTTTATCCCTGCCGTTTTCCGATTACTCGTCCACCAGCGGATTAATTTTACAGCCCTATGACCATATATTGTTTATTGGTATCGGCGGTTCCAGTTTAGGACCAAAAGCTGTATATGATGCGCTTTTTGGTTACTTCGACATTGTATCGCCGGCCAGACTGCCTAAAGTTCATTTTTTGGAAAACGTAGATAAAGCATATATTGATGCACTTATGGCTAGCATTAAAGGTAAAAGAGTTGCAGTTGTAGTTGCGTGCAAATCCGGTAAAACCTACGAAACAAATAAAAACCTAGCGTATCTTTACTCAAAATATCAAAATGTGATTAACCCCAATGCTGTTTTTGTTGTCGCTACTGAAGGCAACGCCATGTGGGAGTGGGGAAGAGTTAACGGTGCTAAGCTTTTAAAAATACCAGCCTCTGTAAGCGGACGGTTTCAAGTTTTTGCAGTGTATAACCTAGTTATGATCAAACTGTGCGGATTGGACGACCAAGCCTTTTTAGCCGGAGCCCGGGAAGCTATAGAGAGGTTTATGGATGGCAGCAGCGACTATTACAAACACATGTGTGGATTTAGATATTCATTTTTTCGTAACAACTTTCTTTCGGACGTTTATTTTGCGTTTGATGGGCGGTTAAAGAGTTTGGTCGAGTGGGCTGTTTCTATTACAGCAGAGAGCCTTGGCAAGCCGGGCGGCGGGATCTTTCCGGTTGCTAACGTTGGTTCCAGAGATTGCCATTCCACGCTTCAGTTGTATGTAGAAGGACCTAAAGATAAATTTACTTATTTTTTGTCGCTCTCCGGCACGGATGCTGACAACACTGCAACTTTAGTTGCAGTGAAAAAGGCTTACAACGAATTACACATACCGTTTGTCCATTATGTGCTTGATTCCTCCTCGCAGCAGAAACTGCTTAGGGAACTTGGCGAATATATGCAGGCAAAAATAATCGAGACCGTTTTACTGGGTGGGTTAATGGGCGTAAACCCATATAATCAACCGGGGGTGGAGTTGTACAAAAAGTATCTAGTTGCTACTTAAAGGTAATCTCTTAATCTCTTGCTTCTAGTGGGGTGCCTTAGTTTTCTAAGCGCTTTAGCCTCTATTTGCCTTATTCGCTCACGAGTTACCCCAAACTCCTTGCCCACTTCCTCTAAAGTCCTAGTTCTGCCGTCGCGCAAGCCAAACCTTAATTCCAGTACCTTGCGCTCCCTGGGGTTTAAGGTGTCCAGCACTTCGTCCAACTGGCCTTTTAACAGCTCGTGGCTGGCAAATTCAAAAGGGGACAAAGAACTCTCATCCGGAATAAACTCTTTGAGTCGGCTGTCTTCTTCTTTGCCAACCGGGGTTTCAATAGAGGCGGTGTCTTGAGAAATTTTTACAATCTCTTTTGCCTTTTCCGCGTCGATACCCATTTCTTTAGCGACTTCCTCCGGAGTAGGAGCTCTTTCCAGTTCCTGCTCAAGCTTGCGTTCAATACGTTTGAACTTGTTCATTGTTTCAATCATGTGGACAGGGATTCTTATTGTTCTGGCTTGGTCAGCTATAGCCCTAGTTATTGCCTGTCTAATCCACCAGGTGGCGTAAGTTGAGAATTTAAAGCCCCGCTTCCAGTCAAACTTTTCTACTGCACGCATGAGGCCTATATTGCCCTCCTGAATTAAATCCAAAAACGACAGGCCCCTGCCCATATGCCTTTTGGCTATTGAAACAACCAATCTTAAATTTGCCTGGGTAAGTTTATGTTTTGACCTTAAATCTCCTTTAGCTGACCTTTTGGCCAAATCTACTTCTTCAGGACCGGTTAACAGGTTTACCTTACCAATTTCTCGCAGATACATTCTAATGGGGTCTGAAGACACCGTTTTGTCGAGTTTGATTTTGGAAAGGTCAATTTCCTCAACCTCCGCCTCTTTTTCTGCCGAAGCGTCGAATACTGCAATTCCTTCGTCAATAAGTTTCTCGTAAAGGGAATCCAGTTCTTCAATGTTGTCTTCTGCGTTTGGGAAGATCTCTAAAATGTCGGACTGGTTCAAAAAGCCCTGTTTCTTACCTTTGATTATTAGCTTTTTGAAATTCTGTTCCCAAGTTTTGCCTTCTTTTTGTGGTTTGACTATTTTTTTGGTCATAAAGCCTCTTTAGCGTAGCTGTTAAACTCATCTGTTAGTTGTTCTATAGTCTTTGTGTCCTTTGTTAACTCTGCCTCTCTGATTCTCTGACTAACATCGGCCATTTTCCTTTTGGCCGATTCTTTCTTAATTCTCTTGACGGTAACTGTTAGTTCCTCAACGAATTTGTTGCTCTCTGCAGGGATGCCCACATCCCAAAGACTCAAGTCCCTTGCGCTAACTAAATCCTGTTCGGTAAGTGTGTTTATAAACGTTTTTACGCTTAAATCCTTACCAGCTTTCACAAACTTAAGCATCTTTGCGTAAATGCTTGAGATATGACTTAGCGAGAGGTCTTCTGGCGTGAGATTGTGGAGCATTTCCGCCGATTTGTCAAGAGTTGGTTGACTGAATATAAGAGCCAAAAGGTACTCTTGCGGGGATTTTGCGTTATTTATAGTTATAGGTGGCGTTTCTGTCTTGCTGGTGCTGAAATTGGCAACCGCGGCCAACACTGCTTCTGGGCTGGATGCTAGCTTACGAGCCATGATTTGAGCGTAATGTTCCACTACAACCTGGCTTTTCTCCCTGGCAAGGTAGGTGCATACCTCGTCGGTAAATTTCTTTTTGCCTATCGCGGAGTCAACATCGTTTTTGGCTTCCGCTATCTTTATAACAAAATCATAGGCCGGAATAGCGTTAGCAACGGCTTTTTTGCCTTCAGCGGGGTTTTTGCTGGCTAGCTCATCAATGTCTTTTATGCCCTCCGGCATTAAGGCAACTTTGATATTTAGCTCCAGATCAGTACCCAGTTCTATGGCTCTTAGTGTGGCCGCTACTCCCGCGGTATCTGCGTCAAAGCAGTAGGTAATGTCCTTGGTGTATCTTGAAAGCACTTTAAGGTGGGCCACAGTCAACGCCGTCCCGCATATAGCTGCTACATTAGTTATGCCGCTTTGATAGGCAGTAATCGCGTCCATATAGCCCTCCACTAATACCACCCCTTGGGTTTTGATAGTCATTCTTGTCTTGTGCAGGCCAAAAAGAAAATGCTCCTTGTGATAAATGGTAGTTTCTTGTGTGTTAAGGTATTTTGGTTCGCGGTTTTCCAGAGCCCGCCCGCCAAAGCCCAACACTTTCCCGTCGATTCCCGTTAAGGGAAATATAATTCTGTTGCGGAACTTGTCGTTGTTGTGTCTTTCAAATTTGTCGGGACTTACCACCCCTGCTTTAAGAAGGTCTTTTTCGTCGTAACCTCTTCTTACCAGGAAAGTTCTTAGGGTGTCCCAGGAATCCGGCGCAAAGCCCAGTTCCCAGTCCACAATAGTTTCCTTAGTCAATTGGCGCTTATCTGTTAAGTACCGTAAAGCATCTTTACCCACCGGATGCTTAAGTAATACCACGTGGTAGAATTTTTTGGCCGTTTCGTTAATTTCATACAGCAGGTATTTTTTTGAGTCAGCTGATTGGCTTGGGGCTATGTTAGCGAGCTTTACACCGGCTTTTTCGGCTAGAACTTCCAGTGCCTGTCTAAAGTCGTAGCCCTCTATTTTTTGCACAAACGAAAACATATCGCCACCTTCGTTACAGCCAAAGCATTTATAGATCTGAAGCTCCTGGTTCACCATGAACGAGGGGGTTTTTTCGCTATGAAAAGGGCAAAGGCCTTTGTGGTTTTTGCCGGACTTTTTTAAGGATACATACTGGCCTATTACGTCGATGATATCCAACTTTTGTTTTATCTCGTCTATTTCGGTCATTTAGGCTTCTTATATCAGTTTTAGTTAGCTTTATCAAACTAACAGTGGTCAGATTGTACATCTTAAGATACAATTAAGCGTGCCCTCTAAAGAACCTAAGTTTATTTTTGTTTCTGGTGGTGTAATTTCTGGCCTAGGCAAAGGTATTTCCACGGCGTCACTCTCCCTTTTACTCAAATCATGCGGCTACAAAGTGGCCCCGTTAAAAGCAGATATGTATTTAAATCTTGACGCCGGAACAATGAACCCACTGGAGCACGGTGAAGTGTTTGTAACTGATGACGGTACGGAAACTGATGAAGATTTAGGCCATTACGAAAGATTTTTGGGCCAACCACTTCTGGGCAAGGTAAATTACTTAACCATGGGCCAAATCTACGACCATGTGATCAGAAAAGAACGCGCCTTAGGTTATGCGGGCAAGTGCGTGGAAGGGCATGTGCATGTGCCAGAGGAGATTTTAAGGCGGATAAAGGCCCTAGCTGTAGAAAATGATGTGATAGTTGTGGAGGTAGGGGGCACCGTAGGGGAGTATCAGAATGTTTTGTTCTTTGAAGCGATTCGTAGGCTAATGCAGCAAAGTCCAAAAAATACGGCGCTGGTGCATGTAGTATATTTACCAGTGCCAAAATTTCTTGGTGAAATGAAGAGTAAGCCCGCACAAGCTTCGGTCTACGAATTGTACAAATTAGGCATTCAGCCCGACTTTTTGGTATGCCGAAGCGAAATAGGGATAGACACCAAACGTCGGAAGACTATTTCCTTTAACACCGGCATACCAGAAGAAAACATTATCTCGGCTCCGGATCTGGTTAGCGTTTATAGGGTCCCGCTGGTTTTTAAAGAACAGAAACTTCATGAAAAAATGCAAAAAAGGTTGGGTTTGAGAAAGCGCAAATTGGCTTTTACTCACTGGGAAGCGTTTGTTAACAAGTCCGACAAGATTAGTAAGAACGGAAAATCCGTAAAGATAGCTATTGCAGGGAAATACTTTGCATCTGGTGATTATGTTTTGGAAGACTCATATGTGTGCGTTGTGGAGGCGGTTAAACACGCCTGTTGGAAGCTGGGTGTTAATCCCTTGATCCAGTGGTTTAATATTGAGGACTTTGAAGACAATAACAAACGCAAGGCGCTGGAGGCTACTGTACTATCGGAGTATCAAGGCATCATTATTCCACAAGGCTGGGGAAGTAGGGGGGTTGAAGGTAAGATCAGGGCAGTAGAATTTGCCCGCAAGAATAAAATTCCATTTTTAGGATTGTGTTTTGGGATGCAGATGGCGGTTATTGAGTATGCCAGAAATGTTCTTGGTTTAACCAAGGCCAACACTCTGGAAGCTGACCCCAAAACTCCGGATCCGGTAATTTATATTATGCCTGATCAGGAAAGGTATTTACAGGAGAAAAAATATGGCGGGACTATTCGCCTCGGCTCTTGGCCATGCGTTGTGCAAAAGGGGTCACTACTGGAGCAAAGCTATACAAAGTATTCGCCTAAAGATATTACTGCCCTTACCATTAACGAACGGCATAGGCATAGGTATGAGGTGAACAATGCGTACAAAAAGAGACTCACCGCCGCGGGCATACTTTTTTCTGGAACTTCTCCTGACGGGAAATTGGCAGAGGCTGTTGAGCTTGCCAAGTCGGAGCATCCGTTTTTTGTGGGAACACAGTTTCATCCAGAGTATAAATCCAGTCCGTTAAAACCGCACCCGCTGTTTTGCGCCTTTATTGAGAGTTGTGTGCAGCCCCTTAGCGCGTAGGCGCCGTCTTAGCGCGTAGGCGCCGTCTTAGCGCGTAGGCGCCGTCTTAGCGCGTAGGCGCCGTCTTAGTGTAGACGGTGTGTAGAACTATGCCTACGGTAACGGTGACATTAAGACTATCGGTACTTGTTGTTTGCTCAATTGAAACTGGTTGACCATGCTTGCTGATATCTTTGTCCAAACCGGAGCCTTCATTGCCAAACACCAGTGCATATGGGCTTACAAAGTTTGTTGCGGCCAGCATGTCTTGTGAGCCGGTTACAAATGTGTACAAGTGATTGTGAAACTTAGTTCGATAGTCTGCGTAGCTTGAAAAATAGTCAAACCGCATTTGGAACAAACTGCCCATGGATGCGCGCACGGTTTTGGGATCAAACACATCGGCCGACGGTTTGATAATAGCCAGGTTATTGATGCCAAACGAGGCCATTGTTCTTATAGTTGTTCCAAGGTTGCCCATATCGCTTGGATTTACCAAAACCACATGGTTTGTTCCCGGCTCCAGCCGCGGCAGGCCTTTTTTAAATGCAGCAACAACGTATGCTCCCTCGCGTTTAGCGATTTTTCCAACTAGTTGGGCGTTTTCAAACGTATGTACTCCGGCCTTTTTGGCGATAGCCAGAATGTCAACCAGACCTTTATTCCTTAGCCCGTCGCGAGTGTAGGCAATCTCCAGGGTTTTGCCGGGTAAGCGGATTAGCAGCTCATATGTAGGGTATACACCCATGGTAAACGAAATATCCGATCTTTTATCGTAAGGTTTGAAGACGCTCATTATCTATTAATGGTGAGCGGCAAGGGCTTCGGCCTTGGTTTTGTGCACAGTACCGTCTTTGTGTTCCGGAGGACTGTAAATAGTGTACAGCTTTAAAATTTGCTTTCCGGTATTTATAACATTGTGCCAAGCACCCGCCGGAACTACCACTGCAAGGCCATCAGAAACTTGGAACTTGGATCCATCAACTTCCACCTTACCGGCGCCCTGCTCAAACCTAAAAAACTGATCGTGATCCTGATGCACCTCTCTGCCGATTTCCTCACCTGGCTGCAGCGCCATTAATACCAGTTGGCTGTTAGGTCCGGTAAATAAAACTTTTCTAAAAAACTCGTTTGCTAAAGTTAGGTCTTCAATGTTTGCGTGATACCCTTGCATAGTTCCTCCTTTGGGAATTTTCGTTTAGTTGATTATATCAGAGTTTATAATATCAATAACTTTAGGAAATTTGGGTTTATACTTGTCGTCTGCCGTTAGTCGGAGGGTGCATTGCCCATCATGAAGGCAATGTCCAATATATCTTGGGCTAACTACCATACATGGCATTAGGAACTCGGCGAGGAAAGCAACCCATTCTGTACAAGTTAGCAAGAAGTTCCCGTAATAGTGAAAAAACCTTCCGCTGTCTAGTATGTATCCGTTTTTATTGAGGCAGATGTATCTTATGGTTTGTCTGATTACGTCTATGCCAACATTTTCAGGGTGGAAGTTCATCATAGGGATGTGTTTGTAAGTGCCATTTGAACACACTACTTTTGATATCAGGGACCACACCTGATTTTCAGGTAAGGTTTGGAGCTTATGTAGCTTTAGGTTTATGAATTCCCCTCTATTATATGTGATTTGTTTAATAGGTATGTCATGGCTAAAACCTTCAAGGAGTTTTTTGACTTTCGAAGATGTCGAGCTGTTCCTTTGACGCCAGTTTTGCCCGACCTTATGAGCTATCAGTCTAATTTGTCTTATTTCTGGATGGTTTGCCACAATTATTTGGGCGACCTCCAATGAATTTTGTCCAACACTAAAACTACGATCCATAACCTTGGCAGTTAAATTTTCAGAATAGTTTAATCCGTTTGACGTATTATTTATACCCGCCTTTCGGTGTTGGAAGTGCTTTATACTCTTTTTTATCCTTTGTGTAGGTTTGATTGGGGGTATTAAGCTCGTTTATTGCACCAACCCCATACCTTAACACAAAATTAACGGCAGGGGGTTTCATAGTAGATGGACTACGAGATGTGATCTTTGTTTGGCTTAAAGTAACGAACGTTGCTATAACCGTACCCACTACAATGGAAACAACTAGTGTTTGTTTTTTCATAAGCGCTTTTTTATATGGCGGAGGGGGCGGGATTTGAACCCGCGGTCCACCGTTAGGCGGACATCCGCTTTCCAAGCGAACGCACTAGGCCACTATGCGACCCCTCCACACAAAGCTATTTTGGTGGCACCTTTCTCGGCTATTTTATCATCTTTGGGGTATAATCAAGTAATGAAGCTTGTCATATTTGCCGGTGGTACGGGCACAAGGTTGTGGCCGCTTTCCAGAAAAAACTTTCCCAAACAATTTATTAAAATGTTTAACAATAAGTCAACTTTACAGCTTGCAGTAGACCGAGTGAAAAAACCTTTTGGATTGAACAACATAATTATTAGCACCAACGAAGCTTATGTATCCATGACCAAAAGCGAAGTGCCCGAAATACCGGTTTCCAACATTGTAGGTGAACCAGAAAAGCGCGACGTAGCCCCGGCTGTAGGCTTGAATTTAATGAGACTTAAAAAGCAGGGTTATAAAGGGCCTGTAGCCTTGTTGTGGGCGGATCACTTAATAACTAATATTGCTGGCTATCTTGAGCTTTTAAAAACATCAGAGGACTTTGTGCGAAAAAACCCTACTAAAATGGTATTTGTAGGGGAAAAACCCAGATTTGCCGATAACAATATTGGCTGGATAAAAATTGGTGGGGAGCTGACTGACAAAGGGTTCTACGCATATAAAAGTTGGAAATATAAACCGGATTTTGATGCTTGCGCCGATATGTACAAATCCGGTGAGTGGGTATGGAATTCCGGCTACGTTGTGGAAGACTTGGATTTTGCGTTGAGCCTTTTTGAAACCCTGCAACCAGAACTATTTTCCGGTCTAAGAAGGATTTATGACGCCCTTGGAACTTCCAAAGAGTCTCAAGTAGTAAAGGAAGTGTATCCAAAATTGCCAAAGGTTAGTCACGATAACGCTATTTCCGAAAAAGTAACCGGAGATCAGGCAGTAGTTTTTCTCGCAGATATAGGTTTTTCTGATCCGGGCACTTTGTATGTTTTGAAGAAAGCTTTAGAAAGTGACGAGAGCGCCAACGTAGAAGTTGGCTTAACGAGCCTTTCCGACTCACACGACACTATGGTGTTTAACAAAGAAGTGGGCAAACTGGTGGCGGGTATTGGACTTGATGGTATGGTTATTGTTAATACTAAAGACGCAGTTTTGGTCGTTCCAAAGAATACCAAAGCTGAAGAAGTTTATCTAGTCCTTTAGTTCAAAAATATTTGGGCTACCCGTATCGCTATGGAAGAAGACCGGTATCGTGTATTTCTCTAGGAATGCAAGAAGTATTTTGTTGTTTTCTTTTGGACACCCCTGATACCATTGGGAATATAAGCTGTATTTGTCTACGGTGATATATTTTATGCCTAGGTCTCTAAGCTCCTGATACATCTCATCCGGCGGCTTGCTTGCCGAAGCAAAGTAATAATTTGACTTGAGGACTTTGGCGTCGTTGTCGGTCATAAAAGTTACAGGAATTAAATCCTTGTGCTCGGAGGCATTTAGTATTAGTCCGTTTTGAGCCAGTCTTTCCAGTTTCTTGTTGTGCAGATATACGCCTGAAGCCATTGTGCCTTCTAAAGCTGTTTGGGTTATTTCGGCCATTGGGTGAGATACCAAGAGAGTAGTTTTTAGCGCCAGAAAGACATTTAAGGCCAGTCCGGCGTACAGCAAATTTACAAGCACCTCCTTAAGTCTGTGATTTTTTAGTGTTGAGATAAGGTAAACGACAATAGCCGAAGAAAGAGGGAAAAGGAAGATAATGTACCAATAGATGGCCGACACAAAATAATAAAAGCACGCAAGGGTGCCAAGGCTGACTATGTACAAAGCCTTGTGTATAGGTTGCAATTTGCGCCAGCCAAAAATTAGTGGTGCGGCCATGAGCAAAACCAGACCAACATACAAAAAAGGCCCCAGATTTTGCAGACCCTGCTCGCTAAATGAGTGGGCGTTGGTTCGTGTAAGATAAAAGTAGGGCTGGATGAGTACTAGCGGGGACCTGGCGCCAAAGATGAAGGAGCCGTAGTCCTTTGTGTCCCTTTCTTCAATACAAGCTGCTAATATCTTTGGATCTCTGGTGAGATATAGATGTCGCGGATTCTTTGATAGCACGGATGGCACCCTTATCTCCTCCTCAAACGATGGTACCGTGATGCCAAAAAATGTGCCCCATATAAAAATTGGCGAAAAAAACAGAATAACCCCGGATAGGATACGAGGTAAAGCACTACGCAACTTTTCTGCCTTTGCTACTTGCAGGAATGCAACCAATGTGATTAACAATGCCGCGGGAGTCGAGGATGTTTTAACCAGTATACTTAATCCGCATAGCAGAGCTATAAGGGGCAGGTGGAAGGTTTTAGCGTTGACAAACAGCTCAAATAGTAAAAGAAAGGATCCCAAAACTAGTGTAACCAGCAGCAGATCCGTTTTGAATTCGTGCAGTGCTAGGGCTAGAACCGGAGAGGAGAGTACAAACAGTAGCAACCCCCTTCTGCGTAGTTCCGTGTTGGTAGGAAAGACCTTTGTAAACAGTTTATAAGCGAGAAGCGCCGATAAAACAGCCCAGAGCCCTAGCATCAAGTGCATGGCCCTAAAGCCAAAAAACCGCCACGTAAGGCCTAAAAGCATTTCACCCAAATAAGGTTTAATTGGATTTTCCAGTATCGCAACATAGCCTTTATCTTTTACGAGCGACGCAAACCTAAGGCTGTAATTAAGTCCATCTATTGAATCTATCCGAGTGTTGAAGTACGCAAATAGGAGGTAGAGGGCAATAATAGACACGACTAGTACCTGCGGGAGCTTTACAGTGCGAAGATGACGGCTTCTTCTGACTGGAACCTAAAAAAATAATAGGTGACCACCGCACCCAGTATTACAGCACATATTAGTGTATATCTAACGTTGTCAGGAATTCGACGCATCGGGTTGATTTTATCAGATCAGCGAGCTCTAGTTACAATCCCAGCCTTGAGGTGGGCAGCTAGTGCGGGGAGCCGGAATAAGAAACCTTCAATCTAAAATGATTTTGCAAGACTATAGATTGGATTGATTAGCGACATCAATGAGAGTACCAGGAAAAGTCCCCCACTTACTAATAATACTATCGTAGCCACAAAATTCTGCTTGTACAAAGAATTGCTAGGCTCTTTTGATTTTAGCAACTTTACCGCCGCATACATAACGTACACTAAAAAGGCTATAAAAACAGTAGCTAGCAAGGGGTAATACTGTGTACTGGATGAAATCTGCACCCCCATGTCCTTGTATAACTGAATTAACTTAGGATAAACGAGAATTAGTGACACTAACTGCGCTATTAATATGAAAATGCCTACTACAATATTAATAACTGCAAATGCCTTACTTCTCATATGTTAAGAGTATATGTTTTTATGCGTTAATTCAATCGTTAGTGTCTGTTATGGTGAAGGTGGGTGGGGCGCACTTGGGGCTTATTTTCTCCAAATTTTTGAGATTGTAAAAGTGCTAAGCAGATAAATCAACCCCACATTCACATATTTTAGGAATGGTACATCCAATACTATATGTATAGGCGAGGGTAGACTGTTTAGGTCAAGACGGCTGATGTAAAACGGTATGGGAAACCCGATAGTTACTCCCAGACCCCCAAATATAGAAGCCATCAGGGCATTTATGGATAGGCAAAGCAATACTGATAAGGGAA
>LCJU01000020.1 GCA_000994815.1 candidate division WWE3 bacterium GW2011_GWC2_44_9 | reverse complement strand
CGCTACGGCGGAGAAAATGGGTTTCACCTCTACCCCTAGCACCAATGTTGGTATGAGCGGTAGAATTGGTATGAGCGGTAGAAAAGGTATCGGCGTAAAAATAGACGATCTTATAACTATAGTGAGTGAGACCCTTGCAAGCCAATTTGCTGGATCTCCTAACCAGATTGACGTCCGCAACGCCGTTATTAAATTTGACATGCTAAGGTATGACACTTTTCAAGATGTTATCTTTGACGTTGACTCGGCTCTGAATCTAAAAGGTTTTACCGGTCCCTATATTCAATACACTCACGCCAGGGCTGTTTCTGTCCTTGAAAAGTCGGGCCAGGTGTTTGATATATCTAAGCTCCCGTCATATTTTATATTGAATACCGAGTTAGCGTTGACCAGCCGCGAACTAGAAGTTATCGCTCTATTTGGCAGATTTCCTGAAATTGTAGTTTCCTCCGCCACAAGTTTTGCGCCCAACTTGTTGTGCAACTATCTTTACACCTTGTGCCAAAGGTTTAATTCTTTCTACAACGACGCGCCTATCCTTAATGCCGAAGATCCTAGGGTTAGGGAGCTTAGACTATTATTAACGTCTGCAGTTAGGCAAGTGCTAAGAAATGGTCTATATTTACTAGGGATAAATGCAGTTGATAAAATGTAAAGTGAAGACGCAATGGCATTCTTAACAAAAATCAGGCCCACTAAAGGATTTAGTGTACTTCGGGTTGTTACAGCGGTTCTTGTGCTTGGACTACTTGTAGTTTTTGTTGCCGAGTCCGCAAAATACTTCTATTCCTTTAGCGTACCAAAAAGCGTTTCCTCCAAAGTTGACCCGCACTTAAAACAGGTAGCCGCGGTTTTAGGTTCAGCAAAATCGTCTGTTGATTCCATTAGCAAGCTGGGAGCTTTAGAAAGCACAGGCTCGAGTAATGTGGCATCAGAGCGGCCGGTAAAGCTTACAGTTGGTGTGCTGGCGGACTCGCATAACGGTCTAGCTTATCTGACAAGAGCTCTCACACAGTTACGTAGCTTGGGTGTCGATTACATACTTTTTCTTGGCGATTATACCGACTGGGGGGACGAAGCTGCCCTGAAAAAGGCAAAATCAACAATGGATGCCTCCAGCGTGCCATATTTTTCCCTGCCGGGTGACCATGACCTTGGTCAGACTAGGGATGAATCAAACTTCGAGGCCGTTTTCGGTCAAGCAAGAGGAGTGCTAACCGAAAAATCCGTTACTATTACATACTTTGACAATAGCAAGAACTTCACGAAAATACAGGAATCTGACATGCTTTGGTTCAAACAGGCAATCGTTGATAGTCAGTTTCTCTTTTTGTCACAGCCATTGGTTACCAACGATATGTCTAGAGTTATGGGTATTATTGACGGTGTAAAGGATGAGGCCGTCCACGCCCAAAACCTGGAGCTGCTAAAAGCAGTCAGAGAGTCGGGAGTTAAGGCTGTTATAGCGGGAGATTTGCACCTATTTACAAGTTATCAGGATCCCGAAAAGGCCGATTTGATGCACTACTCCATCGGTGCAGTCTTAAAATCTCAAAGCGTTGAGAAGTTTAACTTCCAAAGCCCCCGCTTTGCAGTTTTCAAAGTTTTTGCTGATGATACTTTTGAGCTAGTAGATACGCCTATCAATTAAGGAGTATTGCCTTTAGCCACTTGATTTGTTACCATATTGGCTGTTATGATCCAAAAGTCGCTTGTACTACTTAAACCCGATGCAGTTCAGCGCGGTATTATTGGCGAGATTGTTCATAGGTTTGAGCGGGCTGGGCTTAAGATTGTTGGGGTCAAGCTCGCGCAGGTAGATGAGGCGTTTGGAGCAAAGCATTACAAGCACACCGAGGACTGGAAGATGAAGGTTGGGGCCCGGAATATTGAGGAATGCGCGCGATCAGGGCTGTCCACTTGGGACTGCTTTGGCACCGATCAGCCTAAAGAAATTGCAGAAGTCGTAGATAAGCGAAACGCCATGTTTCTCTCCATGGGGCCGGTTTTAGCCATTGTGTTTGAGGGCCCTAATGCCGTGGCCAAAATTAGATCGCTTGTGGGCCCTACTTTCCCTGACTCTGCACCCCCGGGAACTATAAGGGGAGACTACGGTTTAGATTCCAGCTACAGCGCTATGTTAAGAAAACGGACAACATATAACATGATTCATGCTTCCGGGTCCTCGGAAGAGGCTGAAGAAGAAGTCAATTTGTGGTTTAAATCGGAAGAAATACTCACTTACAGACGTGTTCACGAGGATCTTTACAACTATTAACTCCTTGATTTCGTATTCTTTCTTAAGATGGTAGAATTTCCCTGTTTATCGGCGTATGGAGGGGTCGCATAGTGGCCTAGTGCGGTGGTCTTGAAAACCACTTCCGCCTTTGGTGGACGAGGGTTCGAATCCCTCCCCCTCCGCCACATGGTACCCCCGGCGGGAATTGAACCCGCACTGCCGGTTCCGGAAACCGGTGTTCTATCCGTTGAACTACGGGAGTGTGCAAATGTATCGGGTTTATTCTAATATATTCCCTATGGCTTTCAAAATCGGTGGGCAAAATCCTAAATCCAACACAACCGGCTCCGAGTCAGACTACAAAAAAGTCACTGCCGGTGAGTTTTTTGCCGTAGCCATTTGGGCCCTGGGTTTTGTTTACAGGCTGGATAGGCTACGAACTGTTTTGTATGTCTTTTTTACCTCTACCAATGGTCTTTTTAACATTGCCTATGCATACGTTATCGCTAGGGCAATTGATTTGGTACTGTCGCTAAACTCCGGCGGCATCTTTATTTTTAAGAGCGTCTATCACATATTAGGCCTGTTGCTGGTGCTTTTTGCGGTCCAAACGGTTTTCCAGAGTGTGAGTGGCTACATCGGCAACGCTCTAAGCGTCACCTTGCGACCCAAAATCGTTCGCGCCTTTTACACAAAGCTATATACGCTTGGTATTCAATCTCTGGAGCAGCCGGAGATAAATAATCGGATCACCCGCGCTAATGATAACCTTATGAACATATTTTCATTTGTCGACGATGTAGTGAGAGAATTTGCCGATATTGTTGGGTTAGCCGGTTCGGCCGCAGCCTTAATTGCTTTTTCACCGCTTTTGATACTTGCCATGGTCGTTATTAACATTCCTTACATACTTTGGGATAAAAGGCACCGGGGGTTTATATATCAATACTCTTATGAGAATACCGAAGGGTTTCGCACTGCCGGGTGGACAAACAGCCAACTGAATAGCTCTATCTCGCTCCAGGAGATAGCGTCAACGTCGTCGTTTAGTTTCTTGGATAACAAATATATAAACTTTTATAATCGGTATAACAAAAAGTGGTTGGCTATTACGAAAAGATGGAGATTGGGGAATGGTTCCTTTGGTTTTCTAACCGACTTTGTACTACTTTATGGCTACTTTAAGATTTTTAGTGGCCTTGCGACAGGCGCCATTACTGTGGGTATTGTCACTTTTTATACCCGTTTGATGAGCATGGTACAGAACGGGCTAAGCAACGTTTTTAGGGGTATGAACGATTTAACCGAGTTTGCAATGCGGGTTAAAGACACATATCAGCTCTTTCAGTTTAAGCCGCTTTTTGCTGATGGCGCTGTGCAAATGGCAAAGCTAAAAGAAGGTCCCAAAATTGCGTTGGATAATGTATCGTTTAGCTATCCTAATTCGGAAAAACGGGTGCTAAATAATGTGTCGCTAACTATTCAGGCCGGGGAGAAAGTAGCCATCGTTGGGCATAATGGTGCGGGCAAGACCACCCTTGTCAAACTATTATGTCGGATCTATCAGCCTACGAACGGGAAAATAGTGGTTAATGTTGATAACTTGTCTAGCCTTGCTTTGCCTTCCTGGTATCAGAACATTGGGGTGCTGTTTCAGGAGTTCAATACTTACCCGCAGTTGAGCGTTAAAGAGAATATTTATATTGGTAACGCTTCAGAGCAAGTGGACGAGGTGGCTATCCGATTGGCGGCGCAAAGCGCGGATGCAGCAGCTTTTATTGACGAATTCCCGGCTAAATTCGACCAGATATTAAGCGAGAAGTTTAAAGGTGGTATCCGTCCGTCTACCGGGCAATGGCAAAAGCTGGCTATTGCGCGCTTTTTCTATCGCAACGCCCCCTTGGTTATTTTTGACGAGCCAACAGCTTCGATTGATGCCGTGAGTGAGTACAATATCTTCAACAGAATTTATGACTTTTTTAAGCAGAAAACTGTCATAATCATTTCCCACCGGTTTTCTACCGTAAGAAACGCCGACAGGATCATTGTGCTAGACCATGGGGAAATTGTTGAGGAGGGCACTCACGCCGCCTTAATGTCCAATAACGGTTATTATGCTAAGGCGTTTACGCTTCAGGCCAAAGGTTATGCTGCCAATGACAACGGGGTGGCAGGAGTATAATTGCCGGTATGCAGGCCATTACGCAAGGAGTCATTTTAGTTAGCGGCGGGCAACGGCAAGAGGCTTAAACCCTTTACGTTAAGTAGGTCCAAAGCCATGGCGCCGATTCTTGGCAAGCCCATCGTCGCGAGGGTTTTGGATACACTGCTCACTAATGGCATTAAAGAAGTCGTAATTGTTGTTTCACCTACAAACCAGGAAATTCAGGACTATTTTAACTCACATACCGGTGACTTTTCCGGCTGCAAGATCACCTTTTCCTATCAATTAGAGAAATTGGGTATGGCCCATGCACTGGGCTGCGCAAAGGAGTTTATCCACGGTCATTTATTATGAGTGCTTGCGACAGCTTGGTTTCTGCCAGTCATATTCGAGAGCTTCTTGTGACACACACAACGACTAATGCTTCGGTAACGCTTAGTTTGAAAAAAGTTAAGGATGAAGAAGTTTCTAAAAGTACGGTTTTGCATTCGGTGTCGTAACAGATTACAGAGTAGAGCTTACGGATGTAAATGACCTGCTGGAAATAAACCTTAAGTTTTTGACTGCGGAAGCGCCCGCAGGTTCGGTCGATTCGCCTGTTCCGCAAAGTACTAAGTTAGTTCAACCGGTAAAAATAGACAGTGGATCACGCACTCGTTTTAAGGGGCAGTTCAGTGGGTGCAGGTGAGCATAAAGCGCAGGTTGTGCTACTTTGAGCCGTTGTATCAACATACCCTAGCCCCGTCCCCTATGTATCTAGCGAGGTCAATGACGCATTCATGTATAATAGGAAACTGAACTGGCCCCCATAGTTCAACGGATAGAACAGACCCGTCCTAAGGGTACAATGTGGGTTCAATTCCTGCTGGGGGCACCATTTCAACGGGGACTGGCGCAATTGGCTAGCGCGCTGCTTTCGGGTAGCAGAGGCTCGCGGTTCGAGTCCGCGGTCCCCGACCATGTAAGTATCAAGCCTCAAACTCAAACGGTTTTTTGGTTTTGTCCAGCAATTGTCTAATTAAGTCCATGTGATCTTCCGACCGCAGTGTCTTGGCAAAATACTCGTTCACGATAGTCTCTATAACGTTTAGAGCCTTTTCGTCTATGTCCCTTAACCTTTTTTCCTTGTAGGCTTTAAGTTCCGACTCCATGGCCAGGTACTCTTGCGCAATTTTATCCTTTAACTCCTTCTCGGTTTGCAGGGCCTCGGTGTGCAGTTGTTCTCTAAAGCTTTTAGTCTCGGTTAAGACATCGGCTTTAAGTTCCGACGCCGCCTTTCTAAGTTGACCTTCTACAAAGTCTTTTGACTCGTCAACTGCAACATCAGTCTCCTTGATCAATCTTTTGGCCCGCTCGTTTGATTCCTTGATGATCGCAAACGATTTGTTTTTGGCCTCCTCCAGTATGACCAAGGCTTTTCTGTACGCCTCTTCTTTGGCTTTTGCTTCCTCCTTCTTTTTCTTGTCATATAAAATGGCCGTCCAGATAAAGACTGCAATGAAAAAGGATAGTATTACAAAAAGCATGCCGAAAAGCAGGAATAGCTGTGTAGATGGGAGTGTGGCGTATGTAGAGTCGGGCATGTTACTTTCTAGCTTATCAGACTATAAAACCAGTATCAAATATGCCAAAGCCAGCCCCACCAGCATAATGCCAAAAGCCAGTATAAAGTTAAAAACCATTGCCACCTTAATGGTGTGCGATGCCAGAGGATTTCGACCCAAGGCTTCTATGCTCCTGCCCGAGCTTCTACCAAAGGTAGAGAAGCCTATAACAAAGGTGGCACCGGTTATGAGGGCGGCGAGGATGTATCTAAGTGATTCAACGGGGTTAAGCAGGGGCGAGAGCGCACCGGTTCTCAACGACTCTAGCAGATTCATCCGCATGGAGTTATTGATGTAGGCGGTTTTTGGTTGGATAAATGCCCAGATTAATCCCTTAGCCCCGGGATTTGTTGGGTTATAGTCCTCCAAGGCTTTGCCTATGGTAAAGCCGCTAACGTCTGCCTTTTGACCTACGCCATATATTTTTGATGAGGTGAGGTAGTCACCTTTTTTAATTGGTCCGTTGGTAGCTGACACAAGTACTTGGGCATCCCCACTTTCCATCAGCAGCTTAATTTCCGGCGAAGTAACAAGGTTTATTAAGCTTAGCGAGGATTTTTCTACAACAACACCCACAATGTCTGTATCAAAAGGCTCCTTTGATGGCAGAAAGGTGTCGTCTTTGTAGGCAATGATCATACCGGGAGTTATGTCTTGGCCAACCATTTCCACGCTTCTGGATGTTCCGTAGGCCATTTCAGCGTGAACAGATGCAGTTGAAGTTATTAAGACCATGAATATTAGGATTAAGACAAGATAGAAGCCAACACCTACTCGCATACTTTGAGTATACACCATCGGCTTTTTGTGGAATATTGTATACATCATGTCGGTGAAACATAAGCTTATTTCGGGAAACATTATTTCGCGAAACCCTATTTCTAACATATTGATAGTGCTTGGGCTTGGATTGACTCTGCTTTTTGCTTTTCCTTACCTAAGGGACGAAGCGCGGTATTACCTGATGACCCTAACCGGCAAGAGGTATGAGTTGGGGAGTGGTGCAGATAAGGAGAGCGTCTTTGCGCGGTATTTAGGTTCTAAACCGCTAATTATTGAGCCGGTTAACAAGGACTTTGCCTTGGTTATAGAAAAAATCGGGGTAAATGCGCCTGTGGTAGCCGATGTTTCCGTTACTAACGAAAGCGCTTATAAAGAGGCACTAAAGTATGGCGTTGCCCATTCTGCCAGTTCTATGTATCCGTCGGACCAGGCAGGCAATGTGTACATTTTTGCTCATTCCTCGTTGAATTTTTGGGAGCTGGGCAAGTACGCCCAAACTTTTAATCTGTTGCATAAGTTGGCTGTTGGGGATACTATCCATGTTTTTTATGAAAATCGGGACTACGTTTACAAAGTTGTAAATAAAGAAATCTACTCCGGGTTCAATACCTATCCACTAACACGACCGGTGGTTGAGCCCCTACTTACTCTGCAAACCTGTGATCCGCCCGGCACAACTTTTAACAGGCTGGTGGTAACTGCAAAACTGCAGGAGGTTCTGTGACCGTTTTATCTTAAGCCAACCGTGTATAGATCAGTTTGGCCGCTTGATCTAAAGGATGTAAGAATTATTATTTTGTCTCCGCCTGGCGCCACAAATACACTGCTTGATTTAAGTGTATTATTATAGATTTCGGTTTTGTTAGTGCCGTCTATTCGCATTATATATATAACTCCTCTTTGGTCCACTTCCGGACTGCCCTCGGTTAGCACCAGGTGGAAGCTGTCTGAATACCAGACAATCTTTGGTTGGGGGGTGCTTTTATCCAACGAAAAAACTGGCGCATCCACTTGCTCGCCAATCGGTAAAGGCTTTTCGGAATTGTATACCCTATATTCAAGCTGGGTACCGGCGGCCTTTTTGTACATAAACTTCTTTTGGTCCGGCGCCCAAACGGCGTCCGTTGACACCGCAATCTCCCGAAGCTCCTGCGGAATATCTAGTTTTTCAATAAAGTCCTTTCTTTTTTTCAAGACGTCTACCGCCCATTTTTGTCTTAAGTCTTCCGGTGCCAGTGTTCGCTGGACCGTTTTTTCGGTTAAGCCAAAAAGCTGATAATCACCGTTTTCCAGCTCTATTAAGAGACTTTTTTCATCGGGCGACCATTCGAGAGCTTTGCTTTTAGAATACTTTATGTACAGTGTGTCTTTGAGTACCACGGCAGGTGTAGATCTAAAGAGGCTTAAGGTTCCGTCTGATATTGATACTACCCAAATGCCGGGGTTTTCGGAGTCCTCGGACAAAAAGGCCAGCTTGGATTGGGTAGGGGAGACCGATGGGTTTTTGGCGCCGGTGTTTGTTAGTGGCTCAAGCCGTGGGGTTTGTGAAATAAGTATTGCAGTAATGTCTGTAGCCAGCTCGGGGAAGACTTGTATTTCTTTTGACCACGGCGAGTAGCCATTTTTAACTACTTTAAGCAAATGTTTGCCCGGCTCAACCGCTGGGATGGTGTTATTTGTGGCTGTGGCTAATACACCGTTAATATATACGTTCGCACCTTCGGGTATGGATTTCACGCTAACCATACCGGTTGAGGCGATCTTTACGGTTTTGCCGTTCTCATCCCTTTTAATTCGGTAACCGCCCGCATACAGAAAAATAACTGTTGATAAGGCTACTAACACCAAGCCCGTACTAACTACCTGAATTAGGTCTCTATTTGGTTTAGGCAATTTAAACATACGGTGAATTATACATGATTTGGAATGGGCTATAATATAGGGGCATATGCTAATAGGCGTAGACTGCAAAAAATTGCTGGAACCAACAAGAACCGGCACCCACAATTATTTGTTCAATCTACTCAAAAACTTGGCCGTTGTGGATCAAGACAATGAGTACCTATTGTACTTCGCCCAGCACCCAACTAGGGAGTTTTTTGAGTCACTATCAAAAGGCAATCCTAAATGGCACTACAAGCTAGTCAGCTCATCATGTTCTTGGACGCAGTGCGCTTTAGCCAAGGCTACCTATATAGACCGTCTGGATATGCTTGTGTGTACTTGGCATACATTGCCTATAATCCACAGGGCTGGCACAAAACTGCTGTCTGTAATCCATGATTTTTCACCAAAAGGTAGGAAAAGTCTACCGGTATATTGGACACTGCTTCTTTCTGATGTGGTTATCGCCGTTTCCGAAGCGACTAAAAGCGAAATTATCCGGCGAGCGCCTTGGGCAGGAAAAAAGGTTGGAGTTGTTTATGAGGCTGTGGATTTGACTGCCTATGTAAAAAGCTCTGTACGAGCCATTGAGGAAGTTAAAAGTAAATACAATATATTGGCTAAGTATTTTTTATCCGTTGGAACTCTCAACGCCAGAAAAAATGTTCGTAGGATGCTGGCAGCCTTTGACCTTATGGTTGCCTCGACAGGAAACGGAACTATTGAGTATGTTTTGGTGGGATCATGTGCTAAAGACTATGAAGGTATATATGAGTATGCACGTGGGCTTAAGTCGGCGGGTCAGATAAAATTCCTAGGCAGATTGTCCAACACAGATATAGTGCGACTTTATTCCGGCGCCGAAGCGTTGGTTTACACTTCGCTGGAAGAAGGTTTTGGTCTGCCTATATTAGAGGCCTTTAGCTGTAAATGTCCTGTTATAACATCTATGGTGAGCTCTATGCAAGAGGTAGCTGATGATGCTGCGCTATTAGTGGAACCGACGGATATCGAGGCGATCACAACCGGAATGTTTAAGTTACTAAGCATGACCGAGATTGCCAAGATGTCTTTAGTATCGAAAGGCTATGAAAGGTGCAAACTATATTCTTGGGAGCTTTGCGCAAGTAATGTTTTGAAACTTTTTCAAAAA
>LCJU01000019.1:2479-12363 GCA_000994815.1 candidate division WWE3 bacterium GW2011_GWC2_44_9 | reverse complement strand
GCTCATGACGATGTTGACGCTGACCACCGGCACGGCGTTTATTATGTGGCTCGGCGAACAAATCGATCAATATGGCATCGGCAACGGAATGTCCATTATTATTACGGCAGGCATCATTGCGTCGCTGCCGACGGCTCTTTGGCAGACTTATATTTTGCTTTCGCCCTTTGACCCGTCACATCAGCAGCTGGCGTGGTGGAAGTTTGCGCTGATGTGCGTGTTGTTTGTCTTTACCATCACCTGCGTGATTTTGATCATCCAGGGCCAGCGGAAAATTCCCGTGCAATATGCGAAGCAACTTTTTCATTATCGCCCGTAATCATATAAACTCCAACCCCCAGTTTTTTTAGTCTAGCTACAGCCTCTTTAGAAGTATCTTTAACAGTGTCTGCAACTGCAACAGCTCCTAGAACCGACTCTTGGCTAGCAAGAATCATTGCTGTTTTGCCTTGTTCTTCAAGTTCAGATAGTTTTTGATCTAGCATATCTGTGGAAAGCTTCAGCACAGTATTTATGAGCTTTCTGTTGCCAAAATAGTAGGTTGTACCGTCAATTATGCCTTCTACACCATGGCCGGGAATTGCTTTAAACCCAGAAACCTCATCTAGGTTTAGTGACTTCTCTTGAGCGTGTGTGTAGATCGCCTCTGCAAGCGGGTGTTCAGACTGTTTTTCAAGACTCGCTGCAATTTGAAGTACTTTATCCTCGGCTAGCAGGCCAAGACTGAATGTGTCTGTTACCTCCGGTTTGCCTTTTGTGACGGTTCCTGTTTTGTCAAATACTATTGTGTTTACTTTTACTGCCGCCTCTAAAGGTTCCCCGCCTTTAACCAGTATACCGTTTTCGGCCCCCTTGCCTGTGCCAACCATAATGGACGTTGGGGTAGCAAGGCCAAGCGCGCACGGGCATGCAATTACAATAACTGAAGTAAGCGCCATTAACGCAAATGAAAGCGTGGAGCCCAGTAAAAAGTACCAAACGCCAAAGGTTACCACCGCCAGAAGCAGCACAATAGGTACAAATATTGCCGAAATCTTGTCAGCAAAGGCCTGGATAGGGGCTTTTGACCCTTGGGCTTCTTCTACCAACCGGATAATTTGCGCCAAAGTGGTTTCGGAACCTACACGTATGGCCTTAAATTCAAAACTTCCGGTTTTGTTTATTGTCCCGCCAACAACGGTGTCGGCTTCGTGTTTTTCAACCGGCAGACTTTCGCCGGTGATCATTGACTCGTCAATCGCGGACGAACCTCTAATTATCTCACCATCAACAGGTATTTTTTCTCCCGGTCTAACAACAACAATATCTCCGGCAAGTACCTGATCAATTGGAATGTCTTGAGTAATTCCGGCCCTAACAACGCGCGCTGACTTTGCCTGCAGACCCATTAACTTTTTAATAGCGTCCGACGTTCTGCCTTTGGCCTTGGACTCTAACCACTTGCCCAAAATAACAAATGTAATTAAAAAGGCCGCCGTTTCAAAATACAGCTCAGGAATTTTTGTGCCGTCAATACCAATAATAGCCCCCGTTTTTAGGTAATAAACTGTAAAATTAATCAGGCTGTAAAAAAAGGCAACGGATGTGCCTATGGCTATCAGACTGTCCATATTAAAAGTTTTCATTTTAAGGGCCGAAAACATCCCTTTATAGAAACCTCTACCTATAATGAATTGAACGGGAGTTGCTAGTATGAGAGATACTATGCCCACGTACGGCAGTAAAACTGCCCTACCCGGGAGGCCGGCGATAAAGTCGAACAGCATAAAATAAATCATTGGTGCACTGAAAACGAAACTTACCAGAAACTTTTTGAACATCGCGTTTATTTGATTCTGCTGTCTCTCTCTGTCACTTGCCGACTGGTTTTGGTTAGTTAATGCCGCCTTATAACCCGCTTTTTCCACCGCCTTGATTAATGTGTCTTTTTCGGCTACCATCTCGTCAACCAGCACACTGGCTTTTTCCGCGGCAAAGTTAACATTAGCTTCTTTAACGCCGTCCACTTTTTTTAAAGACTTTTCAATAAGTGCGGCGCACGATGAGCAATGCATGCCTTGTATATCCAATGAGACTCTAGTCATTTACAACCGCCTTATAACCCGCCTTTTCCACAGCTATTAAAAGGTCATTTACATTGGCTATATCTGTGTCAAGCATAACGCTACCTTCGCCTGATTTTGCGTCCACCTTTACGTTGCTAGCCCCTTTTACTTCACCAAGTTCATCTTTTATTAGGATTGCACAAGACGCACAGTGCATGCCGCTGATTTTAAGTTTGACTAATTCTTGCATATCAAACCAAACCTCCTTTCTATTTTAGTTAACTGTTATTATTCCTCTTGGAACCCCCATTGCGCAAGTTATTTGATAGTTGCCTGTTTTTGTTGGTGTAAAGTTAAATACTGCTTTTTGACCTTTTTGCAAGGGATAATACTCTGGCGCCAGTCCCGGCAGGGCCACACTGCCCATACAGCCATAGCCGTCTTCTTTAGCATCAACTTCGAACCGAACCGGTTGGTTAACTTTTACGCTAAAGTTATTAGGCACTATATCTTTGTCCACTGTATAACTAGCTTTTATTAATTGAACGCTTGTGTTTGTGTTACTTGTTGACGGTACAGTTTCCGGTTGGGCCGGTAACGCGTTTATAGGTTGATTATTTTTAGTAGTCCCACCGCAGCCGCACCCGCCGGAGCTTCCGCAGGTGTCCCCTTGTATAGCGGGGTCGGCGTTTGCCGTTGGAATAGCAACGGCAGTACCGATAATCCCAGACCCGTTAACCACAGTAAAAGACCCTGTATACATGCCCATACTGCACGAGAATCTGATAGTACCAACGTCCGATGGGCTGAACTCTATTATATTTTCGCCCAAGCGTAGATATTTATGTACGCCAAGTTGAGCCGAAACAATACTTGCCGCGCAGGTGTTTGCATCGGTTGAGGTTATTACCCACTTCACAGGGATGCCCTTTTGGATAGTAAATGAGTTGGGAGAGTAGCCATTATAGTTTTGAGTCATTTTTACCACCTGCACCCCATTTTGAACCGTTACGTTTGGGTCCGAACTTGCTGTACCGGATTTTGCCGAAACGGTACCGGGGCTACCAATAGCAGGAAGGATTAAACCGGTAAGATTCAGTCCGTTAGAGATGTTAAAGAAAGAAAGGGCAATAACCGTAAGCCCCACAAACTTAAAGAATGGTTTAGCAAAAGCCCCCTTGATTAAGGCCGTTAAACCTCCTATTCCCACCAATCCCGGCGCGGTTCCGAGCGCGAATACACCCATTGTTAAAGCGCCCGTCATCGGATTGCCGCTGGCTATAGCGTAGAGTTGCATGGCTTGAGTGAAACCGCAAGGTAAAAAGAAAGTCATTCCGCCAAGTATAAACGATCCTTTATTGCTGTAGCCGCTTTGCTTTTGTGTATCTATTCCTACGAGCTTGTACAAGGCTTTAGGTAAAGTAAATTTTAGTTGCTCTAATCCAGGAAATATGCCAATTGTTTGCAAGCCTAGTAAAAGCATCACAATGCCTACAAGTATTGTTAGCAAACCGGTTGATGCAGGACCTAGTTGTAAAAACGATCCAAAGTAGCCAATAAGCCCGCCGAATATGACAAAGAAAAATAGCCTGCCTAAATTAAAAAAAATGTGTGGTTTAAACTTTTGCAACGGTGTAGCATAGGGGTGCTTTTCCGAGAATCTTACAGAAACCCCTAAAACTAAACCGCCAATTAACGCCATGCAGGTGGAAAGGCCTGCCGTGAGACCTACCAAAAACACAATAGGCAGGCTGGCTAAGTCATTAGATGAACCAAATGCAATGTTAAAGAAACCCAAGCCTTTGGCTATAAAGTAGATAACAGCCAGGGCGATGCCAGCTTTAATTAAATCATCGTAATCCCGCGGATTTTTAGAAACCCATCCTTTAGTGTCTTTGCCTAGGCTGTATCCGCAACCACATACTGCGCTTGCTATATAGTCATCCTGCACCTCGCCTTGGTAGAAAATTTCCGCACTGCCATTTTTTTCACTAACATTAGCCTTGTATATCCCTTCTACCTTAAGAAGTTCTTGTTCAATTAAAATTTCGCACGAACGGCAGTGCATGCCTTTTATTGCTATAACTTTTGTTTTGTTTAGTTTGGACATGGGGCTAATAATACAAAGTTATTACTTCAACATTGAATCAATTGCTTGGTTAATATTTTCAAACGGAACTGCTCCGGGGATTTCTATTACCCGTCCTGTTTTTGTATCTAGTAAAAAGTTTCCGGGGGTTCCGGTTACTCCGGAATTCACGCCTGATTGATATTGGGTGTCTACTCTTGATGCCATTTCGCCCGAGTCTAAACATGCTGCAAAAGCCGTTTTGTCAATGCCTACTTGGGCCGCTAGGTCGGGCAGTGTTGCTAAATCCAGTCCGTTATTTGAAGGAGTGACCTCAAAAATCTTATCCATCATCTGCCAAAAGCCGTCGTTTCCGGCAAGTTTAGCAGCGCATTCGGTAGCTTCGGCTTCTTTTTTTGCTTTAGAATGTAATTGACTTAACGGGAAGTGCCTGTAAACCCATACAATTTGATTTTGGTATGTGTCTAGTACCTTTTTCGCAGTGGGATGAAATTTTTTGCAAAAGGGGCATTCTAGGTCTGAGTACTCTATAAGCGCTATACGTGCGTCCTTGTTCCCCCGTATGTGGTCAGTTGCAGTTACCGAATCTACTTTTACGTCTTTTGGGGGAGCTGTAGGAGCTGGAGTAGGTTGATCTGCGGCAATCACTTTTTGTCCGAGTGTGTTGCCTTTATTCCCTATGCCAAGCTGTTTTTCATATACACTTACTTTGGCCGTGAGCACGCCCATATAAAACGAACCTGCTATTAAAACAAATGCCGCCGCTAATACTTTATACTTATTCAAAATAGCCCAGCTTTCTGTCATATGTAAGATTTTGCCAGATTGGTTATGAGAAACTTATGAAGACATGCCGGATCGCCGTTTGGGGGATTGCTTAGCCGCAGCAGTTTTTTAGTTTTATCAGCAATTCTTTTGACCGTGTGGTTATGGGGGAGGTTTCGTTTACAGGGACCATTGATAAGATGCCTAAGTACATCAGCGGTATCACAAGCACTAAGCCCGCAACTTCCAATACAAAGCTGTAAGTTAATACGGCAAAAGTTCCGTATAAAATAGTCCCAAACTTTAACAATGTTTGAGAGACCCTAACCTGATTGATAACTATAAATTCTTCCGAAAGATTAGAAATGCCTACGGCGCTTTGAGCTATAAGCACAGCTATTAAGTATTTGTTTATGGCAAATATCCCAGAATACTGGAGTGCCAATAAAGTCAACCAGGTTAAGCTAACACTGTAGCAGGTTACACATACACGCCTGCCGATTAGTTTTGACAAGGGAATACCGACGTTATAAAAGACAGTAAAGTAGACTAGCATTAGTATAAGGGTTAAGAAGATTTGTATTAGCATCACATGTATATCCTTATCCAAAAATATACACCGATTGCAATTAAAACCATCAACACCCCAGTTATCAAATGCAACTTTCTGGAATTTTTATTGTGCATTTCTTCAACTTTTTCTAGCAACTCTTTATTGGAAGCTATAAGAACAACAACCAGCAACGGCAAAACGAATATGATGTTATAAAGAATTAAGTATAAGACGAATTGAGACGATGCAGTTGCGGCCAAGGTTGAGATTATGACTGTATAAATGCCTCCGGTACATGGAAAAGCACACATGCCCACAAGCGCGCCAACAATAAAGGCCGAAGGAATACTGGCTTTTTCCATAAAGCTTTGGATTGCGCCTTTAGTAAAATCTGGAATTTTTAAATGAATTGGGAGTTTGGGGAAGAAATAATCCTTTATGTTTATTAAGCCTAGAATGAGCAGAAGTACAGTAGCAATCTTAGCAACAAAGAAAGGTTCCGACGATAGCGAAATAGCCCTAAGCAGACCTAAACCGATTAAAAAATAAACCAGAAACACGCCAAATATGTAACTTAACCCAATCAATATAACGGTTCTCTTGCTTTTTTTAATTGTGTAAAGAAAGGTTAACAGCAGTAATAAGACTGCGATAGCGCAGGGATGCAGACTGTTAGTTATGGCGCCAACAACAACAGGAACCACTAACGTGTCTGGCAATGAGTTTTGTATTACGCGAGGTTCTTTGCTATTAATATACTTAAGCACATCATCGGAAACTGCCAATTTTTTTGTAGTATAACCGGCAAGATAGATTTGATAATCAGTAGCATTTGAGTGCATGTTTGGTTGATATAAAACAATTAGACTATGCTTGGGAAGTTGGTGGTAGTTTTGTAATAGCGTTTCTACCGTTGCTTGAGGCACATGACCTTCAATGATTAGGTTTGGTTTTAGAAAAAAGGTTAAACTATCTTGGACATTGTAAGGTACTTGATACTTAGTATTGAGCGCGTTTAGTTCTTTGCGATACGATGGCTTATTGATGTAGTCTTTTAAAACTGGATTAGTTGAGTATTTTGCCAGCATTGGTTTCATTTCATTGATGTACGCGACACAATCCGTACAGGCGCTATTATAAAAAACTTCAACCGTTTCTTGGCTCGAAGCTATTTTGCCCTTCATTTTCACTATATATTCCCTATTGGTAGGTTTTGAAGTTAGGACGTAGATTTCGTGGTATATGTCGTCGCCATTTTTATGCATAGACGCGGGGTCAAATTGCATGGTTACTTGGATAGAATTTTTTGGCCCAAGAATAAAGCTGTTTGTAGGCTCTAAAACAACAGTACAACCGCACGAAGTGTAAATCCGCGCGATTTCTACGTTTGCATCACTGGTGTTTTTTATACTGAAACTAAAGCTAGGTTTGTCTGTAAGCCGCAGCTCCTTTAAATCTATTTCCTTTGGCAGCCTAATTGGTCTATTGGAACCGTAGTTGTAGACAAGCACTCCTATAACAAGCGCGGCTAAACCCAAAATAACTACTGTCTTTATGCTTTTACTTTTTAGCAAATTAGCCATAGCTATTTAGTAACATCCGCTTCAAGCGATACTTGGATTAAGGATCTTTCCCTCATGTTTGTGTCCAGCATTATATTTCTTTTTATATATCCGATACCTTGCGGACCATGCGCATTGGGATCGAAAACTGCCTTTATTTTAACTGTTTCTCCGGGTTTAATACTTTTACCTACATAAAAATCTTGAGGGTTAGCATGGCCTTTCATAGTATATAAACTGCTTGTCGATCCGTCGGGATAGATTAGTTGTGCTTTAGTACAGGCGCAAGAGGTATACATTTCTTTTAAGAAGATATCTTCACTACCTGTATTTGTGACTTCATAAACGGTGTCAACTAAACCCTCTTTTTGAGATATAGTTCCAAAATTATTGCCGGTTTTGTTAAGTTTAACCGAAGAATTTGATATCCTAATATCGGTATATGGGGTTGTTGGCTCTATGTTATGTGCAGGCCTTTGGAATACAAATATCACTCCGAAGATAACTAAAGACGGTAAAACAGCTAAAAACAAGACCGGCTTAAGTGTATTTAACAAAGTTTTTACGCTCGCCATTCGGTTTCCTTTTACACCCCACAACCTCCGCTGCCCTTTGCCGGTTGGGGCAAAGATTAATTTGAGAACGTATAACGCTTATCTTCATCGGCAAGCGGCCCCATTACCGCGTCACATTTAGCTTTATCAATTTTTGCAGCTTCATGCTTGTAGTACATGCCTGTAGTATGAGATACCAGAACTAAAGAACTTATGAAGACATTTTTAGCGCAATAATGTTAGCGTGATAATAAAGGTGCTGCCGGAACCCTTTTTGCTATTTACCTCTATCAAACCGTTATGGGCTTTAATTATAGAATCAGCGACAGCTAGGCCTAATCCATGACCGGCTATGTTTTTAGTTTGTTCCGTTCGGTAAAACCTATTGAATATATTTCTCTGCTGCTCTGCTTCTATTCCCACTCCTGTGTCCGCAACGCTTATAAATGCTCCGCTATTTTTTTTATAAAGCTCCAATGTTATTTTTCCTTTTTCGGGTGTAAATTTAACAGCATTGTCAATAATGTTGTAAATTGCTTGGTACAGCTTTTCTTCTTTTCCTAGTACAAAAATATTTCCTTCAATATTAGATTCGACCAGTATATTTTTGGGTGCGGCCATGTATAAAGCAACATTATTTATCTCTAGCATTAATTGGGAAAGATTTATTTCCATAAATGCTTTGGAAAAATCTGTACTTTGCGACCATGCGAAATCCATTAAACTCACCATGGTACCGGATAGTTTATCAATCTGGCATAGGGTTTGGTTAATTGACTTTTGATACTCATCAGCTGTTCTTAACTTTGCTAAAGTAATTTCCGAGTTACTTTTTATCACAGATAACGGCGTTTTAATTTCGTGGGCCATTTCTCCTAAAAATTGCCGCTCAAGACTAAAGGCTTTTCCCAGTCTGTCCAGCAACGAATCGAAGTTGTTAATTAATAAGTCAACTTCTTCCGAACCAACAGGGAGACTTATTCGTCTTGATAGATTTTCTGAAGTTATTTTGTTTATGTCTTTACTAAGCTTTGTAATTGGGTCCACGGCAGATTTCGCCAAAAAGTAGCCTATTAGAATTGAGGGTGCAATAAGATATAACATAACTACAACACCAATAATTTTCAATTGAGCCAGTGTTTTTTCATAAACATCTATTGGATGGCCCATAACTACAGACCCCAACGCTATGCCTGGGGTTGTTATTGGGTACACAACCACCCTCATTGTAAAACCGTTAATTTTGTTTTGGGAATATAAATGCGTATTGTCTTTTAGTGCTTGGGCAGACAGCTCCTTAAAGTTGGAAGCTTTTCCATTTGTGTCAAAGCCTTGGGTATCTACTACCTCAATAAACATTCCCGGAATCTCTGTTTTACTAAGGTTTAGGATATCTTTTGTTTGTGTATCGTGGGTGTCGTTGGTATTTAGAGCAACGCTGTAAGCTATTTGGGATGCGTGTACTGCCAAGGACCTGTCTGTTTCGTAAATTAGGTACTGTTTAGTTAATAGATAAAAACTGGAGAATAAGGTAACAGCAACAAAGAATATGATCAGCGAGTACCATAAAGTCAGTTGTTTCTTTATACTTAGTTTGCTAAATTTATTTTTAATCATTCTTTAGCCGCAAGTTTAAAGCCCACACCGTATACGGTTTGTATTAACTTCCCCTTTCCCGGTAGATCAATTTTTTTGCGCAGCGTGCCTACAAGTACATCAACAATATTGCTATCTCCTGTGTAGCTGGTATCCCAAACATGATCTAAAATCATGGTTCTCGTAACCACGCCGTTCTTGTTTTTTGCCAATAGCTCTAAGATTGAGAATTCCTTTGGTGTTAGCTCTATAGCTTCGTTTGCTCTATAGACTTTGTGCTTAAACAAGTCAATTTTTAAGTTTCCCACCTCCAAAACAGGCAGTTCTATTTTGTCCCTTCTTTTTAGCAGTGCCTTTACACGAACATATAGCTCAGTCATACTAAAAGGTTTTGTTAAATAGTCATCCGCCCCCGTATTAAATCCTTCAACCTTGTCTTCTATCCGTGATTTAGCCGTTAGCATCAAAACTGGAATGTTTAAGCCTTTCTTTCGTAGGCTATTACATATCGCAATCCCGTCCATTTTTGGCAGCATTAAATCTAGGATAATTAAGTCATAGGGTTCTGTTTCTGCCATAAAACAGCCTTCTTCACCGTCTAGGGCAATGTCAACTGCGTAGCCTTGCTCGGTAAGGCCTTTTTTTAGATTTTCTGCAAGATCTCTCTCATCTTCCACTACAAGTAATCGCACACCTGTATTTTATCTCATAAGTACCTCT
>LCJU01000019.1:0-2426 GCA_000994815.1 candidate division WWE3 bacterium GW2011_GWC2_44_9 | reverse complement strand
AAATAGAAAACTCGCTATGCGAGAATTTAGATGTACTCATCGGCTGATGCGCAGCGTCACACAGCAAACCACCTGCGTAAGCTGGTGGTTGTTGATAATAGCAAGGGGGTGAGCAACTTGATGTACGGATTTTACAATATGATGAATTATGGTGGTTTTGGCTGGTTGTTTATGCTTATTTTTTGGGGATTAGTAGTATTTGCTATTGTGGAGCTCGTTAGATATGCTTCCAGGTCCGAAAGAGATAGCAATTCAAAGAAAGAAAAAGCTCCTTTAGACGTTCTTAAAGAAAGGTATGCAAAGGGCGAGATTGGAAAAGTTGAGTTTGAGGAGAAGAAAAAAGACTTACAGTAGCGACTACTTTATTGACTTGGCCTTTAGGCCATACAAAATGTAGTTATCGGAAATAACCGGACACTTTACTTTTAGCACTCTTAAGGGTTGGATGTGGTTCTCAAGCTGATTTGTGGTGCTTGCTAGAGTTTTCTTGTCGTCTTTGCTAATGATTCGGTTTATTACCAGCAACCCACCCATAGACAATAGAGCTAAAACATTGGTGTAAAAAGCGTCGGAGGTGAGGTTGCTTGGGAAATCGGAGCCGGAATAGGTATCTATAACAATACAGTCAAACGGGGGCTGTAAATTATAGGCCGAGGGATTTTGTACAACGGTATAGGCATCGCCCCGCACAATGGTGTTATTGTTCAATCGGTCCAAGGCAAAATACGTTTTTGCTAAAGCTATAATAATCGGATCAATTTCAACGCTGGTTGTGGTTACGGTATGGTTGCCGCGTCGGTGAAGCAGCCCAAGTAATGTCCCAGCCCCCATGCCAAGAAGCAACAGGTTCTTTATTTTGGGTTCTTTAACGATAATGTTGGCCATTTTGCCCCACACTTTAGCTTTGACCTGGCGGGAGTTGGCGCTAAATGATTGTACAGTGCCGTTAACCAAAAGCTTGCAGGCACCGGTCACTTGGATAACCTGTATGTTAGTATTGTAGGCACTGCTCCCCGAGTAAAGTATTTTTGGTACTAAATAACTAATAGGATTCATGTGTGTGATAATTATACAATGGAGTTAACAGATATTCGCCAATCAGATGAGTGGTCGGAGTACTTAAAACTGTACGGTTGGGTTTCATACAAGCTATCTTCCGGAGCCGTTTTTAGAGTTGGCCAGGCAGGTCCCTTGCGCTTTGGCAAGCTGCATCGCCCGGCCGTGTTGGGTACGTCCGAAGTTGCTGAACTGCAAGAATTGGCAAAAAAGTGTAAACTAACTTCTCTTAAGATCTCCCCCGGACTTGATAGTCAGACAGTTTTTCTAGAGCAAGCCGGTTTTAAAGCATGTGTTGCCGTTGATTTATCCCCCAGCACTTTGGTGGTTGATTTGGAATTGGGCGAGGACGAGCTGTGGAGAAGCTTTTCAAAGGTTTGCCGATGGGCGATAAACAAATCGCAGAGGGCTTTTGACCGGGTGGAAATACTGCAAAGCCCCACCCGTAAGCACGTTGAGGATTATTACCGAATTGTCGCATCTAGAGGGGCTAAAAAAGGCTTTTATGTCCAAAGTTTGCAAGACCAGCTTAGGAAAGTTGAGGTTTTCAAGGACAAGGCTTTTATTTTAAATGTTTACACAAAGTCCGGTGATATATTGGGAACTAAACTGTTTTTGGGTTTTAGGGATGCCATTTGGTACATGCATGGTGGTATTACAGATCGAGGCCAAAAAAGCACCGGCGGCTATCTTTTAATCTGGGAGTCTATAAAGCGCTTTAAGACGTTGGGGTATAAAGTGTTTGACTTTGAAAGCGTGTCGGATACGCGGCTAAAAAAGCTTACAAAGAGCTGGGCTGGCTATACGGGATTTAAGCTACAATTCGGCGGTAAACTTGTGGTATATCCTCTTCCGGTTGTAAGGTATTACGGGCTTTTGTCGATACTAAACCCGTTAGTTTGATATTATATTTGTGTGAACACCCTAGATAAGACTGCAACATCAATCCAATCTTGATAAAGACCTTTTTCTTTAATAAAGTCCTCCATATCCGGTGCGTCCAGAATGTAAATCTCAATAAAATTTATGGCTTCTAAAATGTCTTTTAAATAAAGTAAGTTGTTTCTATCTTTTCTCATATAGAGTGGTAAAATCCTTTGTTATATTTGGAGCTATGTCCTTGTTTATCGACCTTTTGGTAATAAGATCGACCTTCCTGTTATTGAACAGGTTTTCGGATAATTCATATTCTACCCCAACATGTTTCATTAAACTGGGGGTTACGGAAAACTCCACGAGCAAGTCTATATCGCTCTTTGAATCATCATCTTCGAGACCGTTCAAATTCTGGCACCTAAAACAGCCTCTCTGTACTGGAATTGTAACACAAAGTATTGTTTTGACTAGGTCAAGCATGTATTCTTCCAAAA
>LCJU01000018.1 GCA_000994815.1 candidate division WWE3 bacterium GW2011_GWC2_44_9 | reverse complement strand
TTACCGCCAGCCTGGATGCGGTAGGCAACACTACCAAAGCTCTCACCAAAGGTTTTGCCGTAGGTTCCGCCGCAGTCGCTGCTAGCTCACTTTTTGCCACATACTTTGAAACCACGGGCTTAAGTTCCATCAACATTGCCAACCCCAATGTGTTCATTGGCGTTTTGCTGGGCGGATCAATTCCATTCCTATTCAGCTCGCGACTTGTGACTTCAGTCGGCAAAGCCGCGTTTAAGGTGGTGGAAGAAGTAAGAAGGCAGTTTAGAGAAATCCCCGGCATTATGGAAAGAACAGCCTTGCCGGATTATTCCAAAGCGATAGAAATCGTCACGGCCGCGGCTCAAAAGGAGCTTTTGATCCCAGCTGCAATTGTGGTGTTCTCACCTGTACTTGCTAGTGTGCTGGGCGCCGAGGCATTAGGCGGGTTTTTGGGTGGAACCGTTGTTGTTGGCCTCATGCTGGCGTTTTTCATGTGCAACACCGGCGGAGCCTGGGATAATGCCAAAAAATACATTGAGGACGGCAACTTTGGCGGCAAGGGCAGTGATACCCATAAAGCCGCTGTAGTAGGGGACACGGTGGGCGATCCGTTAAAAGATACCTCCGGCCCGGCGCTCAACCCAATGATGAAGATAGTTCAAATAGTGGCCTTGTTGATAGCACCTGCCGTAATAACTATCTTTGGCATATAACGCATATGCGTACTTTTACGCCATTCAACGGTGAGCGATTGGATGATGAGGCAGCAATCATTAATGAGAGGGTTGGTGCGCTTGTAGACTTTGTGCTCGAACAAGGAGATCAGTACAAAACCCCGCAAGCACAGCTTGCCAAGGGTCTCGCACTGCTCGATCCAACTTTTGCACCAAGCGGTATAAGCATCCTCGAAGACAAAACCATTGCGGCATTTGGTACTGGAAATGCACTAAGAGTACGCCTCATCGTAGAATCACCTTTATATAGCGAGGAAAATAGGCGCATTGTAGAATTTAGCTCCGTACTAAAGGGCTCTAACCCAGGTAATAGCGTAGCCTTTACATATATACTAGATCACGCGGTCAGGAAATTCACGCTTGAGTGTCTTGAGATAGTCGTACCTTCAGGAGAAACTAGCTGGTCGTTTCCTAGGGTTACATCTGAACATAGTTATGGAAGACAGCTTGAAGTCAACCCTGATACAGGTGTACCACTTGATAACGCGCATTTCTTTAGTGATAATCTTGGCAGTCCAGTAGTTTGTGCGGAAGTAAGATCACGGCTTGACTATTTGGAGACGGTTTTTACACCAAAAACCCCGCCTAATAGCTGACTTTTCCCCGCGAACATGCTATTATTCCTAGGTTATGGCAGCAAAACCTAGAGCCGAAAAGATAGCCCAACTCACACCTGCAACGGCAACTCCAAACGAAGTCATCAACGCAGAAATAACCCAGGAAATGCAAAAGTCCTATTTGGACTACGCCATGAGCGTTATCGTTTCCCGCGCCTTGCCAGACGTTCGCGACGGTCTCAAACCGGTACACCGCCGCATCATTTACGCCATGTATGACCAGGGCATGACCGCAAGCAGCAAATTCCATAAGTGCGCCGCGGTGGTGGGCGAAGTGCTTAAAAAGTACCACCCGCATGGTGATACGGCGGTTTACGACGCTTTAGTCAGAATGGGCCAGGATTTTTCGCTGCGCTACCCGATAATTATCCCGCAGGGTAACTTCGGCAGCGTAGATGGCGACCCACCGGCCGCTATGCGGTACACCGAGTGCAAATTGGCACCCATAGCGGATCAGCTACTGCTGGATATCGACAAAGCAACGGTAGACTTTACGCTAAATGACCTGCAAAATGAGGAACCTGCCATTTTACCGTCTCTGCTACCAAACATCCTGCTAAACGGTTCGTCGGGCATTGCTGTTGGAATGGCCACAAATATTCCGCCGCACAATCTGGCCGAGGTTGTGGCTGGCATTTTGTCCCTAATAGACACCAAAGAGTCCATTGGCAAAGAAAATCCTCAAACAAAAATCGCTGATGTGGACTTTTCCTCAACTGCAACTGCCGAAGATTTGATCAAAATCATCAAAGGCCCCGATTTCCCAACCGGTGGCATTATTTACGGTCAAAAAGACATCGCCCAGTTATATGCCACCGGCAAGGGTAGGGTAGTAGTACGGGCGAAAACCGAAATAGAAGAAGATAAAGCCGGAAAAACTAAAATCATCGTTACCGAAATTCCGTACCAAGTCAATAAAGCAACTCTGGTAGAAAAAATCGCCGATTTGGTTAGAGATAAAAAAATAGCCGGCATTTACGACTTACGGGACGAATCCAATCGGCAAGGCATGCGCGTGGTTGTAGAATTAAAACGCGAAGCCATACCACAAAAAGTCCTAAATCAGCTGTTTAAGTTTACGCCCCTGCAGTCCACCTTTAATGCCAACATGGTTGCGCTACTAGACAACGAACCCCGATTAATGACCTTAAAGTCAATTTTGGAGGAATTTATTACTCACCGGCAAAAAGTGGTGGTAAAAAGAACCGTTTATCTCCTAAAAAAGACCAAAGAACGTGAACACGTTTTGCTCGGACTTAAGATCGCTCTTGACCACTTGGACGAGGTCATAAAGCTTATTAGAGCAAGCAAAGACGCTGATGAAGCCAAACAGGTTTTAGTCGCAAAATTTGGGTTGTCCGAACTGCAAGCCCAGGCAATTCTTGACATGCAGCTGCGCCGGCTTGCCGCCCTTGAGCGCAAAAAAATAGAAGACGAGCTAGCAGAAATCATAAAGACCATTAAGGGCTTTGAGCAACTATTATACTCACCCGTAAAAATTATCGAGAGAGTAAGGGAAGAACTGGCAAGTTTGGCAGAAAAATACACAGACGCGCGCCGAACCAAAATTGTTAAAGGCGATGTTGGCGAATTGAGTGACGAAGATCTGGTGCCAGAAGAGCTTTGTATTGTTACCATATCGCAAAGCGGCTACATCAAGCGGATGAAAAAAGACACATATCGCAAGCAGGGCAGGGGAGGACGTGGGGTCTCGGGCCAAACACTCAAAGAAGACGACGTTGTAACAACAATCAGAACCTGCAACACCCACGACTTTGCGTTATTGTTCACCAACAAAGGCAAAGTCTACAAAATGCGGGTATGGGAAATCCCGGAGGTCCTGCGTACCGCCAGAGGCACTTCACTGGCTAATTTTCTATCCATCTCGCAAGACGAAACCGTAGAGGCATTTTTAACTCTGGATGAGGAGGGCCTCAAAAACGCCTCCGGCTACATCTTCTTTGCCACAACACATGGAACAGTCAAAAAAACCACCATTACCGAGTTTTCCAACATTAGAACCAGCGGCATCCAAGCCATAGGTATGGATGCGGGCGACACCTTACTTAAAGTTCAGCCAACTTCGGGCAGAGACGATGTTTTGCTGGTTACTTCACAGGGCCAATCCATTAGATTTAACGAAACCGACGTTAGGTCCATGGGCCGCCAGGCCTCCGGAGTTACCGGTGTTAAGCTGGCCAAGCAAAATGACGAGGTAGTAGGCATAGAAATTCTTAGCAAGGATTCGGCAAAATGCGATCTACTAGTGCTCACGGAAAAGGGCTACGGCAAAAAATCATCCATCAATGAGTACAAAGTCCAAAATAGGGCGGGGAGTGGCGTACTCACTTACAAAATAACCGAGAGGGTCGGAAAGGTTTCAGTAGCCAGAATCATTGACAAAAATCCGAATTACGACATGCTAGTCTCCACCCAAAACGGTATAATAATCAGGGTTGACGCCAACAAAATCCCAACATTAGGCCGGGCCACCCAAGGCGTAAGAATCATTAAACTGGAAGAAAGCGACTGCGTCTCCTCTATTGCTTTCCTTAATGAGGACACTGAAGATGCCGGAAAAAACTAACAGCGCCCCACAGGAAATTCTTAGTGTAGTTAAGTCAGCCAAAAACGTGCTCCTTATCATGGACTCACGGTTTGACTTTGACGCATTGTGCTCGACGCTTGCTTTCAGCGATTTTCTAAAGCAACTAAGCGTTAAGCATACTTGTATCTTTGGTTACGACATTCCAACAAAAGTTAAGGGGCGGTTTGATACTTCGCGCATTACCGAAAATGTCAACGTACAAACCTATAACTATGCGCCCCACGACTTAATTGTCTTTTTGGACAGCGGTACAGTTGGTCACTTAGTAAAAACTCACGACTATGTGCCACCCGCAAACATCCCGTCCATTAACATAGATCATCATGCTGGCAATCCACACTACGGCACTTATAACTATGTCAAAGAAACTACTTCCACAAGCAGCGCCCTTTTTGACTTGTTCAGAGCTTGGCATGTAGACATCACCAAAGCTATGGCTAATTACTTACTTGCCGCTATTGTTACCGATTCAGGTCTGCTCCAATACTCAAGCACCAATCAGGTGGAGCTTCAAAAAGTCATAGACCTTATGAACCTTGGGGCCGATTATCACGGTTTTATGCGCTATTTAACTCAAAACGAAGCCTACGAAGATATGGTCGTCAAAGGTATAATTTATGCCAACTTAGTTTTTGACCGCCAGAACAAATTTGCCTATTCGGTATTAAATCAAGCAGACATAGACAAAAAGCAAATAAAGGAGTTTAGTGTTGTTCCCGCCGACGTGATCAAAAAATTAGCGGATACTGACTTTGTGTTTGTCATCCGAACCGATCCAGAAACCCCCGGTTCATGGTATATAAGCTTGCGGTCACACAACCCAGAGTTTGACGTACTGCACATTGCCCAGCAATTAGGCGGGGGAGGGCACAAAGTAGCTGCCGGCTGCTCTATATCTTTCACTCAAGCTCAAACCGCTGACGAAGCGGTAAAAGTAATAATCGACCTAGCCAAACACACCTAGGTCCAATTCCAAACCTCCATACACTACTATTTAGCCTACATACTACAGTGAATTCTAGCAACACTAGAAGTTGAGTACTAAATAGTATCATTCTTGCGAATGGGGAAAGGAGCTTCACCATCAAAAACAGGTTATCATCAGTTTGGTGGTCTAACAGAGCCGATACGTTTATCAACAACCACCTGCGTAAACTGGTGGTTGTTGATCCGATCTTCACATTCAGTTACCCGGCAGATGTGTAGATGTTTACATGGTGCAGTATTCTTGAATTAGTCCGAACGCATTTCGCCGCCTGCGGCGGCGAGGAAGTCCCCCCGCGAAAATTCGGAAAGGCGGGGGAGCCGCACCGCTGACAATTTCAAGTTTTTCTTTGGCGGCAAGTTCTTTAAAAACTAATTTGTAAATTTGAAGGTGGAAAGTATTTGTTTAAGAATTTCTTTTGATTCAGAGGTAACGGGTTGAAGGTTAAAAGTAACGATTCCTCCATTGGGATGAGAAATCCACGCACTAGCACTGGCGTCAGCACCCGTTCCCCAATCAATTGACGCGATAACTTTACCTATCTTAAACGATTCACACCTCGAGGAATCATTGGGGTACGCACCACAATAAGTTATTCCCATAACATTAAGTTGGCTTTGGGAAATAAAACCAAGAGTTATAACATACCCGTTATTATGTTTCGCTCCTCCGTCGCTTCCTTTTGGTAAATAACAAAGAGCAAGCGATGTATCTCCCAGTTCTCTTTGTAACTCACAGGAGGTAGGCGGGTATTGAAAAGAATAATTCAAGTTACTGTCAGTATATGTTTTCAAATTTACGGTTTTATCTGGCGTTAGTGTTGGAGATACAGGTTTCTGTGTCTGTGTGGGGGTTGGCGTTGGTGACTGTTGCGCGATAGGTTCTGACTTCTTTACAAAAGCAAAGTATCCTACTGCACCAACGAGAATGACAACAATCAGTAGAATCAAAATAACGTTTGCAAAACCCTTTTGGTTGATGCTCATATGTTTGTTAGTTAATAATTTAATTTTTCGACTTTATGATTAAAAAATTTTCTTCCCCCCAAAATTGAATACAAATTAGTCGCTGAGTCCGCCAAAAGGGCGGATAAACTCCGCGAGGCGAACATTTCAGACTTGCAATTTCCTACATGGTGCACCCGGAGGGACTCGAACCCCCGACTTCAGCGTCCGCAACGCCGCGTTCTATCCGGACTGAACTACGGGTGCCCGGATGCCTTTTGGCTAAAAGGTCTCTTGCATTATAACCCATCCGGCGGTAAAATGCGGACATGCTGGGTATTACGGCGGCATTACAGTCAGTACTTCACGCTATAGCCGACTCAATCTTCGGTTCTCTCTTTGATTTGCTCGGCAAAAGGTAGTGAACCGGCTTTCATTTGAACATAATCTTTTTAATAAAGGGGTGGAACTTATCGCGGGTGTTGATGAAGTGGGTAGGGGAGCGCTAGCCGGACCTATGGTTGCCGGAGCGGTGATCCTGGATAAAAATGTGCTGCTCCGAGTACATGAGATACTCACAAATAACGACGTTGTACCAGCCGAGGTCCAAGAACTCCAAAAATACACGCTAATAAAGGACTCGAAGCTGTTAACACCTAAAAAGCGGGAAGGGCTGGCTGGATTTATCAAAAGCGTGTGCGTTTCCTGGTCGGTGTTCCAAATAAGCCCACAAGAAATTGATACATACAATATCCCTAGCTGCACCCAAAAAGCCTTCTATGGCGTTATCAAAGGACTTTCGGTGCAGCCGGATCATATTCTTACCGACGCGTTCCGGATAACAGCTTTTCCAGAACTGATCCAAACAAACATCGTCGGGGGTGACAATTTAAGTCTCACAATAGGGGCCGCGTCCATTGTTGCTAAAGTCTTTAGGGACTCACTAATGATGGATTTAAGCACCGATCCAACCTACGCCTGCTATGAGTTTTATAGACACAAAGGTTACGGCACCAAACTCCACTTTGCCAAAATCGCCCAATATGGCATCTCACCTCTACATCGCAAATCGTTTATACTATAGCCACAAAAAGGCTTTCGGGCACTTGGGCGTTAACGGAAACCCTCGCTTAAGACACATTTTACTAGCGCAAACTGCTCCAACAACCAAGATGCAACCGTCACCAGAAAACTTCACGTCAGCAACCCTTGCACTAGAGGAAGGGTTGGAGACTTATTGGGCAAAAAGAATTTCCGGAGCTCAGACATCACAATTACCACGGACTAAAAGAATATCAGGAATTAATGGTTCTGGCAGGTGAGATGTACCACAGTCACAACAACTAAACCTAGCCAGCAGGGATAATACCACATTTTGATCAAAATGAATTCTTGTAAGGGATAAAAAAAACGGGGCGTGGTCAACAGAGAATTTTCTGTCAACTCATGGTCCCGATTAGAGCTATCGGGTGTTTATATAGCGGAAATAGAACGGGAATAGAAAAGGAGCGCACAGAGAGACCGTTCAATTTCTGGCACCTAAAACGACCTCTTTGTATTGAGATTGTAGCATAAAGTATTGTTTTGACTAGGTCAACTGTGTATGCTTCCAAAATGATTAAAAAAACCCAAAATGTATCCAGTGTTCCAGTGTAAAAACAATTAAGAAGTGTGTCCGAAATGGAAGAATCAGATATCAGTGTAAAGATTGTGGTAGGTGGTTTAGTGTTAACCGAAAAGCAGGCTTAGATGCACCCAGAATGACTTTAGATCATTTGGATGGTATGCCGCTTAGGAAGATTGCCGACAGGTATAAAGTATCGATCAGCACAGCTTTTAATAAGGTTAGATCCTATCTTGATAAACTTCCTAATTGTGCTGATGCAACAAGAGCGTACTGCAGCAGGTTTTCAGGCATATTGGTTGCTGATGGGAAGTTTGTTTGTGTAAGAGGTTACGAAAAGAAGATACCCGCCTTTTATGGAATCGATTACCTTAGTCATGATATTCCAACATATAAACTAATGCCTTCGGAAAACTATGAAGCCTGTGTAAACTACTTCAAGTCTCTAAGGCTTCTAAACTACCCGCTCAGAGCGCTTGTTTCCGATGATAATCCGAATATAAGAGAGGCGTGTCTTGCCATCTACCCAAATGCCATTATCCAAATTTGTCAAAACCACTACCTGGAAAATGTGAGAAAGACCCTAAATGTAAGAACAGATGCAACATTCGTTCCCTTTATGAGCAAACTTGAAGCTCTTTTTAAGTTTAAAAGATCTGAAGATGACTTCAATCGTTTGGCCAGAAATATCCTAAACGAGTTTAAAGATCAAAGTATATGTGTGTCTGTAATGCTTGATATCCATAAAAAGAAAGAGCTTCTTTTAGGCTATCTAAAATGCAAACACTGCCCCAGGACCACTAACCTCATAGAGTCGTTCAACTCTCATCTCAACGCAAGGTTGGAATCGATAAAAGGGTTTAAATCATTTAAATCGGCGGATCTTTGGCTAAACGGGTATTTTGCAAGAAGGAGAATCAAGAGATTCACCGACTGCAGGGGAAAATTCAAGCATTTAAATGGCAAAAAATCGATTGAGCAAACTCAAAAATGTGATGTTGTCATACCGCCTCTATTCTAAATCCTAGGTGCCAGAAATTGAACGCTACCGCGAGATTATGCCTATATATAACCATAGATCTTCATAAAAGGCAAGCACGGGGGGTGGCGGGGGATTAAGACCTTGACACGGGTTAACCACACAAAAGTAAAATCAGCCCATATGGAAGTTAAAATAATAAAACCGTTTAAGGGGGAGTTCCCTGTAACGCAAAGCTTTGGCGCGGATCTTGAATGGTATGTAAAAATTGCCGGCTACCCACACAACGGCATGGATTTTGCCATGCCCACCGGAACACCTATATTAGCTTGTGATGACGGGGTTTTAACCTACGCAGATAATGTACCGGACGCCGATGGATGCGGAATAAACATAACTCACGAGTGGGGGTATGTCCCAGTATTAGCACTTAAGCAAGTTGGCTGTTAAATACCAAGAAAAGGTTGTAAGGGGGCAAAAGTTGGGATTATCGGGTGCTACCGGGTGGGCTACCGGTCCTCATTTGCACTTTGGAATTAAAATAATCGGGCAAGGTTTGCCAAACATGAAAGGCTGGTGCGACCCCAATCCTTTTTTTGACAAAGTAATAACAACTGAACCCCCCGCAGGAAATAACCCCAGAAGCCACACAGTGACCCGTGGCGAAACTTTATGGGGGATAGCCGTGAAATAAGGATATTTATGGGCTAGGATCTACGAGGTAAATAAAAAAATGATTAAAAACCCGAATTTAATTTATACCGGACAAAATTTTTTAATACCTTAAAGAGCTGACACAGAATAAGCGGGGGATAGCGATATAACAACATTTACGCGATGTCGTATAATGTTATTTTAACGACATTACATAACTTTGGCAGGCATTTCCCTATTTTTACCGAAAATATCAGAGCGCAGAACACCGAAACGGATGTTTGAAAAAGTATATAGTAAAACAGAAACAGTAGTGAGGAAATTACTTGGTAGAGAGATAGATTTACAAACCAAAGAACAGCGTATCTATATCTCTAAAGCCACTAGCTCTTTAACATTGCAGGCAGGAACGGCACTAAGGTATTTATACCTATCCAAGCCCTTAGTGTATCTCCCACCAGTAAAAATCCTCTCGTCGTTTTTATGCAAAAGAAAACCCAGCTGGATAACCTTTACAATCCCCTCCGCAGTTTCAAGATCTTTAAGGGTGGCGGGAGAGTTGTTGTGGGTTGCATCCACCCACACCATATACGCCATTTCACCTATTTTGGGCGCGCGACTTGTCTTCTTTAGCGTGGTAATGCTTGTAACATCCTCGTTGGCAATAACTTGTGGGTTGGTGTGTTTATCGTGTTTCTCTCCGTACTCATGGGAAAATATTGTAACATCATCAAGCTTAGCTGTAACAATCCCTATAGCCTCAATATCATACACCTTATCCTGTTTAGCTAGTACTTTCTTCTTAAATTCTTCCGAAGACGCCTTCCACCACTCTTCCACATTTTGAGAGGCAAGAGCCGAACTTAAAGTAAGCTCCCTATTTGGTGGGGGTAAATACAACGAACCCCTGCGAAGTTTTAGCAAAGATATTTCCATAATGCATTTTCCCTATTGAAAGGGGTGCGGGGGATCATATTATACAGAATGGCTAATTCGCCTTTCAATACAATCCCCCGGTCCTTCTACTGGACAGTTGCTTCAGTCGTTCTCGCCGTCGTCGGAGTCACCCTCCGTATCACGGCTATCCGTGCGCTCCTGCGATTCCGCAGCTTCCCTGTAGCTTCCGAGTCCGTCATCTCCATCATCGCCACCTTCATCCTGATCGCGATCCTCTGGTCCTGACATGGCTTAAGCCTCCTTTTCTTGTGGGTCCAGTAGAAGTGGTAGCGGTAATATAGCACTAAATAATTATAATTGCCAATAGATTGAATAGCTAAATAGATATATACTATGTAGCAAAGGTCAAACAAATATGAAAATATATCTAGTGACACGCAATACAGGAAAACTTCTTGCCGCTAAAAGTGTTTTTGACAGATACAGCATTGAAATTCAAGGTGTCGAAAGAGATTACCCAGAGATCCAAGCGAATACGAGTTTAGAAATAGCCAAGTTTACTGCAATAGAAGCCGCGAAAGATATGGGATTTCCTGCCGTCCGCGAGGATCACAGTTTATTTATTCATGCTTTAGGCATCCCCGGACCGTACACAAACTATATTGAAAAAAAGGTTTCAGCCATCAAACTTGCGGAACTAATTAACATTTTGGGCGATAAAACCGGGCATTTTGAAGTTGCCACGGTGCTTGCCTACCCCTCCGGTGAGACTTTTGAACATGTTTTCCAGGTACCAATGACTTTTGGTAAAGAACCTAAAGGTGATAACCCAAAAGGTTGGAATGGGTTAATACGCCTTAATAACGAGGAGAAAGCGATAACCGAATACCCTGAAACAGAACGCCTGCACATCTGGAGTCAGGGGTATGAGACTGTGGCAAAATATCTAATCGCTAAACCTTCCTAAATATACCACGCATAACCGACCTTTTACCTGTAGTAACTACTCGTTCGTATTCGGTAATGTCGCCGTTAGTAACCATGCCATGCTTATTAAAGTAATTAACAAATTCCGATTTTGAAATTAACACCATTGGCAATTTCTCTTCAGTTAGAAAGACGCGATTAGAGATTTTCACGAGCGAGGGGTCTATATAGTTGGACGAGAAAAGATTAAAACAAACATATCCACCTTTTCTAAGAACCCTGCCCGTCTCTTTAATTGCTTCACACATTTCTTCTAAACTGGAAACATTGTGGTACACGCCGTTGCTTCTATAGAGTCAATTATATCTGCGTATAAAGGTCTTTTTTTATCTAGTCCCGAAGAAGACGCGGAAAAATAAACATGTAAATTTTTGCATTTACTACTTTTCATTGTCTAGATTATAACATTTACAAGGTCTATTTTTAGAAGTTTTTATGCGGGGTACTTCCGTTCTTATAAGAAAATTGCATGTAGGTATTGCATTCTACGAAATAAGTTTAGTAGAGTCAACCTCGAACCGGAAAAACAACTACTAATGGTGATCCACCGGTTTCCTTGTGCAAAAAACCCTGGATATCCTTTTCCATTTTGGACCGAATAAACCCAAGGTCTGAACCCTTTTCCACATGTTTGGCAAAAGCCTTTGCCGCAACCTGGGCGGACTTTTCCAACAGGCCCCTGGACTCTTTTACCAGCACAAACCCCCGGGTAACCACCTCCACCCTGCCGGCTAAACTCTTTTTATCTTCGGCAAGCGGCAAAATTACAATAAACACTCCGTTTTCCGCCAGCCGCTGCCGATCCTTTATTACCACCTCGTGAATTTCGCCCCCGCCATTTTGCCCAACCATTACCATTTGCGTTTCTATTGTTGGACCTTTTTTAGCGGAGCCGTTTTCAAACACCACGGACTCGCCTTCCAGCGACTCATACACGGAGTTTTTGGTATAGCCCAAAGACTCAAGCATATTGGTATATGCCCGCATCTTAGAAACCGTTCCGCCAATAGGGATAAAATATTTGGGGCGAACAACACCGGCAATTGTTATTAAGTCACCTTTTGTTCCATGGCCGGAAACATGCAGGTTTTCCTGAATGGCCCCGTAAATAACCTCGGCGCCACCCAAAATTAGTGTGTCGATTAGCCTTTCTACATCCTCACGTACACTTGGCGGACTTGGGTCAGCCGAAAAAATCACTACGGCTTCCTTTTGCATAGCAATGCCCTCATGCTCACCGCGGGCAAGTCTATCTAGCGCCGAACCGCTTTGACCATAACAGCCGGCAATAATGTACACTAGCTCGTTTTGCGCATACTTTTGCGAGTCTTTTTCCGGTACAAACACGCTTTTGTCGTAGTTAACATAACCCAACCCCAGCGCTACCCGCATGCTTTGGTCAATAGATCGGCCGCTTAACACCACCCGGCGATTGTGTTTCATAGCCGCCACAATAATTTGATGCATTCTAGAAATATTAGAAGATATGGTAGTAACAAAGATTTGCCTGCCATCTTTGGCTTCAAACAAGTCGTGAAACGTATCACTTAACGTGCTTTCGGACTTAGAATAGCCTTCGGTTGTGGCGCCTAAACAGTCTGACAGCAAACATAGCACGCCCTCCTCACCCAACCGCGCAATTTTTGCCAAGTCAATTGGTTTATCTAGAACCGGCGTCCAGTCGATTTTGTAGTCGGCCATGTGCATAATTGTGCCTTGGGGCGTTTTAATGGCTAAACCCATAGATCGGGGCACGGAGTGATTTAGTCTAAAAGCGGAAACCCTAAAACAGCCAACAGAAACCTCGCCAGATTCCGGGTCCAGCGTATGCATACTAATATTGGCCAATTTTTCATTGACTTTTTCTTTTAACCGCTCCGCTAAAAAGCCCTGGACCAACTGCGAGGTAAAAATTGGCACAGTTAGCTCCGCCAACAGATATGGAACTGCGCCGATATGATCTTCGTGGCCATGGGTGATAAAAAGACCCTTAACCTTATGGGCGTTTTCTTTTAAGTAAGTGAAATCGGGAATAACCAAGTCCACGCCGGGCATTTCTGAATCGGGAAAGCCTACGCCGCAGTCCACAATAATAATGTTGTCACCGCATTCGTACACGGTTAAATTTTTTGTTACGCTCTCTGTCCCGCTTAAAGTTAGAATCTTTAACGGAGGTTTTGTTGCATCTTCAAATAATTGCATTAACTAAACAATCCTTGCTGGCCGTCTGGAGCATCCAACTCCGGTTGGTGGCCTAAATTTTTTATTGCCGGTTCGTTTAAGTTTACTAACACGGTGGAAATTTTGATGAAATCAGACATAAAATCTTTTAGCATCTCTGTGCTCCGTAATGCCGCTGCCGGGTGATAAACAGGAAAAACGTTGAACCTTTGGGTTTTAATAAGTCTTCCTCTATCACGGGATATTTTACCTGCATTATAAAAATAACACAAGGCAAACCGGCCAAGTGTAACTACCAGTTTTGGACTTATGACTTGGAGCTGCTCGGCAAGGTAGCCCTGACACGCGAGGATTTCATCAGGCAAGGGGTCGCGATTTTGGGGCGGGCGGTGCTTGATAATGTTTCCGATCCACACCTGCTGCCTGGTGTAGCCAATTTTTGCCAAGGCGGCTTCCAGCAGCTTACCCGCCCGTCCCACAAAGGGCCGACCGGTTAAGTCTTCGGTTTCACCGGGGGCCTCGCCAATAAACACAATTTCGGCATTGGGGTTGCCCTCACCCGGCACGGGGTTTTTGGCCGTTTTGCAGAGTCGGCACTTTGCACAAACTCGGATATTTTTTTCTATTTCCTTTAGCAAGTCCTCTTTAGTCATACAGTAATATTTATTCTTACAAATATATTCATCTTGCAGATATGTTTATTTCTCAAATATAATATAGCAGATTGAAAGACTTAATAAACTATTGGATTGTCGGGGTAAAAAGGCGGGTTGTATTTAACAGTTGCATAAATCAAACCCAAAACAAGTAAGTTAAACAAAAACCAAAAAAGCATAAACACAAACGATGCAAAACCCCACCACATGCCGCGCTTTGCCCCAACAATAAAATGCGGTGGCAGCATAACAAGCGCCGCAAGACCAATAATGACGAGCACGGCGAATATATGCATAATGGACAAAATGTCGCCAGAATAAGTCCACGAGCTCACAAGCTGGAGAACAAAGTACGCAAGCACAATAAACACCGATCCGGCAAAGGACGACAAAAAGCCGGAAAGGGCCGAAATAGCAATATTTAGCCCAACATGGCCCTTAGTGGAGCCTTCAACCCCACTGGTTTTGACTCTATGAGCCACCTTGTAAATTTTTACTCCGGCAAAAACTACAAGCACCAGAAGTACGAGCACTGTAGCCACTCCAATAACAAGCTCTTTAGCGTAAAGTGCAACGGGGTTTTTGGCGTACGCCCCGGCTACAGTGTAAGCGTCCAGCGGCATTAAATTGTAAGCCTCTTTATTGACCGCTCCGTAACCGATACTTTGCAAAGAGGTGTCTATCGACGTATTTGTAAACGAACTGCCGAATGACATTACCTTGGTTGATTCCATTAAGGGCGCCGTTTCCCTAAAATAGTCAACGCCGCCGATGACGCCTTTCATAACCAGATCACTATCGGTAGAAATTCCCACCCGCAAAGCCCTAATAGTGTCGTCAACTTTTACTGTTTCAAAAGTATAGGGGTACGCGCCAAAACTGTTCTTTTTTGCATAGCCAAATGCCCTGTAATACACAAGTGCGCTGCCGGTTTTTTGTGAGGCTATGCCGCTTGGAATAGTTACGGTTAAGGTGTCGTTTGCCAGGGCAACCTGGGCTTTTTTGTAGGTGTTGGCGCCATAATAATAGTCGTAATAATTCGGCTCGGTATAAGTTAAGCAGGCATATTGGCCGGTAGGTTGGTTGTACTTGGTGTAATCGTAGGTTTTGCAGACGTTATCGCGCACAATTTGATAGGCCGCAATCCCCTCGGGCTGGATTTTTGCCGGAAATCTAAGGGTTAATTCTTTAAGCGGTGTATCTCCGGCATTGTAAAAAGCTGCCCGTAAAAAGACTACGGCTAGGCCGTTACCTCTAAAAGTCACCGAGTAGTTGTGATCCTGACCAAAGAATGGAATGGTAAGGGCTGTAGGATCTGAAGGCCCCGGCGGCAGTATTTTGTAATTGGGCATGGCAATAGACTCGCTGGCAGGCACTGACTCCGCAGCGTGAGCTGTTGAGATAAAGGAAATAAGAACAAAAAGGCTTGCGGTGATAATAATAACCTTGCGCACATATTTACTGTATATCCGAGGTCTTTTGGTGTCAAGCATTGATATTATAAGTTGTGCCTTTGCCAGTTCCAGTGTACAATACTATAAGCTATATTGTTAATGCGCACACAAATTTCACCTACAATCCCAATTGACACCATACATGAAGGATACGCAAGAGCCGCCATTATAGAGGCCACTGCTTTGCCAGATCGCCGAGAAACAAAACGTGATTCTGTTGGCATGGGAAGAACCAATAGAAACGTTACGGAGGCGGGGTTATCTGATTTTCTGGAAAGATATGCTCATTTAGGTTATTCTGTTCCTATAGCATTAAGTGCAGCAATGGTAATACTTGCTGCATCAACTTCCGCCGGCGCCTATAACAACAAAGAATCAGACGGACATACTTCTGAAATCCTAGCTGCGATTGCAGAAACCCCCGTAGTCGTACCATTTTACACTTGGGAAATAACAGAAGCCGTATTACAGCGTAGATACGAGGAGTCGTTAAGAACCTTTGAAATGATAGCGAACAAAGCGTCCACGGATCCTGCTAAACCGGAGTTTTCAGGACAATACAGTGAGCAAAGCATGCGTAATACCGCAGATGTAGATGTAGCTAGAGAAGTAGCAACTATACCCGAATTTACATTTTATGAAAACTCCTTAGCTATAACCCCAAACCACCCGGTTTACGGGAGGGCGTACGAGGAGTACGTAAGGGCTTTACTAAATATTCAAAGTGAGTCAGTAAGTTTAATGGACTTACTTAACGCTGTGGTCACATACACTCACGTTAATTATCCACACAACCTGTCAGAAACTGTAGAACCGCTTAAGAGTGAAAGCATGGTAGAACTCATGTCTAGGTTTTGGGCAGGCAAAGCAACGTGCGCAGATATGAGTTTCTTAACACAATACGGTTTGCATGAACTTGGGATTCACTCTGTTGTTAGAATGTATGAATTTATTGCGTCAAAAAATGATTTAGGCGAAAATGTACCCTTGTACTATGTTCCACACACTAACTTAGTACTAAGACTTGGCACACCACTAGGGGAAGATTGGGTTTTGGAAACGACAGGTGGGTTTATAATGCCACTCGAGTCTTTTAGGAAGTATATTAACGATACTTATGCCCCATCTTACGGTGTTATTAATGAGTATGATGTTATAACTGGATTAGAGTAGCCGAATATGCGGCGCAGTAAACTCGACTTCGTCCCCACATAGATAGGGTGTTCTGCCGTAACCTTTATTTCCCTGCCGGAAACTGTTTTTATAAGATAATAGCCGGTTTTAGTTGTTACAACAGGTGTTAACACATAATTTTCAACCACCTTTTTGGTCGTCTTGTCAAAGCTCAAGACTTTGTCACCCTCTTTTAAGTCCTCTATGTTTTTTTGGCCGGATGGGGTATCTACCTTTGTACCAGCGAGAAAGCAAGCGGGTTCGCCACCACCACAAGCTACATCACCGCCCGAACACACCCACTCCTGATGCTGTGACCAGTGTCCGTAATTGCCTCCACCAAGTGGACATGTGGTTGAATAGTCGGGGTTATCATTAATGCAAAGCTTTTCGTTGGGTCCCCAATAGATGTTACAGTTGCAACCGCTATCCGCTGTGCATCTATAATCCTCAACTATGGGGGGTGAACAGGCAGCAAAAACAGCTTTAGGAAAGATTAATACAAACGAAAATACAGTCAGAATTAGCCAGATTTTAGTCATCCTATTGTCACCTTTTAAAATAGTAACAAACCTGCTCTGCAATGTCGAGGAAACTAAAATGCACGTTTGATAGTATATAAAACTACTTAGGCAAATAGTTCTTTAAATTCGCCGCAGTAATAGTTACCGAAGTTGCTGTACCATCCACAATCTCCTTAGCCACTTTTCGGCAAATAGCATCTAAAGTTCTATTTAGACTACGAATCCCGGAATCAAACCCAAACGGCCGCACAATATTTGGCCACAAATCAGGGTCAACCGTAAGCTCGCCCGTTTGTAGCCCTGATTTGGCAATAACCTTAGGCAGCAGATAATCCCGGCCAATGGCAATCTTTTCTGGATCAG
>LCJU01000017.1 GCA_000994815.1 candidate division WWE3 bacterium GW2011_GWC2_44_9 | reverse complement strand
TGAAATTGGTCTCATCATACAATCCTCCTTATTAATTAAACTTACCTAAATTTTACCTTTTTAACCAAGGATTGTATCTATTTTAATGGGTACCGACCACTTGAAACAAGAAATCAAAATCAGTACTCAATTTTACCGGCATGCATAAATTTCATGTACCCCAACGGGAATATCAAAGATGTGCCGCCTAAAGAACGCTTCAGATCAGACATTGCTTGTTGTTTGGCCACAACACACCACCTATTATTAACACAAGGATATTCCATAGATAAAATATTTGAAACGATAAGAACGTACGCCAATAAATATGTGTTTATCGAATTTATGCCAAAAGGACTTTATAGTAAGAAATACGGATCGCAAAAGGCGCCTGATTGGTATACTACTGAGTGGTTTAGAATGAATTTCATGAAGTATTTTGTTCTAAGAGGAGAGATAAAACTAAATGAAATCCGATACTTGTTTTGGGGTGGGGTATTAACCAATAAGACTTCCTAGAACCTGCACTGACATCGTATTAGAGTTGCGATTATCCAGTTTTTAGCTGCAGGATAATAGACCTCCTCATCCTGGGGAATCAATATATTACACTACAGTTTTGCGGCTAGTGAAAGGCATGAAACACGAGACGGAAATAAACAACACTCATAAAACGCGCTTGAGATATCATCAACGAGCAAAATCTTCCTCCCTTTAACCAATGTTGGATTAGAAACTGCAAAAGCGCCCTTGATGTTTTGGGCTCTACTTTCTCTGCCCAAGTCGAATTGCTTGGTAGTATCCTTAATTCTAACTAGAATAGAGGTATCTACTTGCAATTTTAGCTTTTTTGCCAGCTCATGCGCGATTATTTCAGCTTGATTAAACCCTCTGTCTTTTTCCCTGGATTTGGAGATGGGTATTGGCACCACGGTGAATCCGGAGAAGTTGTAACCGAATTTAGAAGACAAAGTAGCGCCCTCGTAAGCCAGAAGCTTTAATAACGAAAACATCTTAGGGTTGTATTTGGACTTTTTGATAATTTCCGCAACTAGACCCTGATAGTTGTAGATGCAACATAGCTGGATCTCACGGCCGGCTTGGCTGCAGACAGGGTGTGAAACACCAAGCACGGTTTCCTTCTGACAATATATACAAACACCAGCTTCGCAAACGCTTGCTTTAGCCAAACACGAATAACACACCACTCGCCCCCCTCTCCCACAAAAGTAACATGTTTCGCCAAAAACGCTTGTAAGTAGCTTTTCCATAGGTTATCCACATGACCAAGGAGGCTGCTATGACGGTGTTCACGTCCTAGGTACCCCATAGTCTTCCAGACCTATAGCCCTATAGTAATAGTAGGCTAATAAAACAAAGGTACAACGTTTGTTATCCAGCAATTGTAGAAAGTGGCGTTACTGGGGCCTTTTGTCTATCGAGGCACTGAGTCCAATCTGTTTATAGCTTTGTAAATGTCCGTTATATCCTCAAAACCTTTTTCAAAGAACTTGACAGTAAAGTCCTTCCCCATTTTTGTTTCAATAAGTTTTCTAAATTGATCAATCCTCTCGTCATACTGGCTTAACAAGGCTAGTTTAACGGAATGAACGTCCATACCTGCCCGCCTACACATCTCAACCGCAGCCAATACCAATCGGGCCTCCCAAGCGTATACATCTCCAGTACGGAATTTTTCCCCGGCGCTTCTAGATACCCTTGCAAAATATTCTGTGATGCCTTCTTCTATTTGCTCTGGGAAATACCACGCTGGGCACATTAGGGCGTGAGTCAGTTCGTGCCGCATAACCCCTCTTAACCTATCTTCACATTCTACAACATCCTCATTAGTCTTGGGTTGCGTATTTCCATTAAATTTGGGGCCATGGAGCTCCTGCACAACTATTAAGTTATTTCTTGAACTACCCCCTTCCACAGAAGTATATAAATTATCAATTGACCAACCTAAAATCTTTGCAGGCGCTGTAACTTCCCAAGAGCTGGGGTACAACCTACCGGTCGTAATGCCGCCACTCTGCGATCCAGCATCTCCGTCTACTAACGAAAGAAAATCTTGAAAATCCCCATTCTTTAAAACAAAGAGTTTTACTTTTCCCGCAGAGAAGTCATACTTTCCCGGGTGAAACACATCCAAACCAGGAAACAGCTTCTGAAATTTGGCCTCAAAAATGTACTTTCTGCAATAACGCACCACATCTAAACAGGCTTCCTGATACAGTTGCTTGTGGCGCTCGGTGCCTAGAACAAACTCTCCCCGCTCGCTGCCCCCATACATTTCTGCTAGATCTTGCTCAAGTTGATCGGATGGTAGTTTACTAATTCTTAATACTCCATGTGCAGGACTTGCTGTTAAGATTGTTTCATTCCTGCGGTATATCTCACCCGGTAGCTTCTGCGCTTTACGTTCCTCATCTGCCCGCTTGGCCTCGTACGTTTCGTTATAAATAGTTGTTACACTGGAGCCACTTTCGGGGTTAGGCATAAAGTGATTATGCCTTTAACAAAAAAGTAAGTAAAGAATCAGCAGGGTTATTTAAATGTCGCGTAAGTTTATCCTGAGGGATTTAGATAGTTTTTTTACTTCGCGGTCAAAATCGGAGATGTAATTTTTATCCCTTCCCTCGCGGTATTTTTCAAGTTCAACCTCCGCCCTGGCTCCGGCTTTTTCCGCGCTAATCTTACCAGTGTTATCAAGCAGCTTCTTTTCACTCAACTTCAAAAATTCATCGAGCTTTCTGCCCACCCTGCTTCAATCTCTCATCATCTAAAGCAAAGCCTTTAATAATGTATTCTCTGAGCCTTTGAGTCGCCCAGATACGAAATTGTGTACCTCTTTGCGACTTTACCCTGTAACCAACAGAAATGATGACATCCAAATTATAATAATTTATTGGTTGGTAGAAAATTCGGAATTTCCGAATTTTCTCATGGTTCGTCCTAAGACAAGCTCATTTTCCTGATAAACATTTTGTATATGCTCGTTTATAGTCGATTTTGACTTATTAAATAAAACTGCCATCTGGTCCTGCGTCAGCCAAGCAGTCTCATCTTCAAACTGGACATTGATTTTTGTTTGTCCATCTTCCGTTTGATAAATAACAATCTGTGATCGGGAACTATTCTTCATATTTTAGTTCATTAAACCGTTAGCGGAGTGCCGAGGGTTTTATCGGCTCTTTACGTTCTTCGCTATTGTTTTATTTTCGCCTGACACTTGCATTTGGTGGAGATGGGGGGAATCGAACCCCCGTTCTAACTTTCTTCAATATCTAAGTACTACAAGCTTAGCCAGAAGTTATGTCAAAAGGCGGTGCTCTGGCGCGCCGTAATCCTCTTCTAGGCTGTTGTTTAAGGTTAATCCTTTTGGATTTAAAGCTGCCAACCTTTAAACCCTCATTCCGGTTGTATAAGACCCTTTTAAGCTACTCTCCGGATAGAAAGCCCAGGATCCGAGTCCGCTTAAGGCGGATACGTTACTTATGCGTAAGCTGGTTCGTAAACCGCGGTAGCGTAAGCAACCTCGTATGCATTTTTCTTTGCATTTTTCCTTTGTTGGGCTTAACCACCCGCGTATGCGGGCGGGAGGAGACACAAGCGTTAGCTTGTGGATCCTCACAAAATTCCAACATCTTTGGCTTGCTTATATACTAAAGTAAAGCTAGTCGAAGCCGATCATCCCCTTGTTAAAGTGCTTTGCGGGCCCGTTGCAGATCCCGTTCAACCTGTCTTTCAACAAGTACCTGCTTTTTCTGGTACTTTTTCTTTGATCTAGCAACACCCAGCTCTAATTTTACCAAATTATGTTGGAGAATTAAAGCCAACGGTATGGCAAAGTGACCTTTTAGGCTTGTAGATTGGGCAAGCCTCAAAACCTCTTTTTTATTCAACAGCAGCTTCCTAGTCCGCCTAGCCTCTTTCTCATTATATTGCTGACTCTGATGAGAATATCTGCCAATTTGCAGATTGACAGCAAAAGCTTCTCCGCCGATAACCTGAACAAACGCCCCCTCAAAATTAACATTACCTTCCCGCACCGACTTTACCTCGTAGCCATAAAGCACAACGCCAGCAGTGTAGGTATCCAAGATTTCGTAGTCGTAGCGGGCTCTCCTGTTTTTTACTAACAACATGCAGTAAGTATAGCAATTTATAGTAGAATATCGACATGTTAGCGTTAAGAGAGCACTTGGACACTATCATTACCGAAAAGACTCCTGATGAAAAGGTTGATGTTACCATTTTGGACGCCCTAAATCCGCTTGCAGAAGGCCAAGGGCGAACAGTTGAACTAAACCTAAATAGTCACAGTTATATCGCCGCATCCCAAGCATACCAAGCAAACGGGTGGTATGAGGACGGGAGACTACTTACAATCATAAGGGGTGCTGGTACAAACGGGGTTCTTGCATACGTAGATATGGGAATTGACTGTAAAAAGCGTGTTGCCAGATGCGGGGAAACACGAAGTAGGCACACCCCAAATGGACTGGGTAATTTATCTGCGTTAGCACCTTGGCACGACGGCTGCGCGGCCGTTGATGAAGAACTGGAGCGACTTATATTAGGCCTAACGCTTTATACTCTAAGAAAGCTGGGGGTAAGTTCGCTTGAGGTGAAAAAATATCTCCCAAGTGAAGATGGTGGTGGCGATTCCGATCCAGAAGTCCATAGTACTACACATTATTCCAGGATCACACCAGAGACGAGACAGTTAATCAAAGACGCCTTGGCCGTTTAGGAAAAGCGCAGGAAGGACAATACAATCCATTCGCTCTATAGGCTAAACTCATAAACCTTGGTTCCAACAAGCGTGAAAAAGGTTTTTTCGTCTGCAGAAATGCCAAAACTCCGCAGGTCGATCCACTCGCTGCCTTCTTCAGGCTTAAGTTGAAAGGATAAAACGCCATCCGAGTCAAAAGCCAGTAATCTGCCTTCTGCCCCATCGCCAACATAAAACTGCTTGAAAGCAGAATCAGCTAGGAGCTTAAACGGCTTTTGGATATTTTTATCCAGCCCCACGATTGTGAAATCTTCTTTAACGCCACCGGTGTACTTCGCTATATCGCCAGTTTTAAACAATATGTAGATGCTGCCGTCTATACCCAGCGAAACCGCATCGGCAAAACTTGATTCTTGCGCCCACACCACGCCTTTTAGACCATTGCCTACTTTTGCATATTTGAGTAATTTGTCGGCAAAAAACCCGTAGGTGAAGCCAGAGTACTCAATGGAAGCCCCGGTGATAGGTGCGACCGCGTCCGCAAAGTAACTGTTAACTACCGCCTTTTTTGCAAGATCATAATACTTTATACCCTCTCTATCGCTAAAGGTTAAAAAAGTACCGGTAAAAGAAAGGGTTTTTACCTCGGGAAATAGCTGTGGGAGCTCCTCAAACTTGGCTACGCTCAAACTGGAAACGTATATCTTCCCCTGGATTGCATCCGCAACGGCCACGTACTCTGGCCCAAGAGCAAGTTCGGTGGGAGCAGCTTTGGAATCTACAATAGAAATGTCATAAAACACTTCCGGGACCACCCGTTTGACTTTATTGGCTTCGTCCAGCTTTTTTGACAGCTCGCCTTTAACCTCACTTTTGGGTTCCACCTGCGCATTTGGCGTTGACTCAATAAGAGGCGGCACGCTGCTTTCCTGATCCTTTTGTCCACCACCATCGCTTGCCCCACCCAACCGGTTTCTAAGCACTAAAAACCCGCCGATCAGAGCAAGCACAGCTAAAGAGAGTGCCAGGGGAATAACAAACCGCCGCAACTTATAACCGCCCACCGAGTTGCCGGTTGGTACGGGCTTTGGTTCCTGCGAGGCTGGCTCGGCTTGGAGCTGCACCTTTTTCTCCATATCCACCTTTAAAATCACGGCGCTTGACAGGCTATCAAGATCCTGTGAAAGGATCGGTTTGGTCAATGAAACCAAAGTCTTAGGTGGAAAGTTTTTATAAAAATCAAGGGAGCATAGGATAATAACCTTCCCGTCAAGCACTTTTTCCGATACCCCGGCATACTTACCTTCCTTAGCTGTGTTCATAGGCATAACCGACGTTCCGTCCAGATATAGCGCCTTTGCATCCCCATAAATTGAAATGTGGACGAAGTCGTCAACAAAAACCGCCGCCACAACGTTAAACACCACATTCTGGGAAAACTTATCCGCCGCCTCTTTACACGCCCGCGTCGCCTTTTCCAAAATCTGGAGCACCGGCGCGGAATCGTCCAGAGTTAAGATATGTGTAAATGTGTCATGTATTATTTTCTTAAAGACCTGGGTATTTTCTTTTTTGCTGGAAGCAAAGTCACACAGCAAAAAATAATTGGAATCCTTTTTATGCTCCGGGTTGTCTGCAGAAGACAGCACAAAGGCAATCTTATCTGACTCTTCAGGGGTGTTTGGTACTATAATCTGGGATTTAATCTTCTGCATAGAAATGTCTTACAAAAGGAGAATAACTAAAACGCAAACCAGTAAAGCTACAAAAAAATGGCCCCAGGCAAAAAACGTAAACAAACTGTGCAGGGAAGTTGTAAAGCTTTTATTCATTAAATTTACCTGCCTTACTACAATGTACGAAAAAACGGCGTAGATAACCGATATTACAATAAAAAAGATTTTACCAAGCAGCAGCAAAAGGTTAGATTCCCAAGTTTGAAGCATACTATTCGCTTTCCCCTTTTATTTTAGAAATCAGATCGGAAACCGTATCCTGCACCCGATCGGGATTTGGTACGTTCTCAAAGGTGATCTCCCTAAGCTCCCCGGCTGTTTGAATAGACACGTCACCAAAGTGAAAAATCACCTGGGCAAAGCCGGAAATCTGATTTGTAACGTCCTCAATGTTTCTAAGCGGGGCTTCAGAAAATCTTCTGTGAATCAGTCCATAAAAGTCTATATCCACGACTCTTTTATTAGTGACCAAGTAGCTATTGAAATACCAGTTTAGAAAATTAGTAAAAAAATAGCCAAAAGTAAAGAGGGACATTAAGATGTTTGCCACCAGGTGGTAGTTAGGTGGCAGTATTTGAGCAAGGCTGGTATTACCCAAACCAAGCAAAAAATCCAACATAGGCCTGGAAAAGATCAAAAGAGCGGTTATTAGAACCCACCTTAAGTTAACAATGTAATGCTGACGTAAAAATAAGAGGATCTGCTCGGCGTTGTCCTGGCCGTCAAAATGCACACCTTTAGGCTCTTTGATAAACGCTCCCAGCAGTGGTGTCATTCTTTGATTATAACAAATATTGAGGCAATGTCGTCTTTGTAAAGCTCTTTCCAACCCACATTGTTAGTTCTTAGGTATTCTGACAGCCCACTATCTGGCGGAAGTAGTACCCACGTTACATTGTACCTACTAAGTATAGCTAAATTGTTTTTTGGACTGTCAAGCACGGTTACATAGTCCTCAAAAACAGATTTGCCTCCCTCACGCCAAGAAGGCATGCGTCCGTCTACAAAGGTTTTTATGTTTGGATACTGCCATATCATGTAACCACCCCAACCATACCAGTTAAACACATTTCCGGGTGTTTTATTCTTGCTAAGCATATATTCGCTAAGCATGTAGTCGATAGCGGCCTTGGGGTAACCTTGCCGTTTTACCCAAAAAGCTTGATCTGTACACTGCAAAACCTGACCAACAAAAACAAAGCCCCCGGCCAGCACCGCAAACACTAGCACGATTATAAGACCTTTACGCATCTTTGCCAGTACAGTTTGAGTAAAGAAATTGGTAAATAACCCTGCAATGCCCGACCAATAAAGCAGCGTTGGCATAATTCCAAGCACAAGAACCAGCCGAAGAAAGTATTGGGATCTAAACGAAAGTATGATAAAAAAACCAAGTACCAAAACATACCATAGCGTAAGCTTGTTTCTCACCCCAACTAGCGAAAAGGTAGCCAAGGCTATTACAACGCAATATAACGCAAAATAGGTAAGGTTACCGGGATTAACTGGCACCCATTCGGCAATATGGCTAAATTGGAACGGGTTAGACTCTTTTAGGAGGGTGAGCCACAAAGTTGCACCGTACGGATTAACCAGCGTAACGAGCCATGCCGCAAGAGGAACAGTAAGAATTACAAATGTTTTTAAATAATTCTTTCTGGCCGCGCTGAACTCTCCCAGTAATCCGGCGAAATAGTATATAAGAACTATGAACAGCCCCAGCACAAAATCTGCGTGGACATTTGCCCATACAAGAAAAAGCGGGATCAGCAAAAACAGTTTCTTATCTACGCGGTCAAAAGTTAGTGGCACCTTAATAAACAAGAGAGTAAGTAGCATTAAGAAAATTGTGCTAAACACAAGTGGTCTTACGGGTATTAAGTAAGCCGAAAAGTTTAGGAACGCGAGGAGGAGCAAAAATAAAACAACTACACGACTTGCGGCTACCTTTTGAGCGAGAGCAAAAATAAACAGGAACACCGCCGCCACAAACACTAGCGTAAATAATAATCCAGCGAGGAAACTGCCTAAGTAGCGATGCGTAAGATACAAGAGCAGCTCGGAAACCCAATAAGAATTAGCCCACTCATAGTCGGGGAAAGTGTAAGAAAAGGTGTTGGCCCTTAACAATGTGCGATGCTCAACCATGTATTCCCCATACTTATAGTGCCAGCCAAAATCCGGGTCGCCGGGACCCTTAAATATTATCAGCACAGAGAATATAAAAAGAAGCACAAACGCACCACGCCAAAAGCTCATATGCGCATCATAGCAAGATATGTTACTTCTTAACAACTTCGTACAAGCGGTCTTTAATGGAAATATAGCCGGGAGCCCTAAGGTTAAAAACCGTTTTAAACGTATCGCCTTTTATGCTTACGTTCCCTTGGTCCGTACTAAACTTAGCATAAATAGTTTGACCGTTATTGCCTATTTCCACATCTACCGAACTAATGTCCGAATATGCTGTACCTAGATCGCCCGCCCGATCCTTCATTTTATCCTTGGAGTAAGGGCTGCCACCCCAGCAACTGGTAGTAAAGGGCGTAACTTTACCTCTGTCGGTTGAATTACCCTTTTCCCAAACAACAATTGCGTTGAGAATATCTGCCATTTCCTCTTCCGTCAAATAGGGGTCGCTTCTTCCGCAGGTGGATGAGTCGTTGTACGACTTTGTATACCAGGCTTTATAGAACCACGGCGAACCGGCCCGTTTCTCGTATGCCCCGTTAGGCCAGCTGCCTTTTACATCCCACCCGATACTTTCTATGTAACCGCCGGTTGTGGCAGAATAGTAGGCGGTAACGCTCCCATCCAGCACAACGCTCTTAGTGTCATCAACCGCCTTCTCCCATGCGCTCGGAGGGGTTTTAGCCTTGGAAGAAGAAAATACTTGGCACGCCTGGGTGGTGCAAATTGTCTTGCCAGACTTGGCATATGCATAGGCATAAGTCCTTGCCGCAATAGCCTGGGCTTTAAGCGCATCAGATGGCCAGCTTGAAGGCATTTCGGCTATGCCATAAAGGTAGTATTGAAAATCCAGCTTGCCGTATCCAGAAACCGATATTTTTGACGGGAAGTCGTTAACTTTTTTAACCCCGGTATTGTAATAAAACTTTAGAATGTCTTTGTAATCTTTGCCGTCCTCTGCCCGGCCTTTTGCTCCATATTGACTCATGCCTTTGTAATGCGTGTAAGCGCCATAGCTTATAGCCACAAAAGCCGGACTAAATTTTGGACTGGGAAGCGCAGCCTTTGGCGGCTCGTAGTCCCCAACGCTGCCGCTCTCGCTCCCCGACTTGGCGGCCAAAACAGATTGCTGTAAAGCGGAAAGTTTAGCTATTGTTTCTTCATAGCTCTGACTTTTTTTCTCCAATTCCGTATACTGGTTTTGGGCTTCGGCTTTTTTTCTGTCTATATCGGCTTTTAGAGAAAGCAGGGTTTTTTGCGACTCTTCCAAGTCGGCCCGTAATTTACCGGCCTCTTCTTTGTCGCTTTCAAAACTTTTAATCTCCATGTTAAGGGAAATAATTTGCTTTATGACCTCTTCAGCCACAGTATCTTCAAAAATATCGCGCATCACAAAGTCCTGACCGGAGTTTTCCCCTTCTTCTATAGCAAAGAGAATCTCTACCGGATTAGCTCTGCCCATTTGATAAAACGATCTAACGATTTTATTCCTGATGAGGGTTTTTTCCTCTAGGGAGCCTTTTCTGTTGTTTAAGTTTTTTTCTATTTCTGTAAGTTGCGCCTGGACTTGTTGGATTTTGGTTTTAAGGTCAGCAATTTGAGCATCGGTTACGGTAAGGGTGGAAAGGTAGTTTTGAATCTGCTGGTTAATGGAGTTTTTTTGGTTTCTAACGTCTTCCAGCTTTTTGGAGGTGGTTTTTATTAAGCTAGAACATTCGTCGTAGTGGTCTTCAAAGTAATCCTGCGAAGCACACTTGGTCTCTGTTCTGGCGTGTCGGGGCACCGCAAAATAGACACCAGATAAGATAATAGTAGTTAACAGGATTATCGCAAACTTGGGGCAAGTGGGTTTGGGCATGACCTACTAATTATACCAATTGTATTGACTAAAATTGCTGAACAGGAGAAAATTGAAGTAAGCGAGCCTGACATAAATGCCGAGGTTGATAATATGACCAGGGACATGACCAAAAACAAAGAGGAAGTAGTCTACGTGACCGAAGTGACCCGTTTGGTGTTCGATCCAACAACGGGCAAGAAAGTTGAGAAAACCGTCACGTTTGAGCCCAGTCAGGACATTGTGCAAACCAATGGAGC